>DAOTKE010000218.1:0-1861 GCA_035449085.1 Kiritimatiellia bacterium | reverse complement strand
GTGTTTCCCTGATAAACAACGCGCGAGCCCAGTTCAAATAAAAACGCCCTGGGGCGGTCTGGATACGGTACAATTCAAGGTTGACGAAGAGCCTTTGAAACGGGATGATGAAACTCCGTTTTCATCATCGGGTCCGTTGGTGACAAGCGGTGGGATTTTAATCAAGGAGGAGGACGGGATGATGGGCATGAATCGGCGGCACTTTCTCTCAGCAACGGCAGTAGCGGCAGTCGGCACCCTGGCGGGCTGCTCGACCTGTAAGCCGCGTCGTATTTCTCCGAACGGCAAGGTGGCGCACGCCTGTATCGGCGTGGGCGGCATGGGTTACAACGACCTGACGAATTTCAAGTCTCATGAGCGTACCGAGATCGTGGCGATCTGCGATGTGGATAAGAACCATTTGGACAGGGCCGCCGCGCTGGTGCCGGGCGCTCGCCGTTACACCGATTGGCGCGAGATGCTTGAAAAAGAGGGCGACCACATCGATTCGGTCAACGCCTCGGTGCCCGATCACATGCATGCGTTGATCGCGCTGAACGCCATGCGGGCGGGCAAGCACGTCTATTGCCAGAAGCCGCTCTGTCACGATGTGGCCGAGTGCCGTGCGCTCTCGAAGGCGGCCAGACGCGCGGGCGTGGTGACGCAGCTCGGCACGCAGCACGCTTCGGGCGTGGGTGACCGCCTCGGCGTCCAGTGGTTGCGCGAGGGGGCCATCGGTGCCGTGAAGCGGGTGATCCTCTGTTCCAACCGTCCCGGTGCCATTGACGAGTATCGGCTTGTCGGGCCGCGTCCGGCAAAGGGTGAGCCGGTTCCCGCGCATCTGGCGTGGGATCTGTGGCTGGGTACGGCACCTGAGCGCGAATATGCCCCGAAGATCTATCATCCGGCCAAGTGGCGCGCGTGGCAGGACTTCGGGACAGGCTGGTCCGGCGACATCGGCTGCCACATTTTCGATGCGGTGTGGAAGGGCATGAATCTGGGCGCGACCGCCCCTCTGACCATCAAGGCGGAGGTCCAGTCTTCTTGGAAGAGCGATCGCGCGCGTCGTGCCGACGTGTGGCCGCAGAGCGACCATATCACCTGGACCTTTCCGGGGTGCAAAGCCAGCGACGGCAAGCCCTACACGATGGAGTGGTTCGACGGCTTGATCTATCCGCCCGAAGACGTGCAGGCTCTGGCCCGCGAGGCGGGATTCACCGAGTATCCGGCCGAGTCGGCCATGGTGCTCGGCACCGAGGGTGCCCTGCTGCTGCCGCACACTTCCGGTCCGGTACTGCTGCCGAAGGGCAAGTTCGGCGGCTATCCCAAGCCGAAGCTGCCGCCGCGCAACCACTACCATCACTTCCTGGACGCCATTCTCGGTGTCGAGATGTGCGAGTCGCACTTCCAGCAGACCGGACCCATGGCCGAGGCGATCCTGCTCGGCACGGTGGCGATCCGCGTGCCGGATACGGAGCTGGTGTGGGATGCCCGGCGGCTGCGCATCCCGAACTCAGAGGATGCGGACCGTCTGCTGCGCCGCACCTACCGCAAGGGGTGGGAGGCGCCCGTCTCGATCTGAGGCAAGACAGACGGCGTTGTAGTCAGTGATCTGCCCCGATCTCTGTGCAGATGGGATCGGGGTGTAGGCGAAGACGTCACACGGTCGTGTCGCGAAGGGTCGAGAGGGTAACGCTCAACGTTCAACGCTCAACGTTCAGAAAAAGAGAAGAGGAGGTTCACGATGGTAAAGTTGAAGAGGTTGAGTTGCCTGTCCGGCCTGTTGCTGTCGGTGGGTATGGCGTGTGCCGCTGAAACCAACTTTTTATCATTTGCCTACACGACGAGCCTGACGCCGGAGGCCGCCACACCGGATCCTGAG
>DAOTKE010000217.1:0-2175 GCA_035449085.1 Kiritimatiellia bacterium | reverse complement strand
CCTCCCCCCTCGCGCTTCCCAGCATCTCGACCCCCTTGATTTGGAACCGCCGGGTTCATAGGCTTCGACTTTACCACATCCAGCCGTTGGCGTATACTCCTGCGCTTCCATGACTTTTTTCGAAAAACTCCAGAGCGGTCACCCGACCATTTCGTTTGAATTCTTTCCGCCCAAAACGCCGGAGGGTTGGGCGCGGCTGTATGCGACGCTGTCCGAGACCGCGCGTCTGGGTGTGGATTTTGTCTCGGTGACCTACGGGGCCGGCGGCAGCACGCGCGAGAACACGGTGGACCTGGTGGCGTCGCTGCAGAACAACCTGGAGCTGCTCGCCATGGCGCACCTCACCTGTCTCGGCCACTCGCAGGTGGAGCTTTCCAGAATCCTGGACCGGCTGGCCGCCAAACAGGTGCCGGCCATCATGGCGCTGCGCGGCGATCCGCCGCAGGGCGCAAGCAGCTTCCGTCCGCATCCCTACGGGTTTTCCCATGCCAGCGATCTGATCGGTTTTATCCGGGACGGCTGGCCGCAGTTCAAAATCGGCTGCGCCGCCTATCCGGAAGGCCATCCCGAGTCCTTGGCGGAGGGTCAGCCGCGCTCGCCGGCCCGCGACATCGCCTTCCTGAAACTCAAGCAGGAGAACGGCGCGGATTTCGCGGTCACGCAGCTCTTTTTCGACAACGCGGTCTATCACGATTTCGTCGCCCAGGCGCGCGCCGCCGGCGTCACCATCCCGCTGCTGCCCGGCATCATGCCGCTCAGCTCGGCCCGGCAGATCGAGCGCTTTGTCGCGCTCTCCGGCTGCTCGATCCCGGACGACCTGCGCCAGGCGGCCGCGGCCGAGGATGTCGCGGAGGCCGGGTTCCGTTTCGCGCTCGCCCAATGCCGTGACCTGCTGGCGCACGGCGCACCGGGCATTCATCTTTACACGCTCAACCAGTCTTCGCTCTCGGGACGCATCCTCGCTGCGCTGCGCGCGGAAATTCCCGGCCTGTGAAAAATTGTGTGCGTCATGTCGCGCACGATGTGGTAATCTTGAGGAAAGTCTTGAGCAACAGGGTATCGTGCATGCGTATTGTCTTCATGGGATCTTCTGAAGCGTCGGCGGTCACCTTGCGCGCGCTGCTGCGTGCGCCGCAGGTGGAGGTGGTCGGCGTTGTCACCCAGCCGGACCGTCCCTCGGGCCGGCGGCAACGCTTCACGCCCTGCCCCTGCAAGGCTTTCGCGGTCGAGAAGAATGTCTCCCCGATCATCACGCCGGAGAAGGTGAACGCGCCCGAGGTGCTTGCGCAGATCGAGCGGCTCAAGCCCGACGTGATTGTCGTGGTGGCCTTCGGCCAGTTTCTTGGAAGTCGCCTGTTGGCGCTGCCGCCGTACGGCTGCATCAACGGCCATTTCTCGCTGCTGCCGAAATACCGCGGCGCGGCGCCGGTGCAGGCGGCCATTGCCTCGGGCGACGAGGTCACCGGCGTGACCGTCATGCAGATGGCGGCCGGCATGGATGACGGCGACATGCTGCTCAAGGCGATCGAGCCGATCTGTTCCGACGACACGGCGGTCACGCTGATGGAGCGTCTCGCGATCCTCGGGGCCGTCACGATGGTCAAGGCGCTGCGCCTGATGATCGCCGGCAAACTGACGCGCGAGCCGCAGGACCACGCGCAGGCCACGTATGCCCCCAAGATGCAGAAGGCCGACGGCCAGATCGACTGGTCGCTGCCGGCCTCGCTGATCGAACGGCGTACGCGCGCCTACGAGCCGTGGCCCGGCGCCTTCACTTTCCTGCCGGCGCGCGCCGAAAAAGGGGCCGCCCCCGAGCGCATCAAGATCCTGCAGGCCGAGGTCGTGCGCGAGAGCGTGGCCGGCTACGAGCAGGCCGCGCCCGGCACGGTCTGCCTGATCACGCCGGTCGGGCCGCTCGTCACCACCGGCGACGGCCTGCTCTGCCTGACGGCGGTGCAGCCCGACGGCGGCCGGCGCATGGACGGCAAATCGTTTTTGAACGGTCATCCTCTGGTGCCGGGCGACCGTTTTTGCAGTGTCCTGTAGGTGTCGGTTAGCCCGCCACCCGACGGAGCCGGGAACCAACGACGGGATAATGCTCAATGTTCAATGTTCAACGCTCAACGCTCAACGTTCAACGCTCAACGCTTCTATGAGAAGGCTTGTCAAGGGCAT
>DAOTKE010000216.1:0-2283 GCA_035449085.1 Kiritimatiellia bacterium | reverse complement strand
AAGCAAATACGCATGGGTAAGGGCTGATTGCGCGGCCTATGGGATGCTAGTGGACAAAGGTCTTTATATGAGCCACCGCCACGCATATTCAGGGTTCCGCCTTGAACGATGACCGTATTGCTAACCCCATACTCCATGTAGAAACCGTTGATGTCCACGTGCGCGCCTTCATCGATGATGACCGTGCGGGAATCACCGTTGTTCACGGTCATCCTCACCGTGTCGCGATCATCACTTTCCAGCGTAACATCAGAACCGCCCAGAAAGCGTAACGTACCGCGCTCGATGCCGATACGCGCGCCGGAAGTCCCGACGGCCGTACCGCCCAGGCGCAGTTCGTGCGCCCCGGTCTTCTGCAGGGATTGTCCGCTCGCCCATGTCAGATTCCCGGCCAGCGTCAAATCCGTATTGAGCGTGTTGCAGGTGACGCCATTCACCAGGACCATTCCGTTGTTCAGCGTGATCGGTGTCGCACCTGTCATCCTGAATCCGGATCCACCCTCAGCCGAGATGGGGCCGCTGCCCAGATTAGCCGGTCCAGAAAGCACCACCGCACCTTGTTGCAGGCGCAGACCACCACCAAACGTATTGGCCTGTGTCAGGGCCAGGTCGCCTGCGCCGGTTTTGACCAGTGCGCCGTCGCCGCCGATCGCACCGGCAAAGGTGACCGATGCGCCGGCATCCGGTGCCACAGCCAGGTCGTCGTCTAAAGTCAGCGGCGCATCGATGACATGTGCACCCTGTAACGCGTTGATTGATGCCGTTGCGCCACCAGCATCGAAGGTGAACCCCGATCCGCCCAGCGTGTAGGCATTCGGGTTGTCGAGAATCAGTGACCCCAGCGTGACCGGGGATGCCGCGTTAATCGTGGCCGGCGCAAGAATCGCCGAGCCCAGGCGTACGACGCTTCCGGCCGTGTTGGCCGGCAGGATTGTCCAGTTCCCTGCGGTACCCCACGCGCCTCCGCCCGGCAGCAGCCATTCGGAGACCGTTCCGCCACCAACGGCAATGCGCATCGTGACGGTCTTCTCGCTCTCGTTCAAATGAAAACTGTAAATACGGTTCACAGCCGGATCAGGCACAAAGAAACGACTGACATCCGGTGCACTGCCCGTGTAGGCGAGCACGGTATAATCGCCCGGACGTGATGACCGGATCTGCGTACCCTGAACGACCGGGGCAAACGCGAGACGGTCCAGCACGGCTCCGTCCGGCAGCACCAGACGGTCGCTGGCCGCACTGTTCCCGGAGGTCTCAAGCTCAACGATCACGGGTGCCGCAGTCCCGCACGCGAGCGTACGCGGTGCGAAAACCGAAAACGCTCCGTCGCACAGGCTCACGCCGCAGCCGGAAGCCACCGCGAGATCCGGCTGAAGAGCCGTCGCCTCGCCGCCAAAACATAACAGGCCACCCAGCACGCGCGTCGGGCCGAGATAGGTGCTCGCCCCCGTCAGTGTGAGTCTCCCCGCACCGAATTTGGTCAGCCCCCCCTTACCCGCACCCAACAGCGGCGGCGTGAGTGTCAGCGAGTTGTTTCCCGTATCAATGTTCGCACCACCGTCGCCGACATTGAGTGTCAGCGCGTCGTTTGAAGAGCCGGGGCCGTCGATCAGCGCACCGCTGTCACACAGGCGCAGCAGCCCGCCGTTGAAGGTCAGGGTTTTGGTCACATTGGGACAGGCATCCACATAAATCCGTCGCGTAGCCAGCGTACCGCCGTTCAACACGATGGCTTGAGCGCCGGTGGATCCGCTATTCTTGCTGCCAATCTTGATGATGCCGTTCGTGAAGAGCGCTTCGCCACCGTTGACCGTTAACGTGCCGGATCCGTGGGACGCGGTAGTGCTGTCCTGATAGTTGTTGCCGATCATCAGTGCGTAGCCGCTCAGGGAGGCTGTGTCGCTACCGGCGGTGGCCTCGAGCCGACCGCCGTTGACCGTGATCGAGCCATTGCCGTTGTTGATCGCCAGGCGCAGGTATGTGAGAGTCAGGCTACCGCCTTCCATCAGCAGATGGCCGGTCGCGTTGACGCCGACAAAATTCGCGTTGGATTCGCGGTCGCCGCCACGCACCACGTGCACACCGTTGCTGATGATCAGAGTCGCGATACTGTCGGCGTAACGGCCGACATAGAGGCGTGCGCTGGAACTGGTGGAGGTAAAATTCAACCCACCGTTCTTGCCGGTAATAATATTCGTGCCCCGCTGCAGTTCAAAAGTCGTCGCGGTGGTACTCGTGATCGGACCATCAAAGATCACGGTGCCCCAACCGGTCCGTCCCCAG
>DAOTKE010000215.1:0-2687 GCA_035449085.1 Kiritimatiellia bacterium | reverse complement strand
AGGAAATGCCGTCACCAAACACGCGGAAGGTTCCGCCATTCATCCTGATATCGGCGCCGCATTTATAATTGTCGGCCTCGCTGAGGGTGGGCGCCGACGTGATCCACCAGAGCCCCGTGTAGGACGTCCAAGTGCCCGGCTGATAGCGGAAGCTCGCGCCGCTGTTGATTCCTATCGGTGTGTTGTCGGCAAACGCCAGGGGCGAATGGAGCATCAGATACGTGAGCTGGGAGAAATCGACCTCGCTGAAGGCGTTGGCGGGAACCGTGTCCAGGAGGATGTACCCCTTGAGACGCAGCTTCGCGCCGACGGGGAAGGCATATTCGTCCCATACCGGCCGCTCGCCTTTCATGTAGTGATACGAGCTCCCGGACGACATGTACCCCACCGCGACACCGACTCTGCCATCGGTGTCGCCGAACTCATACCACCCGTCGGCGGCCGCCGTGGGGATTATGGAGGGGATGGCACGATCCGGATCCCCGGCGACGCGCACGACGCCGGCCCCCGTCACCCAGTCGAGATTGTCCCCGCCCGAGTAGATGCCGCGGGCGACCTTCACGCCCTCGACATAGAGTTCCTTCACCGAAACGACCGCGCCCTCCGCCACGTTCAGCACGGCGCCATCCGCGAGCAGCAGCGAGGCCAGCGCGGGTTGGTCGAGCGGTGACACATTCACGATCGCGTTGTCCACCACAGCGCAGTCGTTGGTGGTGGCGGGCGGAACGGAGGCGGACGCCTGACGTTGCGGGTCAAGCCAGGGAGCCGCGCTCCAGTCGACCTCGGCGCCGGTTCCCTCGATGTGCCAGGCGTGGAAACGGAAACGGTCCACCAACGCGTTCTGGAGCACCTCCGCCTCGGTGAGCGCACGGTTGTAAACCCGCAGGGAGTAGATCCAGGCGTTGATGATGCCTTTGTTGGGATCGCAGAAACTCCAGGTGTTGCCGTTGGCCCTGCCCGTCCCGGCATTCGTCGTGGAACCGGCCAACACGCCGTCCTTGTAAATGTAGTATCGGGTGCCGTCCGAAATGCCGCTCAAGGTGTTGGTGTAGATGTCCGGCGCTTGCGGACGCGGATCGGCGCCATTCACGAAGAAGCGGAACGTGCGCGAGGCGTCGCCGGCACCATGGAAGCTCAGACTGCTGCTGCTGACCACGAACGGCCAGACGGTCGAGGTATGGTCGCCCCGCCCAATGAGATCGACATTGACGGCCGCCTCGACCGTGGCGCTGAAGGTGTTGACCACGGTCGCATCGGAGATCACCTGCTTATTGGTGCCGCAGTTCAGATAGTTCCCACCCCAGAAGGCACTGGCGTTGAGCGTCAATGTGGCGTTGCCCACGAGATCCATCCAGACGGTGGCGGACGGATCATGCGACCCCGTTTTCACGTTGTCGATGGCGTCGAAGTGCGTCACGAGGCCGTCCTGCACATAGCTCTGCGTGGTCCAGCCCGCAGCCGACGCGACGGATGCCGGGAACACAACCACACCAATGAAACCCGCCACGAAAAGGTAAGCCCATCTCCTGACTATTACATGAGCAACACGTTTCATCACATTCATGTTCATTCCTCCAGCTTGAGGACATTGTTTGGCGAAACTGATCCTTATTGTATCATCCTTGGGACTTTATTTCAACCACAGGTATTTTGTCATTTTCTCGACTAACATCTCCCACTTCTTGAAGTCGGCATTTCCGTCTCTCTCTGTCGCCGCACCGAGTTGGCAGATTGCGCCCCAAGCTTCGGGATAACGCCGAAACACATCTTCGATCACAAGGGCGCAAGCCGTCTGTTCCGGACGATCCACCCCACCGCTCGCAACGGGGCGGGGCAGTTCCTTTCTGATCCAGTTCCGTACCTGCGCCGGCGAAAGGTTCAACTCTTTGCGCGGGCAGCGCCTCCTGCGCTTGCGCCTCGCGCGCACAAGTGCCCTTCACCGCGTAGCCGTTTCCCAAACTTCAGGTGTTGCACTGGCCGGTCGCGCGCGCGCCATGTACTTTACGCCGTCGATGGCCTTGAAATGGGCGTCGTGCGTCCAGAGCGTGGCTTCGAACGCTTGGGCGGTAGCGAAGATAATCGCGTCGGCCATGGGCAGGGCGTGCCGCAGACTCAGTTTGCTGGCGGCGAGCGCCAGCTTCGGGGTGAGGTCGACGACCGTGCCTTTCTGCATGGCGGCCACGGCCTGAAGCGCGGCATTCGCGCTGGACTCCCGGAGAACGACCTTGAACACCTCGTAGAGCGTGACCGTGGGCACCACGAGTTCCTGCGGTTTCTGGAGGGCCGGAGCGAAGTGCTTGGCATTCGGCTCTCCCGCAAAGTACGCCAGCCACCCCGAGGTGTCGACCACGTTCATACGCGGTCCTCCTCGCGCTCGAACGCCGTGTTGATCCCCTTAAGAAAGCCCTTCAGTTCCGTGATGTCCCGGTCAGGGATGAGCTCAATCCGGCCCTCGTGCTCCACGACCTGCATCTTCTGGCCGGAACGAAGACCCATGTTGCGGCGGACAGGCAGCGGGATGACGACCTGGAATTTCGGCGACAATGTGACGGCATACATAACAGAACCTCCATCGATTGATGACGGTATTACGTTATCATGATCGATCTTGGATTGTCAAACACATGGGCGGTGCCCCGGCGGTTCCAAATCAAGGGGGTCGAGATGCTGGGAAGCGCGAGGGGGGA
>DAOTKE010000214.1:0-2734 GCA_035449085.1 Kiritimatiellia bacterium | reverse complement strand
TCTTGCGACTTGCGCCCCCAAAATCACAAATCACAAATCACAAATTTCAAACGCCTTTTGTGTTTCGTGGTTAAACAAAGCCGAGCCATGCCTCCCCAAAAATGTTCTGTGTAATCTGCTGGCCGCTCTCCTGTCGATGCTTGCCAGTTACGCGGCGGCGACCACCGAGCCGATCACCGTTACCTTTCTGCAGGGTTACGACCCCGATTTGCCGGAAAGCCCTATTACGCGCCAGATTCTCTCTCTCGCACGCGAGGAGCCGCGCCTCAATCCTCAGAAGTGGGGCGGCCTGAGTTTGCCCGGTGCCGGTGGCCGTGCCCCGTTCATGCTTTCGCTCGCTGGTGGCACTGCGCCGGACATCTATTTCTGCTGGTTCCACATCATCCGGCACGACATCGAGCAGGGGTTCTGCTACCCGCTCAACGAATGGCTTGGTGAAGACACCGATGGCGACGGTCAGATCAGCGACGCCGAGGCGCGCTGGCCCGGCTGGCGGCACGTGCCGCCGCTCTGGCGTCAGGTCGCCACGCGCGACGGCAAGGTCTACGGCCTGCCGATGGCCGGTATCTGGTATTACGGCATCGTCTATCGCAAAGACCTGGTGCGGCAAGCCGGGGTCGATCCCGAATACATCCCCGCAACCTGGGACGAGTTTTTCCGCTGGTGCCAGCGTCTCACCTTTCCGGGCAAGCAAGTGGCTGGTGCCAAGGTGCAGCGCGGTCAACGCGCCTTCGGTCTTGAGAACCGGCCGTGGAGCTGGTTGCCGTGGATGCAGGCTGCGGGCGGTTCGCCGATCGTCTCCGTGCGCGTTTCGCCTACCACGGGACGCAGTCACCGTTTCGCCATGGAGGAGACACGCTTCGTCGTGTCCGAAACCGGCGAAAACCTATCGGAAGTAGCAGCCGTCTGGCAGGCGAATTTCGACTCGCCCGAAGCCATCGAAGCGGCAGCCTTCACCCACCGTCTGGCCTGGGCCCCCTGGTTGCGCGACCCGCAGAGCGGCGAACCGGTCGATCTCACGCCCGACGATCTGGCCGCCGGGCGCGTGACATTGGCCGACGGACGCGAGATCGCCTTTGCCGAAAGCGACGTGATCAAGGGCGTGGCGCGCGCGTTGCCGCGTCTGACGCAAGACCTGCCGCAGCTCTTCGCGCAAGGCGAGGTGGTGGCGCTCTTCTCCGGTGCCGAGCTGGTCGAGCAGCTCACGCGCGACCTCAACCTGCCGCCCGACATGGTCGGCATCATGCCCTTTCCCGCCGCGCGGCCGGGAATGAAGCCGGTCTTTCAGGCACACAAGCACTTCTACAGCATGACCGAGGGCGTGGGACGCCGCCCCAAGGCCGAGCGCGATCTGGTGTGGCGCTGCATCGAACAACTCGCCAGCGAGGCGGTCAACGACGAGACGGTCAAACAGAAGGTGCTGGAAGGCCACGCGCGCTGGTGTACGCCTGCCGACCTCGAACGTCTGGGCTTTACCGAGTATCTGGACGAAGTGCCGCCCGGCATCCGGCGCAATTACGAGCGTATCGCCAACGGTGAGATTCTGGCGCGCACCGAACCCTTCGCCGGCTTCTGGCAGGCGGTGTCGGACCTGATCGACCGCCGCCTGCTCGGCGTGCTGCTGGCCGACACCGGCGAGAACTTCGACTACGCCGCCGCGCTGCGGAGCATCAATGACGACGCCAACCGCGGACTGATGTTCCGCGCACCCGAGGAGGTGCTCGCGCGCCAACGTCCGCTCGCCCGTGTACTCATCGGCATCGTCGCGATCACCGCGCTCATCTGTTTCGGTCTGGCCTTCAAGCGGAAGTCCGGCGCTGCCGGGACTGTCGGGGCGCCCGTCTCCCGTCTCCCGTTCCCCGCTTCCCTGTCTCCGTGGCTGATGCTCGCGCCTGCGCTGCTCTCGATTGCGCTCTGGAGTTACTATCCCCTGATCCGCGGCGCGGTCATGGCTTTTCAGGAGTACCGCATCGTGGGCGAGACCACATGGGCCGAGCTCGACAACTTCATTCTTGTGGCCACCGACAAGGGCTTCTGGGCCGCGTGGGGACGCACCTTTCAGTATGTGGGTTTGACGCTGCTGCTGGGCTTTCTCACGCCGGTGCTGTTGGCGTTGATGCTGTCCGAAATCCCGCGCGGCAAAATCTTTTACCGCACGCTCTACTTCCTGCCGCACCTCACCAGCGCACTGGTGATCGCGTTGCTCTGGAAGCTGATGTACGACCCGACCGAGAATGGCATGTTGAATCAGATACTCGGGTTTTTCGGCGTGGCGCGGCAGACCTGGTTGCAGGATCCCTCACTGGCGATGCTCTGCTGCATCTTGCCGGGTGTGTGGGCCGGTGCGGGTATGGCCAGTCTGATTTACGTGGCGGCGTTGCAGGCGCTGCCGCCCGACTACTATGAGGCGGCGGCCATCGACGGCGCCGGCATTCTGAGCCGCTTCCGCCACATCACCTATCCGCAACTGCTGCCGCTGATGGTGATCAACTTCGTCGGCGCGTTCATCGCCGCCTTCCAAGGGATGGGCAGCATCTTCCTGCTGACCTTCGGTGGTCCCGGCGATGCCACCAACGTGTTGAGTCTCGCAATCTGGAAAGAGGCCTACAACAACCTGCGCTTCAGCACCGCCACCACGATGGCGTGGTTCCTCGGTGTCGCACTGATCGGCTTCACCTACCTCCAGATTCGCATCCTGCGCAAGGTCGAGTTCCGGCGCGTCAGCACCAACTGA
>DAOTKE010000213.1:0-2831 GCA_035449085.1 Kiritimatiellia bacterium | reverse complement strand
CGTACGCCATGCGATCCCTCACCGCACAAAAACCGTTCAAATAAAAACGCCCTGCTGGTATTGCTGGTGTCCCAATGATGGGCTTGAGCCCCCGCCTCGTTGTTTGTTACCCTGAACCCCATGCGATTTTTTTGGCCTATCTATCTGACAGTGGCTGTGACCAGCACAGCGGGTGTGTTTGTTGCGGCACCTTTGGCCCGGCCGTATGTTCCTGAATGGTTGAAAATATCGGCTCCTTCAGTACCGGATGCAAAACAACCCGTTGTTGCCGCACGTATCCAGATGGCTGACCGTGCGGAGGCACGTGCTGAGGCTGCGCCGGTATCCGCCGGGCTGACACGTCCTGTGCCTCAGGAACCGCAACTCGAGGAGCTGCCGCCGGCGCTGAATGGCATCTATCTGGCGCAGCGCGGTGAAAGACCCGGCTGGGGCATCACGCACCAGCGGACTGTCTACTACGCGCTCGATGGTTCGCGCGCTGGCGATGTCGAGGCCGGCGTGTTACTCGATTTCCTGGGCACGCGCACCTCCTCCAAAGGCGGCATGGTCGAGTGTGTGCTCAAGGAGGAGAACATCGCGGCCACCCCCGTGCTGGTCAGCGCGTCTGACGTTTTCCTCTTTACCGGTGACTACAAGAAGCTGTCGCAGCGGCAACGTGACGACCTGAAGGCCTATTATGTGTTGACCGGCAAAATAGCGGCCCGCAAGAAGGAGTTGCTCCAGCGGGCGGCCGATAAGAACCCCTTCTTCGCGGAGTACCAGGCGGCTTACAAGAAGCTGATGGCCCACATCGAAACCGCCAGGGAACTCTCGCTCAAGCGCGACAAGGCGTCCGAACTTGAAAAGATGCGTATCGAGGACTCCCTGCGTCAGATGAAAATGGCCGAGGCGCAGCTCCGCAAAACCTATGATGCGATCCATCTGAAGTTCCGCGCCTGGAAGGAGCAGCACGCCAACGAATTGGATAAGCCCGAAAATGACGCGCAGATTCAGCAGTGGACCCAGCAGCGTCTCGCTTTGATTCCGCGCGTGCCGGGGCTCGCCTACTGACGGCCCACTCTCACTCGCCAAGGTGCGGCGCGTGCATCGCCGCCGTCGGATCGAGTACATGGCAGTCGGCCTCGTGACGGATCGCCGCCAGGCTGCCGCCGAACGCCTCGGTGAAGGTTGCCGAGGCCACCTCGCCCAGCGCGTGCATGCCCGCCGTGCCGTTGATACAGAGCACGTGCGTCGCATGCCCGGTCACCACGCTCAAATTGTGCGAGACCATCATGACCGTGATCTCCTGCGTCAGTGTCTTGAAGAGTTCATACAGCCGGCTGGCGTGCTCCGGATCGACATTCGCCACCGGTTCGTCCAACAGCAACAGCTCAGAGCCGCCCGCCAGCGCCTGCGCGATCAGCACGCGCTGACGTTCACCGCCCGACAGTTCGGCGAACGCGCGCCGCCCGGAACCGGAAAGCCCCACCCGCTCCAGCGCCAGTTCAGCCGCTGCGTGGTCCGCCCGTCTGTAGTGCCCGAAACGGCTCTTGGCCACGCGCCCCATCAGCACCGCCTCGCTCACCGAAACCGGGAACGAAGGGTCGAACGGCGCGGCCTGTGGCACATACCCGACGCGTGTGCGCACCGCTGCGGGCTCGGCACCCAACACACGGATCGTGCCGTAGCGCGGCGCGTATTCACCCAGCAACAGCTTGAGCAGCGTGGTCTTGCCGCCGCCATTCGGGCCGACCACCGCCACCAGCGCGTGCGGCGCCACACTGAAGGTGACATTGTGCAGGACCTCTTGCCCGCTGTAGGCGAAGCAGACATCGCGCACGTCAATGACCGGCTCGGCTCCGGTACTCATGGCGCGTCTCCTGCAGACAACTTGGCCGCCACATCGCGCATCAGATCCGGCCAAGCCTCGGCCAACGGATCGATGACCTCAAGCCGTGCGCCCACCTGTTTGGCCAGCGTCATCACCGGACGCCGGTCATACTGCGGTTCAGTGAACACGACGCGTACGCCTGCCTCTCGTGCCTGTCGGATGATTTCAGCCAAATGCCGAGCCGAAGGGGGCTTGCCGTCCTCCTCGACTGCCAGCAACTTGAGCCCGTAACGCTCCGCGAAATACGACCACGACGGATGATAGACCACCCATGTGCGCGTCCTGAGTCCCGCCAGCCGCTCGCGCACCGCGTTGTCGGTCGTACGGATTTCCGCCACGGTCGCCGCCAACCGCTCCGCCAGTCCTGGCCGGAGCGCCGGCAGCGCCTGTTCCAGCGCGGCCACCGTATTCGAGGCCATGGCACACATCAGATGCGATGACAACCAGATGTGCGGGTCGCCGCCCGCCCCGCAGCAGACATGCCCCGGCGCACCGTGATCGTGGTCATGGTCATGGGCAGGCGCACCACGCTTGATGATGCCGGCATCCATCGCCGCCACGGACAGCGACGGATTGAGTGCCGCGGCGCGCTTGGCCAGCGGAGCTTCGAACGGCATGCCGATCGTCAGGTAGAGCGTGGCCGCCGCCAATTTGCGAAGCTGGCGCGCATTCGGTTCATAGGTATGCGGGTTCGCCCCTGCAACCATCAACGTCTGGACTTCGACCGCGTCGCCAGCCAGTCGCTTGACCAGCCACGCCTGCGGCGGGATCGACACGAAGACCACCGGACGCGACTGCGCGCCGACCGCTGCGAGCAATCCTATCGCAAGCGCCAGACAGCGCCAGCCCATCGTGCTGAAACCTGCTCTCCATTCCATTCGCATGAGTGCCGCGTCCCCTTGTCCCTAACTTGAGGTAAGATGAGAAGGCTGTTCTCCTTGTGAAAGGTTTTCTGGCAAAA
>DAOTKE010000212.1:0-2927 GCA_035449085.1 Kiritimatiellia bacterium | reverse complement strand
CACACACCTCCAGCACCTGCTTGGCGCGCGGGTGCATGACCGCGTGGTAGACCGAAGAGACCGAGTACAGCAGGATAATGGAAGCGCCGAAAACCGCGCCGCTGACGACCTTCCAGGGAACCAGCGCGCCGCTCTGTGCGCCGAAGACCACCAACAGAGCCACCATGGCCGCGCCCAGATGACTGCCCACCGCGTGGATCGCGCTGTGCGAGATCTCTTCGGGTATCGTGTAGTCTCTGGGCGTCAGGCGTTTCATAGCGGGGCGGACAGATCCGACTGCTCAGCCTGATCAGTCGGATCCGCCAGATCGATGGGCGACTGTCACTTCCTGGCCAGATACGCGTTGATCGCGGCGGCGGCGCGACGCCCCTCGCCCATCGCGAGGATCACGGTCGCGGCGCCCAGCACGATGTCGCCGCCGGCGTAAATGCCGTCGATCGAGCTCTTGCCATGCTCGTCCACGATGATGTTGCCCCACTTGTTGACGGCCAGCCCCTCGGTGGTCTGGCTGATCAGCGGGTTGGAGCCGTTGCCGATCGCGACGATCACGGTGTCGACCGCCATGCGGAACTCGCTGCCGGGGATCGGCACCGGGCTGCGGCGTCCCGAGGCGTCGGGCTCGCCCAGCTCGTAACGCAGGCACTCCATGCCGACCACGCGGTCCTGCTCGTCGCCGAGAATGCGCACGGCGTTCTGCAGCATGTGGAAGACCACCCCCTCCTCGCGGGCGTGGGCGACCTCCTCGACACGCGCGGGCATCTCTTTTTCCGTACGGCGGTAGACCAGATGCACCTCCTCCGCGCCGAGCCGCAGCGCCATGCGCGCCGCGTCCATCGCCACGTTGCCGCCGCCCAGCACCGCCACCTTCTTGGAGGTGTAGAGCGGCGTGTGGGCGTGCCCGGTGTCGTAGGCCTTCATCAGGTTGGCGCGCGTCAGGTATTCATTGGCGGAGAAGACTCCCACCAGATTCTCCCCCGGGATGTTCATGAACTTGGGCAGCCCCGCGCCGGTGCCGATGAAAACGGCGTCGAAGCCGTCCTGCTCCATCATATCCTTGATCTTGCGCGTGCGGCCGACCACATAATTCAACTCCAGCTTGACACCCATGCGCTGCAGCAGGTCAATCTCATTCTGCACAATTGACTTGGGCAGACGGAACTCCGGGATGCCGTAGATCAGCACGCCGCCGGGCTTGTGGAACGCCTCGAACATCGTGACCTCGTGACCCTCGCGCCGCACGTCGGCCGCAACCGTGATGCTGGCCGGCCCGCTGCCGATCACCGCCACCCGCTTGCCGGTGGCGGGCTTGATCTCGGGCGGCGCCTGCCGACCACTCTCGCGCTCCAGATCCGCGACATAGCGCTCGATACGCCCGATCGAGACCGCCTTGTCCACGTCCTTGAGTGCCTTGCCGAGCGTACAGGGCGCCTGGCACTGCACCTCCTGCGGACAGACGCGGCCGCACACCGCCGGCAGCAGGCTGTTCTCGCGGATGATCGCGATCGCCTCGTCGAAACGGCCCTCTGCGGCGGCCTTGATGAAATCGGGAATACGGATGCGCACCGGGCAGCCCTGCACGCACGGCGCATTCTTGCACTGCAGGCAGCGCTTAGCCTCCAGCCGTGCCTGTTCGGCGCTATAACCTAACGCGACTTCGTTCATGTTGTGACGCCGCACCGCAGGATCCTGCGCCGGCATCTCCTGCGCCGGGATCGCGATGCGCTCTTTGGGGGTGAGGGTCTGGTTCTCAAGCTGGCGCAGCCATTCGACGGCGGTGCTTTGTAATACGGCGGGGTCTTGGTGCATGAGAGACGCGCTCCTTATCGTTGTTGAATGATGGGCCAAACGCCACGGATGTGACCTTTGTGAAAAACAACTTTGTTTTTTGCAAGTTCAGCGGCAAGGTCCTGGCAGGAGCCGTTAAACAACGTTCCGCTATCTGCCAAGACACAGGTGCCGGCCTGTTCCACGGGAAGCAGATTGAAAAAGGATGCGGTTTCATTCAGAGCAGCATGCCAACGTGAGCCTAGGTCGGCGGCTCGCGGCGGCTCGCCGTCAAAATCCAGCATGTCGATCTCTTCCTGGCTGTAATGATGGCGGCGAATGGCGGCCAGCAGAGATGCGGGATTATAGCCGGGGTCTTTCCCGCACGCGGCCCAAACAAGCAACCCGAGCGGTTGTACAGAAGCGTCCGCCTGCAACAAGTCGACCCAATCCCGGACTTCCAGGCGGCCGGCCATAGCCAACACCTTGTTTGTGGCCAGGTCAAACGGATGCAACGTCAGTCCCAACCTGTCATCTTCAATCAGAGGGAAAAAGCGAAACGCGCTGTCGCGCGCCCATTGCAGTTCAGTCTGTTCGCCTTCACGGATAACACGCGCCTCCACAAAAGAGGGAGATTCCCGAAAGACATCCAAGCGATAGCCTGCCGACACTAAGCATTCCCGATCCATCCGCCAACTTTCCCTGAGCGCATGTTCAGTGTCATGGAAAAGATCAATGCCGCGCGACCGGCGTGATGCGTTCAGGAGGAGATTGGGTGCGACACCTCCGGCAACATAACTCTCTCCAATCGCTTGGCGATGCCTCGCAAGAAGCTTTAAAATACTGCTTTGGAAGGATGTAACAGCCATTCCCGGGCCTCATTCACATGTTTAAATGCGTTCATGTCGCCGTATCGCTCGATCAGGTCGAGCGTGTGCAACCACTCTTCACGCGATGCTGGCACATAATCCGGCCGTACAAACCAAAGGCACCGCTCGCGGTACTTTTCGAGCAGGGCAATGAGTTCGGTTTGTTTGTCGAGTTTCATGGACGTCATATCCCTTATTTTGGAGGATTGCAACCGCTATTGAAAGCGAGAATGTCAATCCTCCAGGGCGTTTTTATTTGAACGGTTTTTGTGCGGTGAGGGATCGCATGGCGTA
>DAOTKE010000211.1:0-2931 GCA_035449085.1 Kiritimatiellia bacterium | reverse complement strand
GCCCTCCCCCCTCGCGCTTCCCAGCATCTCGACCCCCTTGATTTGGAACCGCCGTCGCATCCTGCTGTTGCTCGCCAGCCGCACGAGGATCGTGTATGCTTTCAACCGCAAAAACTCGCGAGATGGAAACTGACTGGAGGACATGATGAGAAGAGCCTTGCTGTGTTGGGGTGTGTTGAATTGGGTATGGGCTTCGGCCTGGGGACAGGCGTCTTGGACCTACGAGAAGCCGTTTGTGTGGGCACGTGACGAGAATGCGATCACGCTGGAGAAGCGAGAAGATCGCTTGATTGTGCGCCATACCGGGCGGCAAGACTGGTGTCTGAGCGGTTTTCAACGTATTCCCGTAAAGCCGGGTGACATCATCGAACTGAACTGTCGCGTCAAGGCGGTGTCCTCGACGCCGGGAGTCGGTGTGTCGACCGGTGTGATCCTGCGTGACGGCGAGGGACGTGAAGTGAGTTGGGTGTATGGTGGCACACAGGTGATGACGCCCTGTGATTGGACGGAGCTGACCTCACGCTTTATCCCGCCCGCGAATGTCGTCTCGATTGAGCCGCGCATAACCGGCTTTCAGTCGGTGACAGCCGAGGTGCAGCGTTATGTGGCGACACGCGTCGGGTCGCTGGGCGAGCGCATCAAGTCGGGAGCAAACGGGACGACACAGTTAGAGAACGGCCGCCTGCGTTTCAACGTTGACGGTGCAGCCGCGCGTTTGTCGGTGACAGACCTGCGCACCGGCCGTGTCTGGTCGCAAGCGGGTGGAACGGCGAACTGGATGGTGCTCGATACAAAGGTGTCCGACGACAAGCGGTCGCTCGCGCTGACCTTGTTGGATCCTGAGACCGTGCGGGAATTCAAGGCCGTGTTCACGCTGGAGGAACAGGGCGCGGAGCTGTCGGTCGCGGTCACGATGGACGGGGCGATGCAGCGTCCGCTGAACTTCCCGCTGCCTTTCGCGACACGCAAGGGCGACCGGCTGATCGTGCCGATGAACGAGGGGGTCGGGTATCCGGTTCACGAAGAGCACCAGGGCTTGCACCGGATGATCGCCTACGGCGGGCACGGGATCTGCATGGGGTTCTTCGGCGTGGCGGACGACGCGACCGGCGCCGGCTGGATGTGCATTCTGAAAACGCCGGATGACGCCGCCATGGATGCCCGCAAGGGAGCTGACGGGATGTGGGTGGCCGGTCCGTCATGGGACGCGCAGCGCGGCCAGTTCGGGTACACGCGCAAGGCGCGCTACGTGTTTTTTGAGGCGGGCGGGCATGTGGCGATGTGCAAGCGTTACCGCGCTCATGCGCGGCAGGCCGGCCTGCTTGTGCCGTTCTCCGAAAAGGTCAAGCGCATTCCGAATATCGACCGCCTGATCGGTGCCGCGAACATCTGGCGCATGGGCAAGGGGGCGGGCGATCCCGTGGCGCTGGTCAAAGAGATGCAGGCGCTCGGCATGCGTCGTCTGTTGTGGAGCGCGAGCGGTTCGCCTGAGCAGATCAAGGCGTTGCGGGAATTGCCGGATGTGCTGGTGGGGCGCTACGACATCTATCAGGACATCATGGATCCCGCCCATCATGAGAGGGTCGGTTACAAGCACGGCGACTGGGTGACAGAGGCCTTCCCGCACGACATCAACTGGGCGGGGCCGAGTGCGGCACAGTGGCGGCGCGGTTGGCGGGTCAAGGCGAAGGACGGCGAGATGATCCCCTGTGCGGTGATCTGCGATTCGAAAGCCTTGCCATATGCCCGCGCGCGGATTGCCAAAGACTTGCAGGCCAAGCCGTTCACCGCGCGCTTCATCGACACCACCGTCGCGGCCCCCTGGTTCGAGTGTTACCATCCCGACCATCCGATGACGCGCACGCAGAGCCGCCAGCACAAGATGGCGCTGCTCAAGCTGATCGGCGAGTTCGGCCTGGTGTGCGGCAGCGAGACCGGACATGAGGCGTCGGTGCCGTTCTGCGATTATTTCGAGGGCATGCTGAGTATCGGCCCATACCGTGTGCCGGATTCAGGCCGCAACATGCTGCAGGTGTGGGACGAGGTGCCGGAGAATCTGGCCAAGTATCAGGTGGGCGAGGCGTACCGCCTGCCGTTGTGGGAGCTGGTGTATCACGACTGTGCGGTGGCGCAGTGGTATTGGGGCGACTACAACAACAAGCTGCCGAAAGTCTGGCGCAAGCGTGACCTGTTCAACGCGCTTTACGGCACGCCGCCGATGTACCTGTTTGACGGTGCGCAGTGGGAGGCGAAAAAGGCGCAGTTCGCCGCCAGCTATCAGGTGGCGACGCCGGTGGCGCGCGCGACGGGGTATCACGAGATGACCGACCACCAGATTTTGACGCCCGACCGCACGGTGCAGCGCACGGTCTTCGCCAACGGGGTGACCGTCACGGTGAATTTCGGCCAGCGCCCGTACCGCCTGCCGGACGGCAGCGAGATCCCGGCGCTGGATGTGCGCGTCACGCCATAAGGGCGACACCATCGATCTGGCCGTTCGGAACCTTGTGTCCCTGCGCCGGGCCATGGGGAGCAACATGATGGAAGGAGGAGCAACGGGAGGAGAAAATGAGTGCCAAGGCGACGAGGCTGTCGTGCGCGATCTGTTGCGGCAATCTGGTCCTGGAAGCCCCTCCGGAATCCACTGGACGATCTGACGCAGGACGGTGTAAACTGTTCTCATTGGCCTCGGGGTTGCGCGGTCACGCGCCTTTGGTTTGTGTTTTTTCATGCGCCTGTAGACTACAGGCGGAGGGTTGCGGGGCCAGCATTTTTTTGCGGGATTACGGGGTTGACTCTTTTCGCCCCCCCGCATAATGAACGCGAATCATGGAACCGGTGTGTCACCGGTCTACGCTATAGGATGGTAGTGTTATGAAAAAAATAGAGTGGCTGTCGGCTGTGGTCGTGTGTGCGGGACTGGTTGAAGCT
>DAOTKE010000210.1:0-2942 GCA_035449085.1 Kiritimatiellia bacterium | reverse complement strand
TAAAACCCGCTCCGTGCCTCATCTTGCTTTTGAGTGGTCGGAGAGTAACGCCTACACGGTATCGGGTATCTCGTAGCCGGACCGGTAGGATGCTTTGACCATAGCGGTAGCGGCGGGATTGTCGAAGGCGTTGGCTGCCGCGTCGTACTTCAGCGCCACATTCCCCAAGCGGTGGGCGATGTTGCCCATGTGGGCGACCATGTTGCTGGCATGGGCGACCGCGATGTCGGCGTTGGGTGCCTTGCGGCTCTTCACGCAGGCGATGAAGTTGCGGTAGTGCTCCAAATCGCCCGCCTGCCCGTGCATCTTTTCCACTACCTGACTGCTGCCCTTCTCCACCACAAATCCGCCGCCATGACGACCGAGGATCATCAGTTGCTTCTGTCCGTAGATCTCAATGCGCGTGGCGTTCTGCTTCCAGTCCGAAACCAGATGCTTCTTGCGCAGCACGTCGCTGCTCTTTTCCATGTAGGCGGGATATTGGCTCATGTCAAAGGTCATCGCGAACGTCGGAAACTCCCAAGCGACATTCAGGACATCGGGCACCTCGGAATCGTCCCCTTTGCGGGTGACAAACTGGCCGCCCAGCGCGCGCACGCTCGTGGGCAGGCCGGGGTCGCCCATCATCATCAGGGCCAGGTCGATCTGGTGGATACCGTCGTCGGTCATGTCGCCGCCGCAGTAGTCCCAGTAAAAATGCCAGCCGCCGCCACGCCAGATGCGCTGGTGATAGGGCCGCAAGGCAGCGCGTCCCAGCCAGCGGTCCCAGTCGAAGCCTGCCGGTTGCTGGCCGGGGTCGCCCAGTTTGAAGGGCGAGCCGCTCTTGAGGTTGAAGACCTTGACCAGACCGATCTCGCCAAGCTGCCCGCTCTGCACAATCTCGCGCGCCCGAAGGTTGTACTCAGTCGAACGGTTCTGTGTGCCGACCTGCACGACCCGCCGGTATTTGGCTGCGGCCTCGACCATCTTCCCGCTCTCCCACATGCAGAATGAATGCGGTTTCTCGACGTAGACATCCTTGTCGGCCTGACACGCCTGGATGGTCAGCGGCGCATGCCAGTTGTCGTGGGTTGCGACGATAACCGCGTCGATATCTTTAGCTTCCAGAATCTTGCGGTAGTCTTTCTCAAAGCGCGGTTTCTCCGTTTGCACCGGCTGAATGAATGTCCACATCTGATCCATGCGCTCATCGCTCAGATCAGAGATTGCCACGCAGTGGGCGCCGGCATCTTCAATCATCACGCGCAAGATGAAGCGACCGCGGCCGCCGCAACCGATAATTGCGACATTGACCCGTTCGTTCGCCCCGGCCACACGCTCCGCGCTCAACGCCTGCCACGCGCCGAGCCCCGCCGCCGCTGCGGACGCGCGCTTGATAAAGCCGCGCCGCGTGCTTGCCGCACCCTTCGTCAACAGTTCTGAATGGTCTTTCATTCTTATTCCTCCTTTAACGGTTGAAGTGACGTCTCGCGGATGAAGATGTTGCGGAACTGCATAAGGGAGGGCGGGCTGTTCCAGACACCGTCCTGCATGCTGCCGTGATGCTGTAGCGCGATCGGACCGCTTTCAGGCAGATTCGGGATGGCGACACCAGGCAGGACGGCCTTGCCGTTGAGCAGCACGCGCACGGTGTTGCCGCGCGTCGCGATCTCAAAGCGGTTCCATTTGCCGACCGGATTGTCCGCATTGAGCTTCGGCGTAACGCCAGCGCGCACCTCGGGCGGCATAGCGCGGTCAAGCCGCACTCCATACATTTCACCGGAGCCGATCGGCCAGCACCAGATGTTCACTTGGTATTTGCCGGAGCCGCGCAGAAAGACGCCGGAGTCCGAATCCGGAATCGCAAGCGCGATGACCTTGCCGTCCGGCCCTTTCTCATCGCTGCCGTCTGGCAGGATGGAGCGGGCATTGGGATTCGTGTAGGGCGTTTCCTTGATCCTCCAGTCAACGACCAGATCAAAGTCCTTAAACGCTTGTTGGCTCCACAGGTTCTTATCGCCCGCCGCTTCGCTGCGGGCATCGTAGTCGATCACGCCATCGATCACCTTCCAGTGCCCGTTGTCGCCTTCGGGAACCTTCCAGCCACGCAGGTCAACGCCGTTGAACAGCGGCACAAAACCGTCGCCCTCGCGCGCGATCTCTTCGGGCTTGGGCTGAGTGGAGGGCAATTCTTTGATGCGGATGTTACGGAATTGGCACTCCGAGCCTTCGGACTCTAGCATGAGATAGCCCTTGCGCGGCGAGGCACCATAGGCGATGGTGACCTCTTTGCCGTTGACGCTGAGACTGATGTCGCCGTTGATCGCCGCCACGCGGTAGTGGTTCCATTCCGGGGAAGGACGGGTACGCTCTTCAGCGGGGAAGCTGCGCTGACCGTTCGGCGAGATACGCCCGGCCACGGTCAGCTTCGCACCGTTGACGGCGAAAACATCACCGTGTGTGCTGTACCACTCATTCTTGCCCTTTACGTTGAATCCCGGATCAAGGACCTGTATCTCGATGCCGCGCGAGAAGGGCGAGCCGGCTACCGGCAGGGCATCGGCCCAGATGAAGAGACCGGAGTTGCCGCCGGATTTCATGTGTCGCCACTCGAAATCGATGATGAAATTCTCATACATTTTCTCGGTGCGCAGGGTACCGATCGGATCACCGGTAGTGATGATCAGCCCATCGCGCACAAAAAACGTTTCCGGCGCGATGTTGCACGGCACCCAACCGGTGAGGTCGCGTCCGTTGAAGAGCGACACGAAGCCGCTCTCCTCGCCTTTGAGCGGCACGCGCCACTGGCTGCCGTCGTTGCGCTTCGTACGCGCGGCCCATTCGGGCTTAGCTTGCTCGGGCGTCGCAGCCGGACGCGGCGTGTAGTAATCGTGCTGTTTGAGCGAGAAGACCGCCTCATCCGCTGAGAGGCGCACCAGAACATAGCCGATATCGCCCCAGTG
>DAOTKE010000209.1:0-3018 GCA_035449085.1 Kiritimatiellia bacterium | reverse complement strand
GCGCTATCCAGCAGCCTCGCAACTCGAAGAATTCTTGATTTGGAACCGCTGTCAAGAATCCCAGCAGATCTGTCCACGCGCAGGCCAGGGTGCCGTGTGATTATGAACCGTTGCCCTCGGGATTCACGTTCGAGATCGATCTGACCCGTACGCGGCCTCTTGCGTATATCGCCCGTTTTTCGTGGCATCGCGGTTCGCGCGCCCCTCGGGTTTACACGCTTTTTGCCGCCGACGGCTTTACCGTCACTCGTCTCGGTTCCGGATAGGACGGCGCAGCCCCATCTGCTCAAGCGGCAGCGGTTGAAATCCCGGGATGCGCGTGAAGACCGGCGAATCCGGTTTCAGACGGAAATCGCGCTGCTGCATGTTGACGAAACCGGGATCCTCGGCCGTCACGAATTGGATCTCGTTGGTCACCCAACGGTTGCGCTTGATTTCACTGCATCCGACGAAGAGATTGCGCACGGCGATGTTGTCGCGCGCGGCACCGGGCTTGGGATCCATGAACCCGATCAACTCCGGATAGGCCACGGTATAGGGCGGCTTTGTGATGTCCACCTCTTTGAGCAATCGCTCCTGCCATAGCGGTGCCTCAATGAACGCTTTCCAGCGCGCGTCATTCCACGGAGAGGAACCCAACGCGCGTTTGCACTCAATGAAGACGCAGTTGTCCACCGTGTTGCCGTGTCCGCCATGCGAGAAGACCGTGCCGAACGAGCCTTTGCCGGGATCGCCGCACCGGAAGAACAGGTTGGCGTAGACCGTGTCGCCACCGTCACCGTCATCAAAGTAAACCGCCGCATTGCCATGTCCGCGCGGGCTGCCGATCTCGCTCCACAGGTTGTAGCGCAGCACGTTGCCGCGGCAGGATGGATTGCGCCCCTTGTAAAAAGCGGCCGCATCGTCGGACGACATGCAGACGTTGCTCACCACATTGTATTCGAAGATGTGGTCATTGCCGTACACACTGACCGCCTGATGCGGCGCATCGTGAATCAGATTGTGGCGCGCCACATTGCCGACCCCGGCCAGATGGAGGGCACTGGCATAGGTAAGCTGGTGCACGGAAAAACGCCAGATGTGCGTGTCTTCCAACACATGCCCGGCCGGTGTCAACGTCCTGCGGTCGCCACCGCCCAACACGACACCGCCCGTGCCGGTATCGTAAATGTCGCATCCCGCAACCCGGTTGGACGCCCCGCCCGACATAGTGATCGCCTTGCGCCGCAGGTTGCGGAACACACACTCCTCCACCGTCACACGCTGACACTCGGTCACCGCCATCCCGTCGCCCTGAGCCTCTTCAAAGACCAGTCCACGCAGAGTGATATCGTTCGCATGTTCCAAAACCACCAGAGGCGTGTCGCTCACCGCCAGCGCGACACGCGCCTTCGTGAGATCCTGCTCAGGCCAAAGATAGAGCCGGTTCTCCTCGATATCAATGAAGTATTCGCCGGGACGATCCAACTCTTCGAGCAAGTTGACCGCGCGCCAACGGCGCGGCGATGGATTACCCTGACGCACGCCATACTGATGCGCCACCTTGAGCGTGATCCGGTGCTGCGCGGGATCAATAGCCGCCACGCGGATCGCGTCGTCGTACCAGTCGAAGCACCAGAACCCATGCAGCCACACCCCCTGATCCACACGCCAGCGCGCAGGACGGTCGCCTTCATACTCAAACACGCCGCCGCGATTCTCCTGCGGACGCGGTTTTTTCGGATCGGCCGCATCCGAAACCGCCCCGGTATTGCGCATTGTCCCTTGGTCGATGATTTTGGTGATCGTCGTCCAGCCCTCATTCGGCCAGCAGGCCAGTGTCATGCGGCGACCGTTGACGAACAGCTCCGGAATGGCGAACGGCATCCGGAAATTGTCGCGCGGCATCGGCGTCCTGGGGAACCCCAGTGCGTTCAGATCCGCGCAGCGCACCTGTTCACGCGCTGCGGGATCGAGACGCCCGGCCGCCTCCCCGTCCGCAGCAAGCCTCTGAAACGCACTGCCGGGGATCGGACGCGCGCCGGTCAGCGAGACCGACGCCCCCGGCGCGGCGGCATAGACGACCGGCGCCCCCTCCGCGCCGGAATCTTCCGCGCGGAGTTTCAAGCTGCCGGTCAGCACATAACGCCCGGCATGCAGCACCACCTCGGCACCGCCCGGCAGCGCTCCGGTTTTCTTTGCCGCGCGCACCGCATCGCGCGCCCGCTCCACCGTCGCGAACGGCGCGGCAGCGGTTCCCGGTCCCGCGTCATCGCCATCCGGCCGCACATGAAACACGCGCGCGTCCGCACCGAACGCACCGACAGCCATCCCCCACACGCCTGCCAAGCAAAGCGCCGCCCTTCCTCGCCCACAACTTGAGCGTTGCGCGTTGCGCGTTGAACGTTGAACGTTGAGAGTTACTTCCCCGATCATCCGCGACACGGCCGCGCGGTGAACTTGTACCCAAGTCATGCCTTTCCCCCCCCTTTTTCCAGTTCCAGCAGCCACGCCTTGCGCGACAGGCCGCCACCGTACCCCACCAACGTGCCATCTTTGCCGATCACGCGGTGGCACGGGATCACGATCGCGATCGGATTGCGGTTGTTGGCCATGCCGACCGCGCGTGTGGCTTGAGGGTTACCCGCTGCCGTCGCCACGCGCTGATAGCTCCACGTCTCGCCATACGGGATGGTTTCAAGCACGGCCCACACGCGCCGCTGAAACGGCGTTCCGGCCGGTGCAAGCGGCAGCGCAAACACCTTCAGTTTACCGTCCAGATACGCCTCCAACTGACAGAACGCCTCCTCCAGCAGCACCTTCTCCGCCGCAGCCGCCGGGGCAGAATCCTCTTCCTCCGCCTCGGCGAAAAACACCTGCGTGACCGCGCCGTCTTTCACCTCGACGCCGATCCACCCCACCCTTGTTTTTCGATAAGCAAGCATGGCCACTTCATCGGAGCATGCGTCATTGTTAGCGGGACTTCATTCTCCGTACATTTCCGTGATGAGCCGACGTAAAGCCGCCGCGTCGCGCTCG
>DAOTKE010000208.1:0-3034 GCA_035449085.1 Kiritimatiellia bacterium | reverse complement strand
CGCCCTCCCCCCTCGCGCTTCCCAGCATCTCGACCCCCTTGATTTGGAACCGCCGAAGAAGCGCCCGCCGCCTTGACTATCTGAGGCGACTGTGTTTCACTGTTTGTTCATCACTCACCGCGCCCTCCCTTCGCCGCACATGCGAGTGCCTGTGGCGTGGAATACCGCGGATTCTCTGCTATCCCGCGTGAATGCTAAAAGGATGTTTTCACTATGTTCAGTAAGAAAAAGAACTCCGATCATAATGCCGCTGCCAGTCCCGAAACCCCTGATCCGTCCGTGACCCCGGTCATGGATACCCTGGCCAATGAAACGGATGCCGCCGCTCCTGCCGAACCTTCAGACGTCGCCCCACAGGCGGCTGACCAGCCGGCCGCCGAAACCGACGTCGCCGCGCCAACTCCGGAAAATGCGGAACTGCTGGCGTTGAAAGACCGTTATACGCGCCTGATGGCCGATTTCGACAACTATCGCAAGCGCCAACTCCGCGAACGCGAGGATCTGATCAAACGCGCCAATGAAGCGTTGCTCGGGGATCTGCTCCCGGTGATCGATCATCTCGAATTGGCACTGGCTCAGGCCTCGGATCCGGCATCGCCTTTTGTCGTGGGTGTCAAGCTGGTCTACGACCAGTTTCTCGCCCTGCTCGACCGCCACGGCATGGTGCCGCTGGATGCGAAGGGCGAGCCCTTCGACCCCACCTACCATGAAGCCCTCTCCCAGATGAGTTCCGCCACTGTCCCGGCCAACATCGTCATGGACCAGTTCCGCCGCGGCTGGCTCCTTCATGGCCGGCTCCTGCGTCCCGCGCAGGTCATCGTCTCATCCGGTGCCCCTGATGCCGAGAGCACCCCTGCCGAACCGTTGAACGTGACGGACTAACCCGATACCGACTAGACAGATTTTATTCACTCCTATGGCAACGAAACGTGATTATTACGAGGTGCTCGGCGTCGGCAAAACTGCAAACGCCGACGAAATAAAAAAGGCCTACCGCAGGTTGGCCATGCAATACCATCCGGATCGTAATCCCAACAATAAAGAGGCGGCCGAAAAATTCAAAGAGGTGTGTGAAGCCTACGAGGTTTTGAGTGATCCCGACAAGCGTCAGCGCTACGATCAGTTCGGGCATGCCGGCATGAAGTCAGCCTTCGGCCCGGGGGGCTTCGACTTCGGGCGCGATTTTTCCCATATGCAGGATGTCGACCTGCAAGACATCCTCGGCAGTTTCTTTGGGGGTGGTTTTGGCGGCGGTTTCGGCGACATCTTCGGTGGCGGGCGCGGCCGGCGCTCCCGCAATCCGGATGCCGCGCAGCGGGGCGACGATCTGCGCTTCGACCTCGAAATCGACCTCGAAGAGGCGATCTTCGGCTCCGAGCGCGAGGTGGACCTGAACATCAACGACGCCTGCCCGACCTGCCGCGGCACCGGTGCCGCCTCCGGTTCCGGACGCGAGACCTGCCGCCAGTGCGGTGGCCACGGCGTCGTGATCGTCGGCGGCGGTTTCATCCAGATGCGCCAGACCTGCCCGGTCTGCCAAGGCGCGGGCACGATCATCCGCAATCCCTGCAAGCGCTGCGACGGTGCCGGCCGTGTCAAAACCCCGCGCCACATCGCCCTGCGTATCCCCAAGGGCGTCGAGACCGGTTCACGGCTGCGCCTCGCCGGCAAAGGCGAGAGCGGTCTGCGCGGCGGTGAGGCCGGCGACCTCTACGTCGTGCTGCATGTGCGCGACCACGAGCTGTTCCAGCGGCAGGATGACGACCTGATGTGTACAGTCCATGTCTCCCCACTGGTCGCCGCTCTGGGAGGGGACATCGAAGTTCCCACGCCCGACGGCCTCGCCCGCATCCGCCTCCCGGCCGGCACGCCCAACGGCAAGGTCTTCCGCCTGCGCGACAAAGGCATGCCCAATCTGCACGGCGGCGTCGGTGACCTCCATGTGCGCGTGGAACTCGAAGTGCCCGCCCACCTTTCATCCAAGCAGAAAAAGCTGCTCGAAGAGTTCAACGCTCTGGCCAGCGCTGACAACTTTCCGGAGGCCGTGCGCCAGCGCAAGGCTGCCGAAACTTTCTTCGCACGCCGCGATGCTCTGCGCAAACACGCAAGCCATTAATGCCGCGTTCATTACTGCATGCACCGATGCCTGGTCAAAACCGAAGAGTTGCTGGCTGACACCTGTTCGCTTGGCCGTGACGCTGCGCGCCACCTGCAAACTGTGTTGCGTGTCCGGCCCGGTGATGCGGTTATGCTCTTCGACGGGTGCGGCCATACGCGCGCCGTAACCGTCCGCGCCGCCGATCGGCATGGCTTGGTGTTCAGTGCCGCCGTGCCCGTTCAAGAACACCCGCGTCCCGCCTGCGCACTCACGCTTTTTGCCTGCGTCAGCAAAGGCGCGCACATGGATTGGACGGTCGAAAAGGCCACCGAGTTGGGCGCGACGCGGATTGTGCCGGTGCTCTCCGCACGCACGATCTCGCGCCCTGCGGACGCCGCGCGCTGGCGGCGCGTCGCCGAAGAGGCCGGCCGCCAATGCGGCACGGCATGGCTGCCCGAGATCACCGACCCGCTGGCGTTCGACGCGGCCCTCGCGCTCGCCGCGCAAACACGCCCGCTTTTTGTCGCCGCGCTGACACCCGAAGCCAGGTCGCTGCATGACGCACTGACCGCGTTCAGCGCGCCGCCGTCTTCGGCCGGATGGTTTGTCGGGCCGGAAGGAGACTTCACCCCCGCCGAACTCGCCAAACTCGTGGAGTCTGGCGCCATCGCCGTGAGCCTCGGCCCGCGCATCCTGCGCGCCGAAACCGCCTGCCTGTACGGACTTTGCGTGTTGTCGAGTGTCTGGCGTCTCTCCTGAAGACTGAAAATAAGAAAGGACGTTGCCGTTTTCAGGGTGCTGTGCCAAGTCGCCGATCATGTCGAGAAACTTCGGGTCTAGCACGAGGGCGCGAGTTGCCATGGTTCGAGGCCTCGATGCCTTGCAGGGCGTTTTTATTTGAACGGTTTTTGTGCGGTGAGGGATCGCATGGCGTAC
>DAOTKE010000207.1:0-3118 GCA_035449085.1 Kiritimatiellia bacterium | reverse complement strand
GGTTTCGGTGCGAACCCGCAACGCACGGAGTGCGTGCCGGTTGTCGACTTTCTGCAAAAACCCTCCGAGGCTGAGGCGCGCGCGTGCGGGGCGGTCGATCCGTTCGGCCATGTGGCGGTGGATACGGGGCTGATCAGTCTGACACCCGAGGTCTGCGCCCGGCTGGTGAAGGCGGCGGGAGTGGAGGGAACGGAGAGGGGGAGAACAGCGAACGCCGAACGTCGAACGCTGAACGCTGCAGGGGAGGGCTGGGAGAACGCTCAACGTTCAACGCTCAACGCTCAACGCTCAATGGGGGGCAAGAAGGGGCTGTTGGAAGAGATCATGGGTGGCGACTGTCCGTCGCTGGATCTTTACGAAGAGCTGGCCATGGCGGTCGCGCCGCGCTTTGACGAAACGCGCTATCTGGAGCGGTTTGTCACGGCACGCGGACGCGACGCGGCGCATCGGCGGCGCATGCGCGCCTTTTATCGCGCGTTACGCGGCATCCCGTTCCAAGTCAACATCGTGCCCTATTGCGAGTTTTTCCATATCGGGAGCAGCCGCGAGCTGTTGGCCGGCTTCTCAGGGTTGTCGCGCACGGCGCAGGCCTACGGCTTCGCCAACGGCAGTGGCGCGTCGGTTACCGGCAGCGGTGAAACCGGTCGGGCGTTTGTGTTTAACGCGCGGATCGCGTGTCCGTTTACGACGGGTCATGCACTGGTGGAGTCGGTGCATGCAGCGGCGTGCGCGGGGCTGGAGTTGGAAGGGGAGAACATTCTCACCGGCCTGCCTCCTGAAGCAACCGTAGCGGTGCGGCTGCCGCGTGGTACGGGGCTGGTGGTGTTGCCGGTTGGCGCGCGCGCGTGGGCCGCCGTGGCTTACGGACTGGACGACGATTTCAAAACGGCGTTCTCCGCCGGGAATACAGGTGTCTCGCCTGGCACGCGTCCTTGTCTTTTCTTAAACAAGCCGATTGAACAGGTGCTGGCGCGTGCCGGCATGAGCCCTGGGCGCGTGTGGCGTGGTGACGAGGGCGACGGCCTCTGGCGTGCGCGGCTGTGGCGCGTGGGGCCGTTGGACGACGTGCTGACCGAGGCCATGGTGTTGGCGCGGTTGGCCGCCGGAAATATCGGCGAAAAGCAAAGCCGGATCGCCGGCCGTGGAAGGCGCTACAGCCTGGCCGAGTTGTTGCCCCAGGTGAATCATGCGCGCCTGCTGGCCGTGCGGGCTGAAATCCGGCGTCAGGTGAATCTGCTGAATGTGGCCGCGCGCGTGTTGGATAACGACCTGCTGCCGGCGGCAGAGGTGTGTGATGAGATCCGCACCGGCGAGGAGGCGACGCGCGCATGGCGTCAGCTTGCCGGCCTGCTGGACGGTGCGGCGCTAGGCAAGCCGCTGTTGCGCGCCCGCATCCTGCGGCTGATGGCGATGATCAACGAGAAGTTCCCCGGCCCGGGTGAGGCACGCGCTCTGCCCTCCTACCTGTCCGAGGTGGCGGCGGCGGTGGCGGTGAGCTTCGAGCCCTGCCGGCAGCCGCGGCGGGCGGCGATCCTGCACGATCAGGTGGTGTGGGTCACCACGCCGGTACGTATTGATTTTGCGGGCGGCTGGTCAGACACGCCGCCGATCTGCACGGAACGCGGCGGGACGGTGCTCAATGCGGCGGTGACGCTTAACGGACTTTATCCGGTTCAGGTGATGGCCAAACTCAACACGGCGGGATGCATCCGCCTGTCGAGCATCGACTTGGGCGAGCGCAAGGAGATCCGCACCACGGCCGAACTGCTCGACCATCATGATCCGCATGACTGGGCGGCACTGGCCAAGGCCGCGCTGATCTTGGCGGGCATCGGCCCGTCGCAGAGAGAAGAGCCGTTGACCAAATGGCTCAAGGTGCTGGGCGGTGGGCTGGACCTCACGATCTTCTCGTCGTTGCCCAAAGGATCCGGCATGGGGACAAGTTCCATCCTCGGCGCGGCGGTGATCGCCTGTCTCGATCGCGTATTGGGCGTGCCGTTCAACGCCGACCGTTTGATCCGCATGACGTCGATCCTCGAACAGCGCATGTGTACGGGCGGCGGCTGGCAGGATCAGGTCGGCGGCATCATGCCGGGCGTGAAATTGATCCGCACGCAGCCGGGGCCCGATCAGACGGTCTCGTTGCGCTGGACGGTCTTCGACATGTCAGAGGGCAGCGAGCTGAAGCAGCGCTGCCTGCTCTATTTCACCGGGCAGAAGCGTATGGCGCGCAACATCCTGCAGAATGTGGTTGCCCGCTATCTCGCGCGCGACCCCGCGACCCTGCGGACCGTCGATGAGCTCAAGGCGTCGGCGTTGGTGACCAAGGAAGCACTCGACGCGCAGGACATCAACGGGTTCGCGGCCGGTGTGGCGCGTTACTGGGAGTTGAAAAAGAGCATCGATCCGGGCTCGACCAACGCGCCGATCGAGGCGCTGCTCGCTTCGGTCTCACATGAGACTGAGGCGGCCCTCCTGCCGGGTGCGGGCGGGGGAGGGTTCATCTTCATCATGGCCAAGAGCGCCGCGGCGGCGGAGCGTATCCGCGCGCATTTCGAGACTCATCCGCCCAATGCACAGGCACGCTTTTTCGATTTTGATGTCGACCGGCAGGGGCTGAAAGTCACGGTGCTGTGATGAAAGCGTTGATTCAGCGTGTTTCCGAGGCGTCCGTCGAGGTGGACGGGCGGCGTGTATCCGAGATCGGTCCGGGGCTGCTGGTGCTGCTGGGCATCACGCACAGTGACGGCATGGACGACGTGGCGTGGCTGGCGCGCAAGATTCCCGCGTTACGGATCTTCGAGGACGGGGCGGGACTGATGAACCGTTCGGTTCTCGACATCGGCGGTTCGGTCCTGGTGGTCTCGCAGTTCACGCTTTATGGCGATGCGCGCAAAGGCAACCGCCCCAGTTTTGTGGCGGCGGCGCGTCCAGAGCAGGCGGAGCCGCTCTACGAGGCGCTCGTACAGCGCTTGCGTGACACGCTTGGCGCGTCGCGCGTCGGCACCGGCCTTTTCGGCGCGGAGATGAAAGTGCGCCTGCTCAACGACGGGCCGGTCACGATCGAGCTGCTCAGCGGCGGGTGAGGAAAGAAAGCCTGTTAATTTCAAGTGCTTTC
>DAOTKE010000206.1:0-3379 GCA_035449085.1 Kiritimatiellia bacterium | reverse complement strand
CCCTCCCCCCTCGCGCTTCCCAGCATCTCGACCCCCTTGATTTGGAACCGCCGCTTGTCGAGCAATGCGCTTGTGTTTAGGGAATGGGGTGTAGTAAGGTTGATGCCCGTCACAGCGCGGGCCCGTCGCGCGTCCGTGCCGTGAATGAGCAGGGGATAACGTTCAACGCTCAGGTGATGGGCGCGTCAACACATCTTGCAGGCCGTTTATGAAGCCAATCTACTTTGATAACAACGCCACGACTTGCGTCGCGCCTGAAGTGCGCGACGCCATGATGCCGTTTTTCAACGAGCTTTATGGCAATCCCTCCAGTATGCATGCCTTCGGCGGCCAGGTTGCCAAACATGTCCAGCATGCGCGAGAGCGCGTCGCCGCTTTCTTAAATGCCGATCCCTCGGAGATCATTTTCACGAGTTGCGGCACCGAAAGCGACAATATGGCGATCCACGGCACCGCTGAGTTATTGGGGCCGCAGGCCAAGGTCATCACCACGCGTGTCGAGCATCCGGCCGTGCTGGGCCCCTGCCGCCGCCTCAAGGACATGGGATACCGCGAGATCGAGTTGCCGGTGAACGCGCTGGGGCAAATCGACCTAGAAGAGCTGCGCGATGCGCTGAAGGGCTGCGGCCCCGCGATTGTCAGCATCATGTGGGCCAACAACGAGACCGGCGTCGTGTTCCCGATGGAGAAGATCGTCGAGATCGCCAAAGAGGCGGGCGCCATCGTCCATACCGACGCGGTGCAGGTCGCGGGCAAACTGCCGATCGATGTGAAGCGGCTGCCGGTCGACATGCTGTCGATCTCCGGGCACAAGCTGCACGCACCCAAGGGCATCGGCGTTTTCTATCTGCGGCGCGGCACACGGCTCAAGACGTTCATGCTGGGCGGCCATCAGGAGAACGGACGGCGCGGCGGCACGGAGAACGTGCCGTACATCGTGGGCCTCGGCGTGGCCGCTGACCTTGCGGCTGCCAACATGGAAGAAGAGCGGCGCACACTCACGCGCCTGCGCGACAAGCTGGAGAACGGCCTGCTCGCCACCTGCCCGGACGCGCGCGTCAACGGTGACCGCGTGAACCGTCTGCCCAACACTTCGAACATGAGTTTCGAATATATCGAGGGCGAGGCCATCCTGTATCACTTGAGTGACCTCGGGATCTGCGCGTCGACCGGCTCGGCCTGCGCGGCCGGTTCGCTGGAGCCGTCGCACGTGATCCGTGCCATGGGCGTGCCGTTCACGGCGGTTCACGGCTCGGTGCGCTTCTCGCTCAGCCGTTACAATACGGAAGCAGAAGTGGACACCGTGCTTGAGCACATGCCCAAGATCGTGCGCAAACTGCGCGACTTGTCTCCGTTTGGAAAAGGTGACAAGCTGCCGGTTGACCTGTAGAACGCCGAACTTCGAACGCAGAACTTCGAACTCAAAACGGGAGAAAACTTCAACGTTCGGCGTTGGGCGTTCGACGTTCGACGTTCAAAATAGACCATGAACCTTAAACCCTTCACCCCCCTCTCCGCCTGCCGTCTCTGCCCGCGCGCGTGCGGCGTCGACCGTTTGGCGGGCCAGCTCGGCTTCTGCCGGGCAGGCGTGCAACCCCGCGTTTTCCGCTACGGCCCGCATTTCGGCGAGGAGCCGCCGGTCAGCGGGACGCGCGGCTCCGGCACGGTCTTTTTCTCGCACTGCACGCTGAGGTGCATCTACTGCCAAAACCATCCATGGAGCCAGGCGGGACGCGGCGATGACCTTACCGTGGAGGGTCTGCGCGGCATCTTCGAGCAGCTTGCGCGGCGGGGCTGCCACAACTGGAATCTGGTCTCACCCACCCCTTGGCTGCCGCAAATCCGTGAGGCAGTGACGCCACTACTTCGCGCTGGAATCACCCTCCCGTTTGTGTATAATACGTCCGGTTTTGAGTCACCGGAGACGTTGGAATCTTTCGCTGACCTGGCGGACATTGCGTTGATTGACTTGCGCTATGCCCGGCCCGAGAGTGCGGCGGAGGGTTCCGATGCGCGGACGTATGCCGATGCGGCGCGCGCGGCATTGCGGTGGTTCTGGGATCGTCTGGGACCGCTGGAGACCGACGCGTCCGGGATCGCCGTGCGAGGCGTGATCTGTCGGATTCTGGCGTTGCCGGGGCGTGTGGCCGAGGCGGTGGAGAATCTCGAATGGCTGGCGAAACATGTGGGGAGCGGCATCCACATGAGCATGATGTCGCAGTACACGCCGCTGTACCGTGCGTTGCAGACGCCGGGCTGGGACCGCAAGGTCACGGCAGAGGAGTACGCGGTGCTGGTTGAAGCGGCCGAGGATCTCGGGTTCGAGAACGGCTGGATACAGGAGTTTGGTGGCGAGGCGCCCGCCGACCTGCTGGGACAGAACATGTCCGCGGGCGAAGGCGTTGTGGGTGCGGGCCCGAGCATGCCCGCGTAGAACAGTGTTGAGAGTCAACGAGCCGCGCGGTACGCGGTTGAAAGGGTAAAGATGAGCGGTCATAACAAATGGTCCACCATTAAGCACAAAAAGGGCGCGGCGGATGCCAAGCGCGGCAAGATCTTCTCCAAAATCGCCAAAGAAATGACGATCGTCGCTAAAGCTGGCGGCGGCAATCCGGAAAACAATCCCACGCTGCGCACCCTGATCGCGAAAGCCAAAGCGGTCAACATGCCCAACGACAACATTGACCGCGCCATCAAGAAGGGCACGGGCGAACTGGCGGCTGACATCCTCGAAGAGATCACCTACGAGGGCTACGCCCAGGGCGGCGTGGGCCTGGTGGTCAAGGTGCTGACGGACAACAAGAACCGTGCGGCGGCCGAAGTGCGCAACATCTTCAAGAAGAACGGCTCGGATTTTGCCGGCCAGGGTTCGGTCTCGCGCGGGTTCGAGCGTAAAGGCACGATCATGATTCCGGCCGCCGACGGGCTGACCGAAGACCGTGTCATGGAGGTGGTGCTCGGTGCTGGCGCCGATGACATGGAAACCGAGGAGGGCGGCTACACCGTCACCTGCCAGCCTGCGGCGTTCTCGGATGTGTGCGCGGCCTTGGAAGCGGCCGGTATCGCGATCGATCAGGAAAACTCGCAAGTCGGCCTCGTGGCGCAGACCCTGGTGCCGGTCACCGACCTGTCGGTCGCCAAGGCGATCAACAAGTTCGTCAGCGCATTGGAAGAGCACGACGACGTGCAGGATGTCTACACAAACATGGACATCACCGACGAGATCGCCGGTCAACTCGAAGACGAATAACCGACGGGACGGAGATATCCGCTGCAAGGACGCCGGCGCAACGCCCGCGTCCTTTTTTGTCGGCATCCCCCAAGGCCAGCGGTTCCAAATCAAGAATTCTTCGAGTTGCGAGGCTGCTGGATAGCGCGA
>DAOTKE010000205.1:0-3407 GCA_035449085.1 Kiritimatiellia bacterium | reverse complement strand
CCCACGATCGTCATCGCGGCAGCAAACATCATCAACTTCTTCATGAGTACTCCTTTGTTGTTTCTCTTTTTGTTGCCACAGCGCGACTCCTAAACATCGCTAGTGACTCCAAAAACGCTTAAACTTTACCACTCTGATTCGGCCGTGTCAACGAGGAACGCAAGAAACTTCGCTTTCTCTTTCCGGACACCCGCCGGCCCCGCCGACCGAACCGCTTTGATGGTGCCACTTTAACAGGTGCGTCCTGTCTCTGCAAGTGTGTTTTTGTGTTTTTGTTGGCTTTTTTTGTGGCTTTTTTTGTGGCCTTGCCCATCAGTAAATCGTTACCATGCGCCGTATCACATTGAGGGGAGGAAGATGAGACGTGATCGGTTAGCCTGCCGTCCGCAGGGCGGGAACAAACAAGAGGGTAACTTTCAACGCTCAACTTTTAACGTTCAACGCTCAAGTTATGGGCGAGATGCAGGGATACGCGATGTTCGTGCGTTTCTGACGAAAAGGGGGTGGGCGGAACTGGGGGCGCGAGCGCTTTTTGGAGTGCGGCGGCTTGCCGCCGCTTTGGAAAGCGGGAGCAAGCTCCCGCACTCCAAACACGCGCTCTGCTCGCATTCCCTTGCCGCTTGCCGATTGCACATGAAACCATTTGCAGGCATATTGTTGGCGGGTGTTGTTTTTGTTGTGACCGTTCAAGCGGCGCCGGTCGCGGTGATTCAGGGGAACACGTCGGTGTCCGCCGGCGAGCGGCGTTTCGCGGCGGCGCTGGCACGGCATGTCGAACGCTGGTACCGCGAGGCGGGCGTCGAGACGGCCTATGCCGATGACGCGGACCTGACCAGGGCCCTGGCCGGCAAACGCGTCGCCGTTCTCGTTTACCTGGCCCAACCGGACGCGACGCAGATGGCGGCCCTGACGGCGCATGTCAACCGCGGCGGCAAGCTGATCGTCTGCTACTCCTCCTCTCCTGCCCTGGCCGCGTTGATGGGCATGCAGACGGCCGGTTACCAAAAGGGCTCCACCGACGGCCGCTGGTCGCTGATGCGCTTTTCGGGAGCGCGTCCGCGCGGCGTTCCGGAGTCGATCCTGCAGACCTCGCAGAATCTCTTCCTCGTCCAGCCGCTGCCCGGACGCTCGCAGGTGCTGGCGTGGTGGCACGACCGGCAGGGACGCCAGACTTCCGAGCCCGCCTGGCTGGCCTCGTCTAGCGGCTACTGGATGACCCACGTGCTGCTGGCGGACGGCGACGCCGAAGCCAAGGGTCGCCTGCTGCTGGCGCTCGCCGCCGCCCACGATCCCTCGCTCTGGCAACCGGCCGCCACCCGCGTGCTGCGCCAGGCGCGCCTGATCGGCAACGGTCCGGACGCGCTGAGCCAGCGGGCCGCGCAGGTGGCCGACCCGGCCCGGCGCGCGCGCGCGGCCGCCGCCGCGCAGGCGCTGCAACGCGCCGAGGCGGCCGCCCGCCAGCGGCTCGCCGCCGGCCAAGGATATGAGGCCTGGCTCGCGGCGAATGATCTCAAGGCGCGCATGTACGAGGTATACGGGCTCTTGCAGGCGCCGCGCCGCGGCGAGATCCGCGCGGTCTGGGACCACTCCGGCATGGGGCTTTATCCCGGCGACTGGCCGCGCACCTGCCGGCTGCTGAAAGACGCGGGCATCACCGATCTCTACGTCAATGTCGCGGGCGCGGCCTTCGCCCACTACGCCAGCGCCGTGCTGCCGTGCTCGCGCGTCTTTGACGAGCAGGGCGACCAACTGGCCGCCTGCCTCGCGGCCGCCAAGCCGCTGGGCCTGCGCGTGCACGCCTGGCTGCTCTGCTTCTCCACGGAGGGCGCCACCCAGGATCGCCTCGCGATCTTCGCCAAGCGCGGCTGGGTGCTGACCCAGCCTGACGGCTCGCCGCGCCCGTGGCTCGATCCCGCCGTGCCTGAAGTCCGCACCTACCTGGAATCGGCCGTACGCGAACTGGCCGCGAAATACGCGACCGACGGCGTGCATCTCGATTTCGTGCGCTACCCGGACTTCGCGTCGAGCCTGGGCCCGACCGTCAAAACGCGCTTTGAGCAGGCGACCGGGCGCCGCGCCGCCGATTGGCCTGAGGATGTGAAAAGCGGCCCGCTGCGCCAGTCCTTTATCCGCTGGCGCGCCGAACAGGTTTCCGATTTTGTGCAGGCCGCGCGCAAGGCGGTCCGCCGCGCTGCGCCGGGCAAGCTCATGACCGCCGCCGTTTTCGGCAAGTATCCCTCCTGTCTCGACGCCGTTGGCCAAGACTGGGAGTCTTGGGTCAACATCGGGCTGGTGGACTACGTGACGCCGATGAACTACACCGAGGATCTCGCCAGATTCAACGAGTGGCTCGGCCAGCAGACACGCCTGCGGCAACAGGCCGTCAAGGTGGTGCCCGGCATCGGCGTGACCGCCGCCGAAAGCCGGCTGGACGCGGCGCAGGTCATCGACCAGATCCAGGCCGTGCGCCGCGCGGGCTGCCCCGGGTTCGCGCTCTTCGACCTCGACACTGCGCTGCGCCAGGAAATCCTGCCGGTTCTGCGCCTGGGCATCACCGCGCCGTAGGCTGCGTCAGTTGGCGACGAACTGGATGATGCGCGCGGCGTGTCCACCGGCACGCGTTTCGCCGGACACCCGCAACGTCAAGGTGTGCGCCCCCTCAGCCGCATCTACCGAGAACATCACTGTGCGCGGGTAGTGCAGTTCCTTACTGAAAGCGTGGTAGAGCTCAACCTGCCGGAACGGGCCATCATCGATCCTCGCTTCCACGATACCCGCATCGGGGTCGGCCACGATGTATGCGCCAACCGCACGCCCGTCGAAAGCGAGCGTCAGTTCTGCGCCAGGTGTCTCGGCACACAACATCGGCAGCGCCGTAAAGCGTGCGCGTTTCGCGCCCGGAATCGACGACCACTCTGGCACGCCCCATCTCCATCCGTCCTTCAACTTCGCTGCCGTCGGATCGATGAACCGCCCTGCTGCAGCGTGTGCAGCATGCCTTCGTTGACAAAGAAGGTCATCACGACATCCAAGTCGGGATTGGCCTGCTGCGCGTGACGGATGATTCCCTCCATGCCGCGGATGCAGGCCTCGCGCGTGTGATGCGCGTCCTGATCATCGTTCACCGCAAACTCCACGAAGCGCAGGTCCACCGGCCCGTGCACCAGAACGTCGGTGTCGAGACGGAACGCGCCGGTGGTCGAGCAGGTCGAGGAGATGCCGGCGTTGATAAACGTGAACGCCGTCTTCGGGGAACGGCGCCGCAGGCTTTCGCAGACCAGCGGCCGGTAGCCGTTCATCTCAGTGATCGAGCCTCCCAGAAACGCCACACACGCACCCAGCCGCCTCGTCCATAACTTGAGGTAAGATGAGAAGGCTGTTCTCCTTGTGAAAGGTTTTCTGGCAAA
>DAOTKE010000204.1:0-3488 GCA_035449085.1 Kiritimatiellia bacterium | reverse complement strand
GGACGTGTTGAGATGCAGGGCGTGGCGAGCGGCTACCGCTTGTACGTGGGCTGCAGTCCGGATGAAACGCGCGGTGCCGTGCGCGGCTGGGGTTTTGTTGGAAAAGGCTCCAACGACACTGCCCAACTCCGATTGATGATGTATGGTCAGGTGATCGCGGACGGCGAAGGCGAACAGCGCGATCTCAGTTTCGCGCGCTTTCGTACGGTGGGGATCAAGGAGGAAAACACGCTTGCGTCCGTGAACGCGCACGGCACGAACGGCTGGTATGCGGTGAACAAGGGTCGTCTCCTCTTGCCCGCCGCACAACCTATTTCAAACGCTGACTACGACACCATTGGGGCATTCCCATACATCCACGCAGCTCTTTTCGTGAACAGTTTTGTGTTCACGGCCTCTGGCTTAACCCGCGGCAGCGACACTTTCGTCCACGCAATGCTTTACGCGCCGGACCGCAGCGACATCCCAGCCGGACTGCCTTTGGCACCCAAGGATCGAGTGATGACCGTGATGCGTGCCGGTTTTTTCACCACGTCGGCAGAAGGTTTACCCAGTGCTGACAACAAGCGGTCGTTCACCACTGCCTCGCTCGCTTCCTACCGCTATCAGACCGAGGGCGTTGCAGATACCGACCGCATTCGCGTCTATCGTTACGACGGCACCTCCTGGTCGCTGGTGGCGGTCAAGGAGCACTTTGCACATGAGGAACCGTTGATTTCGACGGGCGATTTCGCCCCTGCTGACGACGATTACAATCTGGGTTGGTTCGCATTCGTAGACTGTCCTAAGAAGGTCGGCGTGATGCTCTCGATCAAGTGATTCGGATGTTGAAGGCGTCGGCGTGTGTTGCTCCGCCGCGATTGAATAAGGATAACCACATTGAAACAAATGTTGATGATTTTTTTTGCGGTGGCGTTTGCCGCAAGCGTGGCTGACGCCGCGCTTGCGGACGCGAAGGAGATTCGGCTTGAAGGTGTCTATAAGGGGCACTTGCAAGATGTGTGGTGGGACGGCGGCACAAACCTCTGGTGGGCCCATACGGGCCAGATCCTGCGTACCGACACGACGGGCAGGATTATCACCCAGGTCCATGTCAAGGAACACAACGCCGGCTGCGAGGTGCGTGACGGGAAACTGTACGTCGCGGTGTGTCTGATGCAGAATAAGACTGGCGGCAAAACCACGCCGGAGTGCCGCGTGCAGGTGAACGTCCATGACGCGCTGTCCTTGAAACTTCTCGAAGAGCACGTTCTGGACATCAATGACCGGGCTGGATCACTGGCGATCTTGCCAGACGGCTCCTTTGTCGTGGGGTGTCTCCGTCCGCCGGACATCGCGCTGACGCAAGTGCGTCTTCACCACATCTCGCCGGATTTCAAACTGATCTCGTCGCACGTCATCGACAACGTCCAGGTGAAACTCGGCATCGAGACGATCAAATACCATAACGGCGAGCTCTATCTGCATATGTACGCCGCGGGGGGGCTCACTGTAGTGCTCGACCCGACCACGTTCAAAGAGAAACGCCGGTTCTGCCGGAATGGCGCATACGGTCTCATCTTTGACGGCGAGCAAGTCTGGCGCGGCATCAGCATAAGAAACCAGACCGACAAAACCTACACGTCGAAACTGGTTTGCGAACCGCTGGCCGAACCGGCCATCATGGACGCGAAATAGGCGAGCCCGTGAGGGAACGCTCACCGCTCAACTGTAGGGTGGCTGAGCGCTATCGGATAAAAGGTACCGATGGGCGAACCGTTTTGTTTTTCGAGTGAATCGAGTGAATCGATGGGATCGAACGGATCGATTCATTCGAATCCGCCAATTCGATCGAGTCACGTACTTCTCCCACCGTGTTGCATTCCCGGTTCCCGGCCCTCTCCTGCCGGAAGAGGGCCGGGGTGAGGGCAGCCGGCACCGGCGGCTATGGCAGGGTCCTGAAAAGGCGGAAGCCAATGTCGACGTCCCGCGCCGACGGGGCGCGGTTGATGCGAAACGCCGAACGGCAGTACGACGCGGTGTAGCTCCAGCTTCCGCCCCGTCGCACGCGGGACGAACCCGAATCCGCCCCGACCGGATCCTCGCCACCCGTCATCGCGTCCGCGTACCAGTCCAGGCACCACTCCCACACGTTGCCGTGCATGTCGTACAGGCCCCAGGCGTTCGGCGCGTACGAGCCGACTTCCGCCGTGGCGTTCTCCGTCGTGCAGCCCTGCGCCGGATCGGTCGTCCCGTTGATTTTGCCGCCGTTGTATGCGTAACGCCCCAGCGCATCCAGCCGCGCGTCGGAGTTGATGTTGGTGATGTTCGCCGTGCCGTCGTTCAGCGCACCCGCCGTGCCCGCGCGGCAGGCATACTCCCACTGCGCCTCCGTCGGCAGGTCGAAGCCCGCCAGCCCGGTCTTGGCACGCAGCCTCCCCATGAAAGACCCTGCGGTCACCGCGTCGTTCGCGGGCCAGTCCACGGCGGGGGCGTCCGTGTTGTTGCTGTTCTCGCGGATGTCGTAATAAGACACCTGCTCCACCGGCCGGGTCAGCCTGTAGTCGTTGTTGTTCCATCTGGCCGGCCACGACCGCACGTCGCCCATCACCTGCTCCCACTGGCTCTGCGTGATCTCGTAGACCCCCGCGTAGAACGCCTGGGTCAGCACCACCTTGTGCCAATCCTCGCGAGCGGCATTGCGCCCGGTCTCATTGACGGGCGAACCCATCATGAATCCCTCTCCGCTGGTCGGCGGGATCTGACGCATGAGGATATAAACCGTCTTGTACAGGTCATTGGTCACGCCGCCAGGAACACCTTCCGCGCTGGGATAGTAGTAGACCGGATAAGTCTCGGCTGATGGTCCGCCGGCCACGTCCACCGCGCAGTAGAGCGGCGGCGTGTCCACGGACCAGGCGGTCACGCGCGCCTTGGCGCTCTCGGTCACGTTCTCGGGCCAGTCCGCGCCGGCGTTCCAGACGATGTGCCGGTCCGTGCCCGGCTGGACCACGGCCGAGACGTCGCCGGAGAGGCGCGTCACCGCCGAGTCGGGGATCGCCACCCCGTTGGTCTCGATCCCCAGCGTGATGATCGCAGCCTCATCCGCCAGGTCGTACCACACGTCCACCACACGTGTCCCCTCCCGCTGCTGCATCCGCACGTTGCCCACCTGCGGCACGGCCCGCGCCGCGCCCGCGCCCATCGTCACGGCGGCGGCCAGCGCCGCCACGGTGTTCGTCATGCCTCTCATTGCGCTTCCCTCCTGTTGCGGCGGCCCCGCGGCCGCCGGGTTTTGTGAAAGTTTCTGGACACCCGACGCTCGGCTCCCGACGCTCGGGGAAGGTTGCCGGCCCGTGACGTAACGGCCGTCGGTCACGTCCTTATTACCTATTACCTCTTCCCTATTACCTCTTCCCCTCAGGCCCGGCACGGGCGGCGGGGGCGGCGGCATCACCTGCGGCAGCCAGCGCTCGCCCCAGAGCGCGGCGACGCGGCCGGCCGCCGCC
>DAOTKE010000203.1:0-3554 GCA_035449085.1 Kiritimatiellia bacterium | reverse complement strand
GACGTGGCCGAATTGTGGTCCGCCGCCATTCCGCACCGTCTTGGCGGCGCCTTCACCCTTGGCACCGACGAGGCGTTGCCGGTCGCGCTACTGCCCTCCGCTGAGCACTCCGCTTTCTCACTCGGGTCCTTGACCTACTCGGACGGAGCCGCTCTCGATATCTCGACCGCAGCCGCCGACACCATCCCCGTACCTGCCGCTCTCCCCGAGATCTCTCTAACCAACCAGTCCATGTGGGTGCTCTCGGGGTCAGCGCGCTGGTTGCCTGACGGGACGCTCGCCCACACCATTGCCGCAGTCAATCAACCTTCAGGCTCCTCGAAGACCGCCGACCGATACCCCGTTGCCGGCTCGTGGACCGCGCGGATCGGCTATGCGTTCGGCGAGGCGAGCGGCCTGCCAGCCGACTTGATCCAGTTCCGCTTCATAAACGGCAGCAAAAATTTCGCTGTCGAATGGCGGTACTATGACGGCAGTATCCACTCCACCCGTCTCAAGATTATCACGAATGGCGTCAAGCGGGTCATCACTGACGACATCGCGCCGGTCACGCTGACCAACCGTATTCCTGCGACTTTTGTTCTGAAATACGATTCCCCTGCGAAGATGTTGACCGTCACCTCCATTCAGGACGGTGTCGGCACCAATGTCACCGCCATTTCCGACATCGACATCGCCGCTGCCCTTGGCGCCACCGACGCCACGATGGGTTTCAACGGCGTAACAGGCGGCCAGTATACCGAGAACATCATTACCGATTTCTCGTTCACGCCCCTGTCGTCTGCCGATCTCATGACGATTCCGGCATCAAGCGCCCCCGCATCACTCGCCTTTGACAGCTACAGCGGTACGGGAGCACTCACCGTGCGCAACGGCACGCTCAATCTGCCTGGCGACGTCGGCCGCCCGACCGCAGATCTCGCCGTCAGGCTGGAGGACGGTGCGGGCCTGCTGCTTGGCAAAGTATCCCTTGCTCCCTTGGACGCTGCACGCGGCACACGTTCCGACTGGCTGTTCAGCCAGATCGGCAGGTGGGTGTCCAGCGACACCATGCAGTTCTGCGCGGCTGTCAACAATACCAACGGCACCGTCACATCGACGCGCCGTGTCCGCGTGTCGGACGCTTGGACGTGCACATTTGACTACACGTGGGGCTCAGGCATGAACTCCCCAGCCGACGCCTTCTGCCTGTTCCTGCACAACGACCCGCGCGGGCCGGGCTATTCCAAAGGCAATACCGGAGGGGCCGGCTTCCAAGATATGCAGAACAGCGTCGGCGTGCGCTGGTATTTCTATCCCAACAACACCTCCGGAGAAAAGAACCGCGTAGCGATCGGCTACAATGGCTCGTTCATTGCAGATTCCCGGCAACTGTACGAGCCGGTCCTCTTCTACAGCAATGCTCTCACACGCGTCACGGTGAAATATGACCCTGTCGCCAAGACGCTCACGAGCATCATCGGCAACGACGGGCCGCGTTCTGACACGTTGAATCCCGCACGCGAATTTCTTGCCGTCACGAACGTGTTTACCGACGTGGACATCGCCCAGCGCGTCGGCGGCGACTACGCGCATGTCGGGTTCGGCGGCGGAACGGGCGGCGTAAACGCCGAGATGCGCGTCCGCGACGTGCGTTTCTCCTCTGACACGCCGTCCGACGCCATGTCCGATGTCGATTCACTCGCATCGCTGGAACTGCCCGCCGCAGCGGCCGGCCTTGTCACACTCGACTCCCCCGTGCCCGACGGCACGTTTAACATCCCAACGCTCACGTTAGGCGACGGAGCGACACTCGCGCTTGCCACATGCGGTGTTCCCACCCCGACGCTCGCGCTCGGCGCCGTGACGCTCGACGGCGAAGGCGCATTCGATGTGCCCATCACCGCTCAATGCAAGGTGGAGTCCGTCACCGGAACGGGATCACTGGTCAAGCGTGGCGCGGGTACGCTGGCACTCACGGCCCAGACAGCCGGCTATGTTGGCGTCACGCGGCTCGAGGCGGGCACGCTGGCCCTCGACGCGGCTCGCTTGCCGCGCGCGACCGACCTGCATGTCACCTCCGGCGCGACGCTCGGACTGGCCTTCACCGGCAAGCAATACGTGCACACGCTCACCGTGGATGGCGTCCCGATGCCCGGCGGGGTCTACACCACAGAGAAAGCGGCGTGGATCACAGGGCCCGGCACACTGGTCGTGACCTATCCGCCGGTCGGCGCGATCCTGTTCGTGAAATAAGGATCAGTGCCTGAAGCTGCGCTGGCCGGTAAAGACCATGGCGACGTTGGCGCCATTGCAGCAGTCGATCACGTCCCAGTCGCGGATCGCACCGCCGGGCTGAACGATGGCCGTGATGCCCTCACGGATGCCGACTTCCGCGCCGTCACGGAACGGGAAGAAGGCATCCGACACCATGCTGCAGCCCGGCAGTCCACCCTTGCGCGCCTTGACCTCTTCGTCGATCTCGGCCATGAAGCTCCGGCCCTGATCGCCGAATTTCAGGACAAGGTCGTTGTAGGGCGTGGCGTGTTTCTCCCAAGCGATCCAGTCGGCCAGTTTGCGGTAGGCTTTGTCGCGCGCGATCTCGGCAACCCCCACGCGGTCCTGCTCACCGGTGCCGATGCCCACGGTCGCGCCGTCCTTGACGTAGAGCACGGAGTTGCTGGTGACCCCCGCCTCGACCAGCCACCCGAAGATCAGGTCGGCGGATTCCTGCGGGGTGGGCAGACGCTTAATGCGGTGAACCGTGCCGTCCTTACGGGTACACTCGGCCGGGATGAGCTGCGCCGCCGTACGCGCCTCAGGCACAAATGACCACTGCGCCACCAGTCCGCCGTCGATCAGCGATTTGAAATCAACCACACGCTGCGCCACGAAGGAGGTCAGGCGCGCCATGTTGTTGATGCGCATGACACGCAGGTTTTTCTTGGCCGCGAACAGATCCATGACGCCCGGGGCGAACTCAGGCGCGACCACCACCTCGGCATAGTTCTCGACGATCAGTTTGGCGGTCTCCAGATCGACCTCGCGGTTGAGCGCGATACAGCCGCCGAACGCCGCCAGACGGTCGGCCTTGTTGGCGCGGAAATAGGCCTCGGCCAGCGTACGGCCGCGGGCAACGCCACACGGGTTGTTGTGTTTCACAATGACCGCACACGGCGTGTCGTCGAGATAGCGCAGGATATTGAGCGCGTTGTCGGCGTCGGTCAGGTTGGTCTTGCCGGGATGCTTGCCGGACTGCAGCAGCTCGGGATCGGAAGCCAGGTAACGGCCCGGCGCGATGGATGTGACATCGCCCAATGTGAGGTTGCCGTTCACGAGCTTGTAGAGCGCGGCCTCTTGGCCGGGATTCTCGCCGTAACGCAACCCCTTCTCCTCACCGTCGATCACCCAGGAGACTTTCTCGTAACAAAGTGTCTGGCGTGAATCGCCGTCGATAAAAGAGATCTCCATTCGCGGCGTGAAGTGGTCATCCATGATCGTCTTGTAAGCGGCTTTCAGGTCAATGGCCATGGGGCACCTTTTGGATTTCGGGTTTCGGGTTGAACGTTACGGAC
>DAOTKE010000202.1:0-3763 GCA_035449085.1 Kiritimatiellia bacterium | reverse complement strand
CGCTGTGCGGCAGGGTGCGCTCCTCGATCCTCTTCGCCGGGCCGCTGCTGGCGCGCTGCGGCTCCGCCAAGCTCTATCCGCCGGGGGGCGATGTCATCGGCCGGCGCCGCATCGACACCCATCTCGACGGTTTTCGGCGGCTCGGGGCCTCGGTCCGCACCGGCAGCACCTATGTTTTCAAGGCCGCCAAGCGTCTTGATGCGCAGCGTATCCTGCTGGACGAAGCGAGTGTGACCGCGACCGAGAACCTGGTCATGGCGGCGGCGCTGGCCAAGGGTACGACGCGGCTGTACAACGCGGCCTGCGAGCCGCACGTGCAGGATCTCTGCCGCATGATCAACGCGATGGGCGGCCGCATCAGCGGCATCGGCACGAACCTGCTGACGATCGAGGGGGTCGAGTCGCTGCACGGCACTGAGCAGCGGGTGGGGCCGGACTACATCGACGCGGGCAGCTACATGGTGGCGGCCCTGGTCACCGGCGGCGAATTGACGGTCGAGGATGTCGAGCCGGCCGACTTCGAGGCGCTGGAGCGGCCGTTCAAGCGCTTCGGTGTCAAATGGATATTCGACCGCGAAGCGCGGAGCTTGCGGCTGCCCGCGCGCCAGCGGCTCAAGACCGCTTACGATCTGGGCGACGCGATTCCCAAGATCGAGGACGGGCCGTGGCCGATGTTTCCCTCGGACCTGATGAGCGTGCTGATCGTGCTGGCCACCCAGACGCGCGGCACCACGCTCTTTTTCGAGAAGATGTTCGAGAGCCGCATGTACTTTGTGGACCATTTGATCGGCATGGGTGCGCGGATCGTGCAGTGCGATCCGCACCGTGTGGTGGTGACCGGCCCGACGCAGCTCCACGGCACGCGCGTGGCGAGCCCGGACATCCGGGCCGGGATGGCGCTGCTGGTGGCGGCGCTGTGCGCCAAAAGCGAGACCGTGATCCTGAACGCCGGCAGCATCGACCGCGGCTACGAATCGGTCGAGGTGGAGTTGCGGCGGCTGGGGGCGGGCATCGAGCGCGTGAGCGACTAAAAAAAGCGGTTTACCTTCCGAGGGTGTTTAGGTAAGCTATCTCCGTTTCGAATCGTGCGTTGAAAGGGGGCGTTTCTGGAAACGCAGCGGAGTGGTAGGGTCAAGTACAAGCGGATTTTGCTGAAGCTGAGCGGCGAGGTTCTCGGGAACCGCGCGTCGGGTGAGTGTATTGATCCCGACGCGCTGGCCTCGATGGCGCGCCGGGTGGCGCGGGTTGTTGAGATGGGCGTCCAGATCGGCATCGTGCTGGGAGGCGGCAACATCTTTCGCGGGCTCAAGGGCGAGTCGAAGGGTGTGAACCGCACCACCGGCGACAACATGGGCATGCTGGCCACCATCATCAATGGGCTGGCGATGCAGAACGCGCTGGAGTATCTGGGCCTGGAGACGCGCCTGCAGACCGCCATCGAGATGCACCAGGTGGCCGAGCCCTTCATTCAGCGCAAGGCGGTCCGGCACCTGGACAAGGGCCGCGTGGTGATTTTTGCGGGCGGCACCGGCAACCCCTACTTCAGCACCGATTCGGCGGCGGCGCTGCGCGCCAGCGAGATCGGTGCGGAGGTGTTGCTGAAGGCCACCAAGGTGGACGGGATTTACACGGCGGATCCGAATTTGGATCCCAGTGCGACGCGATACGACAAAGTGACCTACGAGGACGCCCTGCACAAGCGCCTCAAGGTGATGGATTCGGCGGCCTTCGCGCTGTGCATGGACAACCGGATTCCGATCGTGGTGTTTGATTTTTACGACGAAGACGCGCTGGACCGGATCGTCTGCGGTGAAACCATCGGTACGCTGGTGGGGGACAAGGCGCAGCTCGGTTAGGTCAGGAGAGATGACGATGGAAACGCTTGATGAAGTATTGTTGGACACCATCGACAAGATGGAAAATTCGCTCAAGGTGCTGAAGAGCCAATTCGCCGGGCTGCGCACCGGCAAGGCGTCGCCCGCGCTGGTGGATGGCGTGCAGGTCACCTATTACGGCACGCCAACCCGTCTGCGTGACCTCGCGAATATCTCGACCCCGGAGCCGCGCCTGATCGTGATCAGCCCGTATGATCCCACGGCTCTGCCGGAGATTGAGAAGGCGATTCTGGCGGCCAATCTCGGCGTGACGCCGCGTAACGACGGCCGCGTGGTCCGTGTTCCGATCCCCGAGCTCAACGAGGAGCGCCGCAAGGAGATCGTGAAGGTGGCCAAGCGCCAGTCCGAAGAGGCGCGCATTGCGGTGCGCAACGTGCGCCGCGACAGCAACGAGGCGATCAAGGCATTGCAGAAGGATGGCAAGATCACGGAAGACGAGCGCGACCGGGGGTTGGAAGAGGTGCAGAAGGCCACAGACACCCACATTGCGAAAATTGACAGTGAACTGAAAAACAAGGAAGCGGAAGTAATGGCCGTGTAAACGGCTGTTGCATGTCACGGAGGCACGAGTCATGGCTGAGCAGGACGATGTTACCCAGGGAAACATTCCCCCCAAAGTGTCACCCTTTGCCAAACCGGAAGGTCAGCCGGCTGTGACCCCGGCTGGTGGCGCGGGGGCAGCGCCGCGCCCGATCACCGTGCGCCTGAAGCCCGTTGCGCCCGTCACGGGTGCGCAGGCACCTGCGGCGGCGGCTGCCGCGCCGCAACCGCCCGCTAATCCTAAGGCGACGGCGCGTGTGCCGGTGCCCGAGGCGGTTGCCGCCGCAGCTCCTGCGGCGATCCGTCCTATGACCGTGCGTCTGCGCCCGGTCGCCGCGCCCGGTGCGGCGCATGAGACGGGACCTACGCCCGGTGCCACTCAGGCGATTACTCAGGTTGAACTGTCGGCCACGTCGCCGATCGCTCCGATCGCGCCGATCTCCCCTGCGCAGCCTCAGCCGCAGCATCCTCCGGTTCCGGGTGCCCACCCGTTGCCGGATGGCCCTAAGCCGCCTTCTCCGGCCCAGATTCAGGCTGCCAAGTCTAAAACATCGCGTATCTCGCTGGATTCGGCGATTGGCGTGGCCCCTGAAAAAGATGGGCCTAAGACCATCCGTCTGAAACGGCCGTCCGATCTGACCGCCCCGTCAGCGAGCCCGACGGTGCCGTCATCGCCGATGGCGGCAGCCCGCAAAACCTCCCGCATTCCGGATTCGGCCCTGCCGTTGGTTGAGGCTGGCGGGGACGACAGTGCAACGGTCACCCAAAAGAAGACCTTGAAGATCAAGCGTCCGGGGGTTAAGCCAGAGGCTGAGGGTGATGCGAGTGCGGGTGGCGAAGGCTTTCCGGACGGCGTGCAGATGACGCCGATCAGCCCGCTTGATTTTGTGGCAAAAGAAGAGTCGTCGGTCTTCACGACCCTCGCCGTGGTCTGCGCGGCCGCGGCCGCTGTGGTGCTGGTGTTGCTGACCCTCTGCCTCGGCGCGCATGCCGTTGGGCCTGATGCCGGCAAGAACGCGGTGGCGTCGATCAGCGGCCCGGAACTGCCTTGGCCCGGGCGCATCGCCGACTGAGTCGCATGCCGCTCACGAAGCCCCGTTGCCGTCGTCGGTCTCATCCGCCGCAAGGGCGTGATCGAGCACCGAGGGCGGCAGGGGCTTATTGATTTTTGCGCCGAGTTTGCGCAACGCCTCGACGCGTGAGACGAGGTTGCCTTTGCCGGTCTGCAGTCGGGCGAGAGCCAGATCCATCGATTGTTCGACGTTCCCTAGTTGTCTCTTTGCGTCGGTCATTGCGTCGACAATCAGCGTGACCTGATCGTAGAGACG
>DAOTKE010000201.1:0-3780 GCA_035449085.1 Kiritimatiellia bacterium | reverse complement strand
ACAGGTTTCATAGTGCTGGACAGCTCGCGCGGCGGTGGCGTGCCGATCACCTACAGTGTGAACGCAAACACGGTGATCACCCGCGACTCCCCGCGTTCCTACGCTTCACCCATCTGGGGCAGCAACACCACGAGTACGGTTCGCAACTCGCCCACCTTCCTGTACGGACGCCCGGTAAACGGTGCGACCACCGGTTTTACCGGCAAGGAAGAACTGCTCTCCTTTACGGCGGAAGACGTATTCCAAGCCGGGTATTTCGGCCTCTATAGCCTTGGCGAATCGCCCAACCTGAACCCCGAACGCCTCGGCGAGATCATCCTCTTTGAGAGCGCGTTGGACGATGCCACGCGGGCCGACATCGAGGCCTACCTGATGAACAAGTGGCTGGGTAAGGCGCGCAACGGATACGCGGACTTCACCGGAGCCCGCGTGGATGGGTTCGGTACAGTTGCCGCTGCCTCGCCCGAACGTCTGCCGGCCTTCGCCGAAACTTTCTCCGGCGCAGTCACGCTCTCGTCCGACGTCTTCGCTTTCACGCTCGGCATCAACGCGCTCGGCCAGGCGATTGCCACGCCGTCAGTCGCGATTCCCGGGACGCTCACAGTCCCGGCCACCGGTACGCTTAACCTGACCTTCGCGTCGTTGTTGCCGCCGGGCCTCTACCCGTTGATCACCTGCGACGCGATCACGGGAGGCGGTTTCGCGGACTGGACGCTCGCCATCAGCGGCGATGCGCCAGCCGGCAATGTGACCCTCGTGCAAAACGCCGGCACGCTGAGCGTGCGCATCACGCCGGTCGGAACTGTCCTGCTGTTGAACTAGTGTTCAGCGTTCGGCGTTCAGCGTTCGGCGTTCGGTGTTCGGCGTTCAAGCATCACGGCAGACTCGGAAATACCGGCAGGCTCGGCAGCACCGGCTGTGCCGCCTACCGCTCCAATTTCTTCAAGATCAATCTTTCAGCCAAGTTTCTCCCCGCCGGCGTGAGCCGTCCGTTCGCCACCAGCGGTTCACTGTGACCGGCCGTCTGGAAGGCGGAATAAAGGTCGACCGTCTCGACGCCGTGGGCGTCCGCGACGCGCATCACCGTCTCGGCATGGCACCGCGCCTCCGCAGCATGCGGACATGGTGTGGGGCCCGGCTGGCAGCCGCAGCCGGGCATGACGTCAAAGGTCGGCGGCACCACCAGCACCACGCGCGGGCTCCCCCCGGCAGGACTCGCCAACAGCCCCGTCAGGGCGGCCAAACGGCGCTCAAAACCGCCGGTTCCTCCTTCGCGGCTCACGGCCAACAACGACGGGGCAACCACCGCGGCCGACGCCGGCAGGAGGTCATTCAGCGAGGCGAGCGGCAACAGCAGGGACATGCCGGAGGCGGCCTCGTGCTCTTCAGCCTCCTGCAGATCCATGACCCGCCAGAGGCGTTTATCACCAACATCTGCGGACACGTCATAAATGAAACCGTCGAGCAGCACCACGCCGTTGGTGCCGGAAGAGGTGGACGGTGACGTCTCCACCGGATCGCCGCGCGACGCCTTGGAGGCGACCAGCACGACAAAATCATCGCCGCATTTGAGCGTCTCGCCAGAAACCGCGTCCGGCAGGCACTCATACGGCTCGCGCAGGAAACGCGCCGCGCCGCGGTTGATCTCAACACCGAAGTGACGCAACGACCAAGAAAGTCGCGCCAACGCCCCCGCCTCGGCCTCATCCAGATAAACGCGCGCCCATCCCTTGTCGGTCACCAGCCGTTCCGTACGGTGGGTGCGTGTCCCGTCCGCGCGTTCGATGTCGCAGACCAGCTCATACGGCAGACCGTCGGGTGCCGTCGTGCGCACACGGATAATCGGATGCACCCGGTCGTCCGCGTAACAGGCAGCCGGAATACCGGTGATGCGCGTCGAGACTTCTGCTTCTGACCACACCGGGCCCTCAAACGCCAGAACCGTCTCGTAGCGGGCCGATTCACCACTCGCCGCCACGGCGGTGACCGTCACATCCGCCGGCAGCTTGCTCTTCCTGAAAACGGCCGACACCTCCTTGCCTTCCCCCAGTTGTCCCTGGTAAGCGGCGGATTCCCACCGCGCCGTGTGGTTCGTGCCCCAGCAAGATGAACCGTCCCTGAGGGTGAAGGGCACAAACACCTCGTCGGCCCCGGCAAACCGGTAGGCCGCGCCGCTCTCGGCGGTCGCGAAGGGATGCACGATCCGGTCGAGTGTCTCCCAGCGGCCCTCGCGCAGGTCGCCGCCGGTCAGCATGACCATGTTGGTGGCCGCGCCCGGCTCACCCTCGCGTTTCCAGGCGATGCCGGTATCGATCTCCTGACGGCAGACCGTACGGATCTGCAGACGGCGCAGGCCAGGTTCGAGCGGCACATCCTCGCCGGAGGTCCACTTGTCGTACGGCTGGTTCACCGGATGCTCCAAAACCGGACGCCCGTCCACCAACAGCCAGGCCGGGGCCACGCCAGCCAAGCCGAAACGGTACCGGCCAGCCGCAGGCACAACGATCCACGTCTGCAGGTCGACCAGGTGGTTCTTGCGCGCCCAGTCGCCGCGGAACCACTCCTTGAAGGTGGCGGGCAGCTTGGTGGCATCGCTCACCGTGAACCAGACCGGACGCCCGTCGACACGCGTCTCCAGCATCCGCACCTGCTCCAGCGAGCGCGGCAGATCCATGCCGGCCGTGCGCTGAGCGCGGCCACGCAACGGCGCGGGATCCACAAGAGAGGATGGGCCGGGTTCCGCCAGCCGGTCGCCCGGTATCGCATAAAACTTAACCATTTGCGTGCGTTTGGCGCTGCGCGCGTCGACCAGCACAGTCACCTGGCTGTCGTCCGCCCAGACCACGCGCGTCATGACCTCATTGGTCGAGATAAACGCGCGCACCGCCGCGACCGGACGGTCGCCAACCCGCGCCGGCAGACGCGCCAGAAAGAAGTCGTCCTGCTCCTTCTCGACGACCAGCCGCGCCGGGGCCTCCGACAGGTTCCAAGCCGGACGCACCTTTAAGTCGCGCGGCGTCTGTGCCGCCGCGACGGTCGCGCACATTGCCAGGGAACACCACACGACGAAACGCAAAAAAACCTCTACCCCTCGTCCATAACTTGAGCGTTGAGCGTTGAGCGTTGATCGTTGAACGTTCCCCCCGCGCTTGATCCCGCTCTGCGGGCGGTGGGCTAATCGGGTGGTCGCCGGGATCTTTGAACCCAGCGCAGGCTTGATGCGAAGCCCAGCCGGGAGCGAGGGCGTCCCCGCCCGCAGGGGGAAAGTCCGCACGCGAGCCGGACGCGTCTCTACCCGAAACGCTGTCGCGTTTGTGTCACAACCGCCTGCCCTGCGTTGCACGCAACGCACCCCCGCACCGGACGGGCGCGTCAAAATGTCTACTCCAGTATCCATGCCCACTGATCTGTCCGGACGCAGCCGGGCAGAACCTCCCTTTTTCGCTTCAATAAATCGACCTCGGCACTTGCCTTATCCCGCCAGCTTTTGGCATGATTTCTGCAATTCACTAACGGAATGGCAGTTTGTCACACACTCTTTGAACGCTTGCGCGGCACCTCACGGTGCCCGGGTGGCTGGGATATTCGTGCGCAGACATCATGCCAATCGCGGCGCGGTTTCACAGGGCGGGACGGAGCCCGACCCTCCAGGCCTTTGTTTTCGGCGGTGGAGGGACGACCTCCGTGTCGTCCACAATTGAATGGGTTCACCCTGATCGAGCTTCTGGTGGTGATCGCGATCCTCGGCATTTTAAGTTCCGCGCTGGTGGTCTCGGTGAG
>DAOTKE010000200.1:0-3889 GCA_035449085.1 Kiritimatiellia bacterium | reverse complement strand
AGAAGAACTCCCGTCAGACTGCCGTTATCCCATCATCTATCTTGAATCCCACCCCACCATAAAGCTAATGCCAAGGATGCATTGATTTTGATGGGGCATTGGCCTAAACTTGGCGGCCTATTCAGAAAGCGAAGGGCTTATGACACTTGCGGAATTGGAATCACAACAGGCGGGTTCGCTGGCCGAAGTGACAACGGCGGCCGATGCGGCCGCTCTGGAACAGATACGCGTCAAATATCTGGGACGCAATGGTTGGGTGCCGGCGATCATCAAACAGATGAAGGATATTCCGGCAGCCGAGCGACCGGAGTTCGGCAAGCGCGTCCAGGCGTGGCGCGCCGCGCTGGAGAGTGCGCTGGCTGAGCGCGTGGCGGGCATCGGTGCGGCCAAGAAAGAGCAGTCGGCCTTTGACTGTACGCTGCCGGGACGTTGGCCGGCGCCAGGGGCCAAGCACCCGGTCTCGCGCGTGATCGAAGAGACCGCGGCGATTTTTGCGCGGTTGGGGTTCACGGTCGCGGACGGGCCGGACATCGAGACGCACTTCAACAACTTCACGGCGCTCAACACGCCCGCGCACCATCCCTCGATGGACGCGTCGGACACCTTCTGGCTGAGCGATGACAAGCTGCTGCGCACGCAGACGTCGCCCGTGCAGATCCGCATGATGACCTGCCACAAGCCGCCGGTCCGTATCATCACGCCGGGACGCACTTATCGCCGTGATACGACCGACGCCACGCACAGCGCGAATTTCCATCAGATCGAGGGCCTCTACGTAGACACGAAGCCGGTGTCGCTCGCGGATCTCAAGTCCACGCTGGCCTATTTCGCGCGGGAGATGATGGGATCCAAAGCTGGCGTGCGTTTCCGTCCGCACTTTTTCCCGTTCACGGAGCCGAGCGTCGAAGTCGATTTCTCCTGCCACGTCTGTGGCGGCAAGGGCTGCCGCGTCTGCAAGATGAGTGGCTGGATCGAGATCGCCGGCGCGGGCATGGTGGATCCGCGCGTGTACGAGCATGTGGACCGGGCGCGCGGCGATCAGGCGTACGATCCGGCATCGGTCTTTGGTTACGCTTTCGGTTTTGGTGTCGAGCGCATCGCGATGGTCAAGTACGGCATCCCGGACATCCGCTGGCTGTACGAGAACGACACTCGCTTCCTGAGTCAGATGGCGTAGGGCGGGGGGTGTTGCGCAGAGTGGCCATGTTGAGCAAAAGAAGGGTTTTCGGGCATGAAAGTACCGGTCAGTTGGCTGAATGAGTTTGTGGACGTGTCGGATCTGTCGGTCAGAGAGTTGGCCGACAAGCTGACGTTTTCGGGCGTGGAGGTCGAGGGGATCGAAGAGGTCGGCGTAACGCTCGGCGATGCCTTTGTGGTGGGGGAGGTGCTGGCCTGCGAGGCGCACGCGAACTCGGATCACCTGCATGTCTGTTCGGTGTCGGACGGCGAGCGGACGTGGCAGGTGGTGTGCGGGGCGCCGAATGCGCGCACCGGTCTGAAGGTCGCCTTCGCGCGTATCGGGGCGGTGATCCCCGAGGGCGGATTTACGATCAAGAAGGCCAAGCTGCGCGGTGTGGAGTCGTTCGGCATGCTCTGTTCGGCGCGCGAGTTGAAACTCTCGGAAGACCACTCGGGCATTATGGAGCTCGATCCGACGCTGAAGCCGGGGACGCCGCTGCGTGATGTGCTGCCGCCGCCCGAGACGGTGCTGGATCTGGAGATCACCTGGAACCGTCCCGACTGCCTCTCGATCATCGGCATCGCGCGAGAATTCGCCGCGCTGTTGCGGCGTCCGCTGCGCCTGCCCTCCGTGGCGTTCACTGAGACCGAGGAGCCGGTTGAGAGTTTTGCTCAGGTGCGCGTGGAGGATCCAGTCAAGTGTCCGCGTTATACGGCGCGTGTGATGACCGGCGTGCAGGACGGCGTGGCACCGGCCTGGATGCGGCGTCGGCTGGAGCTGTGCGGCGTGCGGTCGATCAGCCTGACGGTGGACGTGACCAACTATGTGATGCTGGAGTGCGGTCAGCCGCTGCATGCGTTTGACTATCGGACGCTGGCTGACCGCACGATCGTGGTGCGGTGCGCGACGCCGGGCGAGACGATCACGACACTGGACGGTGTGAAGCGTACGCTCGATCCGAGCATGCTGGTGATTGCTGACGCCAAAGTGCCGAGTGCGGTGGCGGGTATCATGGGCGGCGAGGGCAGCGAGATCGCGGCGGGCACGGAGCATGTGCTGCTGGAGAGCGCGCTGTTTGATCCGGCGTCGACGAAGTTCACCGCCACCCAGTTGGGGCTTGGCACCGAATCATCGCGCCGTTTTGAGCGCGGTGTGGATCCGGATCTGGCGGATTGGGCGAGCCGCCGGGCGGTCGCGCTGCTGGTTGAGCATGGTAAGGCGCGTGTGGCCAAGGGTGTGATCGACGTGGACAACCGCGCCTGGAAGCCGGGCGAGGTGTCGTTGCGTTTCGCGCGGGCGCAGGCTGTGATCGGTATGGAGTTGCCGCCCGGCGAAATGGTGGGCCTGTTGACGTCACTGGGGCTTGAGGTCCTCGCGAGCGACGCGCAGGGCGCGACCTTCCGCATCCCGTCGTGGCGGCTTGACCTGACGCTGGAGGCGGATCTGATCGAAGAGATCGCGCGCCTGCACGGGCTGGACGCGATTCCGGACCGCATGCCGGATTCCACGGCGGTCTCGACGCTGGATGACACTCCGTTTTACGCGCGGGCCCGTTGCCGCCAGTTCCTGTTGGGCATGGGCTTCAGCGAGGCGATGCACTACAGTTTTCTCTCGGCGCAGGAACTGGATGCGTTTGATACGCGCGGGGCCGCGTCGCGGGTGGTGCTGCCGAATCCGGTGAGTGCGGATTACGGTGTGCTGCGTGATTCACTGCTGCCGCAGCTCGCGGGTTCGCTCGGGCGCAATGCGTCGCGTCAGGTTGAACGTGCGGCACTGTTTGAGATGGGACGTGTGTTTCTCAAGGGGACGGATGGTGAACCCGCTGAGGAGGAACGCGTGGCCTTGGGCATGATGGGGCCGTTCGGCCGTTCGGCCGTGGACTGCCGGCGTACGGTCACCAAAGAGGAGGCGATGCTCTGGCTCAAAGGCGCTGTGGAGAATCTGGTCGCAGCCCTGCACGCCGGTAGTTTGGCTTTTGAAAAGAGTGCGCATCCCGCGATGGAAGAGGGATGGGCGGTCGACATTTTGCTCAATGGTGAGCGTGTCGGGCACATGGGGCTGGTTTCGGCCGCGCTGCGCCACCAGTGGCGCATGACGTCACCGATGCCGCTGGCTGAACTGCGCCTGGCACCGCTGTTGTCCGGTGCCGGTGCGGTGTCCGGTATCCAACCAGTCCCGCAATATCCGGGGGTGCGCCGCGATATCGCGTTTGTGGCGGACATCGCAGTGACGCACCAGGACATTGTGCAAACGGTGTGCCGGGCTGGCCCCAAGGAATTGACCGAAGTACGCCTTTTTGATATTTTCGAATCAAAAGAAATCGGTAAGGGGAAGCGCAGTATGGCGTTCACCTTGGAGTTTCGGTCGAAGGACCGGACGCTGACGGACCAAGAGGTGAATGCCGCCTTTGCCAAGATTGTACAGGCGCTTAAGGATGGGCTTGGCGTTGGGGTACGAGAAGGCTGAAGATGATGGTTCTTTGAGAGGAGCCGGGGTCGGACGATGCCCCGGCGAGTGAAAAGAAGTGGGCCCTGCTTTGTGCGCGGATACGCAGCATTTCTCTGACCTTCAGTTTGTTTCGGGAGTTTGAATGCGGCGCAGTAAGGATGCCTGTCATGTACAGGACCGGATGGCGTCGCCTAGAGCACCCACCTCATGAGTGAGGTTTCAGAGATCCTGCAATACGGCAAAGTGGGGCTTTTTTTTGGG
>DAOTKE010000199.1:0-4105 GCA_035449085.1 Kiritimatiellia bacterium | reverse complement strand
ACGCCATGCGATCCCTCACCGCACAAAAACCGTTCAAATAAAAACGCCCTGGTCACAAAGGAGGAGTTAGGAGTTAGGAGTTGCAACACCTTGAGCGGTTTCGCATTCAACTCCTAATTCCTAACGCGGGCGTAGCCCGCAACCCAATTCAATCTCACACAAAGGCACAAAGGCCACAAAGGCTTCTTTTAAAACGGCATCCACCTTCGTGCCCTTCGTGGCTTCGTGTGAGAAACAACTTGTTTTTTATTGTGCTTGTCGAGCCGCAAGGCACTAATTCCTCCTTGGTCGCGTCATTCAAACAGGGCGGTCGAGAGATAACGCTCGCCGGCGTCGGGCAACACGGTCACGATCGTCTTGCCGGCAAAGGCTTCTTCCTGTGCCAGACGCACCGCCGCGAACGCCGCCGCACCGGAGGAGATGCCGACCAGCAGCCCTTCCTCCTTGAGAAGCCGCTGCGCGAACGCAATGGCTTCCTCGCTGGTCACCCGCTCGACGCGGTCGATCAGCGACAGATCGAGCGTCTTGGGAATGAAACCGGCACCGAGTCCCTGAATCCTGTGGGGGCCGGGCTTGAGCGGCTCACCCGCCAGCGCCTGCGTGATCACCGGACTCTCGGCGGGCTCCACCGCAACAGCCAGCACGGGCGTCGGGGAGACCCGTTTGAGATAACGCGACGCTCCGGAAATCGTGCCGCCGGTGCCGACGCCGGCGACCAGTGCCGCGATCTGGCCATCGACGGCCTCCCAGATCTCAGGTCCCGTGGTCTGCTCGTGAACCGCCGGATTGGCCGGGTTATTGAACTGCTGCGGCATGAAGTATTTCTCCGGATCCGACGCCACGATCTGCTCGGCTTTCGCGATCGCCCCTTTCATGCCCTCCGGCCCCGGCGTCAGCACAAGCTGTGCACCGAGCGCCGCCACCACGCGCCGCCGCTCGAGACTCATGGTCTCGGGCATGGTCAGGATCAGGCCGTAGCCGCGGGCCGCCGCAACCGAGGCCAGCGCGATGCCGGTGTTGCCGCTGGTGGGCTCCACAATGACCCCGCCGGGCTTCAGCGCACCGCGCTTCTCGGCATCCAGCACCATCGCGGCGCCGATGCGGCATTTGACCGAGTACGCGGGATTGCGCGCCTCCAGCTTGGCATAGACCGTGGCGCGCGCACCGTCGGTCACACGGTTCAGTCTGACCAGCGGCGTGTTGCCAAAAGAGACCGCGAGATTGTCATAGATTCTTTTCATAACCGCCTCCTTTCATCACCGGGTTTGACTGGCAGTCAGAGCCTGGTTGATGTCCGCCTTGATGTCCTCGACATCCTCCAGGCCGACGGAGAGCCGGATGAAGTCCTGCGAGACGCCCGTCGACTCCTGCTCTTCCGGCGTGAGCTGTTGGTGCGTGGTCGAGGCCGGATGGATCACCAGCGTCTTCGCGTCGCCGATGTTCGCGAGGTGCGAGAGCAGTTTCACGCTGTCGATGAAGCGCTGGCCGGCCTCGAGCCCGCCCTTGATGCCGAAACCCACGATACCGCCGAACCCGTTCTTCAGGTACTTGGCGGCGACAGCGTGATTGCGGCTCGTTTTGAGCCCGGGATAGTTGACCCAAGCCACCAGCGGATGCGCCTGCAACCACAACGCGATGTCCAGCGCGTTTTGCGAGTGGCGCGCCTGACGCAACGGCAATGTCTCCAAACCGAGCAGGAATTCGCGGGCGTTGAACGGGCTCAACACCGCGCCCGTGTCGCGCAACAGCGTGACGCGTACCTTCAGGATAAAGGCCACGTTGCCCATGCCGGGCACGTTGCCGAGCGCATCCCAGTAACGGATGCCGTGATAACTCGGATCAGGCTCGGTGAACTCCGGAAACTTCCCGTTGTTCCATTTGAATTTACCCGAGTCGACGATCACGCCGCCGATCGAGGTGCCGTGTCCGCCAATGTATTTGGTCGCGGAGCTCACGATGATGTCCGCGCCAAAGTCGAAGGGCTTCACCAGTCCGACGCCGACCGTGTTGTCCACGACCAACGGGATACCGGCCTCGTGAGCGATCGCGGCGATGGCCTCAAAATCCGGGACATCCAGTTTGGGGTTGCCGATCGTCTCGACGTAAACCGCACGGGTCTTGTCGTTGATCGCCTTGCGGAACGCCTCGGGGTTACGGGAATCCACAAACTTCACGGTACGGCCCAGCTTGGGCAGCGTGTAATGGAAGAGCTGGTAGGTTCCCCCATAGAGGTTGTCGGCGGCCACGATCTCGTCACCGAGACGGGTGACCGCCAGCAGCGCGTAGGTGATCGCCGCCTGACCGGATGAGGTCGCCAACGCGCCGGTTCCGCCCTCGATCGCCGCGATACGTTTTTCGAACACGTCGGTCGTGGGGTTCATCAGACGCGTGTAGATGTTGCCGAATTCCTTCAGTGCAAACAGATTGGCGGCGTGCTCGGAGTTCTTAAAGACGTACGAGGCCGTCTGATAGAGAGGAACCGCACGCGATCCCGTTGCCGGGTCGGGCACCTGTCCCGCATGCAGGGAAAGGGTGAATAATCCTGGGGTTGTCTCGCTCATGTCTCGCCTCCTTCTCGGTTAAAACTCTGGTTTGTCTATCGATTTGATAGTGAATATACCAAACCAACCACCCGGGCGCAACAGGAATCTGTGCGTTTTTTTATTGCCGCTACTTCGCCGGCTCTTCGCGCACGAAGTCGCGGCCGTCGTAGACCGGAGGTACGTAGCCATGTTGTGAACCTTGTACCCAGAGGATTTTCTTCGGGCAGGTCATGTTGTTCCACATCTTGGCGATACCCGTAGGCGGACAGCAGTAGTCGCCGAGACCGGCCCGCGTGATGAAGGTGAAACAGGTCTTCGGAATGCGCTTCGCAAAGTTCGCCGCGTCATAATAGCCCATGGCTTCCGTCCAGCCGATGTACCAGCCGTCACTCGCGAGCTTCTGCGCGGGATCTTTGCGCAGCTGGCCGCTCGTATACATGTCGCAGCACCAGGTGATCCCGCTCTCGGCGAGCGTCACACCCTCGCCGCACCCCGCCGCCCAGATGGTCTGGAGACCGCCCTGACTCCCGCCGGACGCGATCAGATCCTTGCCGTTCCAGCCTTCCACGGTCTTCAGGTACTGAAGCGCGCGCTTGACGCGCAGCACCATGCCGTTGAAGTACGCGACCTCCGGATCGGCGTTCTGCTGCGGATCGAAGGCATACGTCATGTCATGAGAACGGGTTTCCCAGCGCAGCGCCTTGGTGTCCGCCTCGGTCGCCCCGAACTCGACAAGCTTCAAGCCGTGCGCGTTGATATTGAGAACGATCTCGTTGTCGCGCGCCCCGGAAGGGGTGTCGTGCGTGCAGCGATCCCCGCTGTAGCCATGCGTCTCAAGACGGGCCGGGAACGTTTTGCCCGCATCGACGGCCGTGGGAATGGAGAGATAGCCCGTCACAGGACGAAGCCCCGCGCAGTCGATCCGCACCGCGTAGAGGCGGGCGCTCTTGTTGCTGCACGGTATTTCCTTGCGCTCGGCCTGGATCGGCACGCGATCCAGACGCGCGAATTGCTTCGCCCAGAACGCATCGAAGTCCGAGGGTTCAGGATGCGATTGAAGCGCGTCGATGTCGGCGCCCGCGCCGCCGTCAAAGAAAACACTCTTGTTCGCGCGCTCAAAGCGGTTCATCGCGGCGCGGCCTTCGGGTGTCGATGTGTCGCCGGTGAACTGCTTCACATACTTCTTGCCATTCTTGCCGACAACCGTCGCTTTGATGCGCACAAAGCCAGGCTTGTCCAGCTTGGTCGTATACACGAAAGGCTCCTTCGTGAGCGGAACCTTGCCGTCCTCTACGATCCCGTCATCGCCCGTACGCGACCAATCGAGAAGGTACTCGCCGACGGGCAACTCACCATCCAGATCTTGCAGCGTGAGCGTGAAAACCATCGGCTCGCCCGGTTTGTAGCCGAGCGGGTTCTTGTCCGTCGTCCCCTTGATCCATGCCTTGTCGAGCACGCCGCCAAAGGCCGCGAACGCGGCCAGCACGGATGCCATCCATATCATCTTCTGTCGAGTAGACATAATATGATACCTTTCCTTAACTTACTTGATAAACGTTTTC
>DAOTKE010000198.1:0-4120 GCA_035449085.1 Kiritimatiellia bacterium | reverse complement strand
CCCCCGGACGCAAGCCGTCAGGCGCAGCGTCCGGGGGGTTTTGCAAGAGCCTCACATTATATTATTATCATGCATGAGAATGACAGTCAACTACGTTAAACACAACGAAAAGGGGGATACAGGAATTAGATGGAGGCAGAGGTACGCGAAGCTTATGCGTTTGTGGAGGAAGGAGGGGCGGTTGACACCCGACTTCGCTCCGCTCAAAACACGTACGCCTTCAGTCCGCCGAACGTATCGCGTAGCGCCGGGGCAGGGGCGCGACGTTTTCGCGAATGCTTTTCGTCAGCTCGGCCGACCGCCGGCACAGCGCGTCTTGCTCCGGAAGCAGATCGAAATAGTTTTTGATGACGCCTGCGCGATAGCGGTTCCAGACGGTATCCTTGGCGGTCAGTTCGGCCAGTTTGCTTTCGAGATACGCGCGGTCGCTGTCGGGCGTGCGGTTCGCTCTGTCGGCGAGAAAGAGAAATTCGATATGGTCTAAGGTCCGCAGCTTACGCCCTTCGATCAGCGCCCGTTCGCTGACCCACTGCCTGATCTGCAAGGCCTGTTTGTATTGCGGCGTATCGGACAGTTCAGCGAGATTGATTCCCTTTGCCAATGCGGCGGCGGTTGTTTCCGCCACCCTGCGGCCGTCGATCTCGAGCGCGTAGCGTTCGCCGCTCAAGCCGGTGACCGTCAGCCTTTCGCGGTTGAGATCCTGCATGAACGGCACCCACTCCAGCGCAGGGGCACAGGCCTTGTCGACGGGGAACGGCAGGGCCGCGGCGCGGCATGTGAACGTCAGCGTGCCGTCAGCCACGCGGATGTCCGAGACGCCGCAATTGGCATGCCCGACAACCTCGCCTCGGCGTCCGTCCAGCGTCACTTCCGCGACGATGGCCGGCGCATGCTGCGCTTTCAGGAAGAGATACGCCATGACCAGATGCCCCGCCGGGCCGGGATGAACACGGTCGGGGCCGACCACCGTGAAACCGGGCTGCCGGGCCTGCCACTCCCGGTTGATGGCCTCCATGGGCGCATTGAAATCCACCCATCCGGCGTTGAGTTTTTCCGCGAGCCGCCGTGCGGCGGCCCCGCAGCTTTTGAGGGCGTCGTTGACACCGAAGAGATTTTCCTCGCTCTGGCTGCCGGTCTGATCGTAAGGCGAGGGGCCGATGAGAATCAGCCTGACGCCGTCGCGGTGAAGCCGGCCCGCGAGCATCTCCATGTTTTTGATGTGGCCGTCGATGGCGGCGATGCGTTTCGCTTCCGTGTCGGGGCCGGCTGATCCGGGTTTGTAGAGGCCGCGATTGACGTCGTTCATGCCCAGCATGACCGTCGCGACGGTCGGCTTGCGCGCCGCGATATCCCAGTCGTAACGGCGCACGGCGCCCGCTGCGGTGTCCCCGGCGAAGCCGCAGTTGACCGTCTCCACCCGCCAATTCGGGAAGCGCGTCAGATAGAAGAGCGTGATTTCGGTGTGGTATAGCATCTGGTGCGTGATACTGTCGCCGATGAAGCAGACGCGGTCACCATCCCGGAACGGCTCGGCCGCCGCGCCTGCCGTCAACTGCAGCGCCAGGAAAAGGGCGGACGCCCACCCCTTCACACTGTTGCCACGGTCTTTAACAGGTCGTAGGCTCTTCACGGCTTCACCTCCTGAAACAACAGCGGCGCGAACTCCGCGAGACACCTGCGCCAGACGGGCCATGAGTGATCGCCGTCGGTCAGATGGCACACATGACGAATCCCCTGCTCAGTCAGTTTCGCGGCGAGCTTTTTGACGCCCTCGACATACCGGTCATCGCGGCCGCAGGCGATCCACAACAGCCGCAGCCGCGCGTTTGTGCCCTGCGCATCTTCAAATGCCGGCTGGACGGCTTCCGCGTCACAACTGCCGCTGAACCCGCCGATCCACGCAAACCGGTCAAGCGCATTCAGGCCGACGGTCAGCGACTGCCGCGCACCCATGCTCAAGCCGGCGATCGCCCGATTCTCGCGGCCTGCTGCCAAGCGATAGTTCCTCTCGACGAGCGGGATCGCCTCCTCCAGCAGTTCACGGCGGAACGCCTCAAGCGCCCCGCGCCCCCGCTCGGGACTCCCCTTCCTCGGCAACAAACCGTAGGGATGGCCGTCGATCATCACGACCACCATCGGCACGGCCTTTCCGGCCGCGATCAGATGGTCGAGTATCCAGTGCGCTTTGCCGGTCTCGACCCAGCCGCGCTGGTTGCCGCCGAAGCCGTGCTGGAGCACGAGAAGCGGGAATCGTTTCGCCGTGTCGGCTTCATATCCGGGCGGCGTGTAGACGAGCAAGCCGCGTTGTCTGCCCAGCACGCCCGACTGATACTCGTGCGCATGAACCGTCCCGTGCGGAACGTCCTGCCAATCCCAAGGCGCAGGGGGCGAAGACGGAATGTGCAAGAGGTTCTTGCCCGGCTGATACTGCGGTTTGATCGCCGGATTGTTCGGGTCGATGACGTTCAGCCCGTCCACCGCGAAGGAGTATTCCCAAATGCCTGCCGGAACGGCAGCCGCCGTGACCGACCACGTGCCGTCATCACCGCGAGTCATCGCCAAGCCCTGCTTGGACCATTGCCCCTGCAGCACAACCTCTTTCGCGTTCGGCGCCTTCAGCGAGAAACTCCGCTGCGCGTCCGCCTGCTCCGCACCGTCAACGGCCGGCACGCCGGTGAATAACCAAGCGGCAAGCACGGTTGCGAATGAAAGGGCCTTCCGATAACACCACCGATTCCTGTTTTCAAACATGGCACGACATCTCCGAATTTCAGATCACACTTTCCAAGGCGCACGCATCTGCTTGGTCATCAGCTTGCTCGCCTCGGGATCGCCGACGATCTCCTCCTTGGCCGCATCCCATTTGAGTTTGCGTCCAACCACCGAGGCGATATAGCCGAGATGGCCCGGCGTCTGGGAACGGTGCCCGATCTCCACCGGCGTCAGCGTGCGCTTGCGCGAGCGGACACAGTCGAGGAACTCCTGGTGGTGACCCGGACTCTTGTAGAGCTGGATGTCGAGGTCGCCTTTCTTCTCCCGGTCTTGGATCTCCCGGATCCACTGTTTGTCCGAAGCGTCGATCGTGCCGCGCGTCACGGAGACCCACCCGTTGGGCCCGACCCACTTGGCGCCACTCTTAATCTCGCCGTACCCCCCGGCGATCACGACCTCGACGTCGTTCGGATAGGCGCATTCGACGCGGTACTTGGTGGCGGTGTTCCAGACGGCATCCTTGGGCGGGAACTCGGCGGTCGCCGAGACCGTCAGAGGCCCGACCGCATCATCCGGCCCGCACCCGTATTTCGGATTGGCGAGTCCCCAATGTGCGATGTCGCAGTGGTGCCCAATCCAGTCCATGAGCTGCCCGCCGCCGGTGTTGTAGTTCCAGCGCCAGTTCTTGTGGAACCGGCACGGATTGAACGGCATCATCTGCGCGGGGCCGATCCAGAAGTCGTAGTCCACACCGTCAGGCACGGGCCCGTCCGGCAGATCCTTGCCGGTCTTGCCGAAGTCCATGTGTCCGGCGGGCAGCCCGACCTCGACGCGTGTGACTTTGCCCAGGTAGCCGTTCTGAACCAGTTCGACCGCCCAGCGGAACAGCCCTTCTTTGCGCTGCCACGAACCGGTCTGCCAGACGCACCTGTTTTTCTGTGCGGCGCGAACCATCGCGATACCCTCATTCAGCGTATGCGAAAGAGGCTTCTCGCAATAAATGTCTTTGCCCGCCTCCGCAGCGGCAACCGCTTGAATCGCGTGCCAGTGGTCCGGCGTGCTGATGCAGACGGCGTCGATGTCTTTTCGCGCCAGCAGCTCGCGGAAATCCTTGTACCCCTTGCAGTCTTGATTCTGATACTGCTCGTTGACCGTGCCGACCGCTTTGGCGAGATGGCTTTCATCCACATCGCAGATGGCCGCCACGCGGCAGTCGTCCAGCTTGAGGAACGCATTGAGGTTGCCGCCGCCCATCCACCCGACGCCGATAAAGCCCACCGTGATTTTGTTCGAGGGCGCCGACTGGCCGAACAGGCGGCGCGGGAGGACGATAGGAGCGGCCGCCGAGGCGGCCATGAGCCGCAGCATGCTGCGACGGTTGGTCTGCGACAGATTTTTCATAAGGCAT
>DAOTKE010000197.1:0-4161 GCA_035449085.1 Kiritimatiellia bacterium | reverse complement strand
CAGCTCGTGGACAAGCGCATCTTCCCGGCGATCAACATCGAGAAGTCCGGCACCCGCAAGGAAGAGCTGCTGCTCTATCCCGAGGAGCTGAACCGCACCTGGATCCTGCGCCGCGCCCTCAACGGGGTGCCGCCGGTCGAGGCCATGGAGATGATCGTCAAGCGCCTCAAGAACACCAAGAGCAACGCCGAGTTCCTGGTCAGCATCAAGGACTCGTGAACGGTTTATGGAGTGCGGGTGCTTGCTCCCGCTTTTTAAAGCGGCGGCAAGCCGCCGCAAAAGGTAGGACAGGCATTCCTGCCTGTCCGGACGGCGAGGCCGCCGTCCCTCCTGGTCGTGCAGATTATTTTTCAGCGTGGGTTGACCATGCCCATGCGGTGTGATAACCTAACCCTTCTTTTTTCACGTTGACAAGCAGGAGACGATGACCATGAAGATGATGTGGCAGCCTTCGAAGATCAAGCGCGCGCGCAAGATCGGATTCCGGGCCCGGATGGCCACCCGGGGTGGACGTGCGATTATCCGCGCGCGCCGCCGTAAGGGGCGCGTGCGCCTGACGCAGGTGTAAGGGCGATGCCTCACGGCGTCATGAACGGTTCCGCACCGAACGGGGACGGCCCGTTGCCGTTGCCCGGCCCGTTCCGACTGGACGCCTCAAAGTATGCGCGGATATTCGCCCGGAAGCGGCCGGTCTACGGACGGACGCTGGTGATGTGGGTGTCGCGCGGAACGGACGCCGGCCGCAGGGCCGGCGTTGTCGTTTCCAAGAGGACCTTCCGGCGCGCGGTCGACCGCAACCGTGCCAAGCGCCTGCTGCGCGAGGTGTTCCGGTTGAGCCGCCACCGCCTGGCACCGGATGTGGATGTGATTCTGATCGCGCGCGCGGGGATCGCCGGCAAGCGGTGCCAGGAGGTCATGCGGGACCTGGAGGCGGTGTACGTGCGCGCGAAGGTGCTGGCCGGAGGATGACGGAGGGCGCGCATGGGCTGGATCGTGGCCGTCATCAGCCGGGCCGTGAGCGGGGTGCTGATCCTGCTCGTGCGGGCGTACCAGATGGTGCTGTCGCCGCATCTCGGGCGGTGCTGCCGGTTTGAGCCGACCTGCTCGGCCTACTGTATCGAGGCACTCCGGACACATGGTGTGATCAAGGGATGTTGGCTGACGCTGCGGCGCGTGATGCGCTGCCGTCCGTTCGGGCCGTCGGGCTATGACCCGGTGCCGCCCAAACGGTCGTGACCGGTTTTTGAGGAATTATGAATAGGCAAGAGCGGATTATTTCGATTCTGTTGGGCCTGGCGCTGGTCGGGTGGATGTTCTACAGCAACAAGCAGGCGGCCGAACGCGCCCGCGAGGCGGCCGCGAAGCCGGTTCCGCCTGCCGCCGCGACGGCTGATGCGGCCGAGCCGCTGCCGCTGGCACAGACGGCATTGACCGCCGCGCCGGAAACTTCGCCGGCGCAACCCGAGGCCGAGGCCGCGCGCCCGGCGCCTCCCGCGCAGCCGGAGGAGACCGTCATCCTGAACGGCGGCGACGTGACGCTCGCGGTCTCGTCGCACGGTGCCGTGATCAAGCGGGTCACGCTGAACCGGTTTCTGAGCGAGCCGGGCAAGGCGTCCGACAATAACCCGCCGGTCACGTTCGATTTCGCGAACGCGCCGAGCCTGGAGTGGTCCGGCGTGCCGGGGCTCGCCCCGAACGCGGCCTATGCCGTCACGCGCGAAGAGGGCGGCAAGGCCGCCGTCTTTTCGGCGGCCACGGCGCAGGGGCTGGCGCTGACCCGCCGCATCGAGCTGTTGGACGGCTATCAGGTCAAGGTCACGGACACGCTGCGCAACGGCGGAACGGAGTTGGCGCGGCTCGGCACCAACAGCGTGTCGATCGGCGCCATGCAGCGCGGCGTCTCCAAGAACGACATGCTGTCGGTCGATTCGCTGCCCGCCTTCGCCAAAGCCAAGGTGCGCTATTGGGACAAGGAGAAGGCCACCAAGCAGTATCTCGTGGGCGGCACGCCCGGCGGCGGTTTCGGCTGCGGAGGCAAGCCGTCAGCCGTCGGCATGCCCGAGCGCACGACCGTGCCAATCCATGAGCCGCAGACGTGGGTGGCGATCAAGTCGCGCTTTTTTGTGACCGGGTTCTGGTCCAGCGACACCAACTGTGGGTTCACGGCCACGATGACCCGCGACGTGGCGCAGCCGGTCTACGATCTCAATGAGGTTTCGGCGCGTGTGCGCTTCCCCGGCGGCGTGCTGGGGCAGGGCGAGACCCTGACGCGCGAGTATGCGCTCTACATCGGCCCCAAGAAGCTGTCGCTGCTGCAGCGGCTCGGCAACGGCATGGACGCGGTGATGCAGTTCGGGACCTTCACCTGGTTCTGCAAGCTGCTGGTCCCGACGCTGAACTTCTTCCACCGCCTGATTCCGAACTACGGCATGGCGATCATTCTGCTGACCTTCCTGGTGCGCATCATCTTCTGGCCGCTCACGCACAGAAGCACGGTCAGCATGAAGAAGATGCAGGAGCTTCAGCCGAAACTGAAGGAGATGCAGGCGAAGTTCAAGGACAACCCGCAGAAGATGCAGCAGGAGACCTGGGCGCTCTACCGCGAGAACAAGGTCAACCCGTTGTCAAGCTGCCTGCCGATGCTGATCCAGATCCCGGTCTTCATCGCGCTCTTCACGGTGTTGCGCAGCGCGGTCGAACTGCGCTACGCGCCCTTCCTGTGGATCGCGGACCTGAGTGAGCCCGAGAATCTGCTGGCGGGAGTCTTGCCGATTCCGTTGAACATCCTGCCGATCCTGATGTCGGGGACCATGGCGCTGCAGAGCTATCTCACGCCCTCGGCGGGCGATCCGCAGCAGCAGAAGATGATGATGGTCATGATGCCGGTCATGATGCTCTTCATGTTCTACAGCTTCCCCTCGGCGCTCTCGCTCTACTGGACGGTGAGCCAGGTGCTGTCGATCGTGCAGATGGTCATGATCCGGCGCAGGACCGCGCATATCGGGCAGGGGCCGGGCGGTGGCATGACGGTGGAGGCGCCGCTCACGCGCCAGCAGCGGCGGCATGCGGCGCCCTGAGGCGAATGGCCGTGGAGACCCTCGTCAGACCGGTTCCGCTCGTGTTGGGCTCCGCCTCGCCGCGGCGCAGCAAGATCCTCAAGTCTCTGGGCTGCGCGTTCGAGGTGTGCGCCGTGGATGCGGGTGAGATCCACGATGCCGCCGATCCGGTCCGTACGGTCGTGACGAACGCGGCGGAGAAATACCGTGTCTGCCGCGCGCGCCGGCCCGACGCCGCGATCATCGCGGCCGACACCCTGGTGTGGTTTGAGGGCCGTCTGATCGGCAAGCCTGCCGACCTTGAAGAGGCGGCGGCCTTCCTGCGCGCCTTCTCAGGGCGCACGCAGATCGTCTACTCCGGCGTGGCGCTGGGATTGCCGGGACAGGAGCCCGACCTGCGCGTCGAGGCGTCGTCAGTCCGCTTCAAGCCGCTGACCGAAGCGGTGATCCAGGCCTATCTCGAACGGACGCGGCCGCTCGACCGCGCGGGCGCGTACGACATCGACGAGAACGGCGAGCTGCTGATCGCCGGCACGAGCGGCTCCTACACCAACGTCATGGGCCTGCCTGCCGCGCCCGTGCGCGACTGGCTGGCCGCGCACGGCTTCATTTGACCGCAATCGCCTCAAGCTCGACGCGCGCGCACTTCGGCAGACGCGCCACCTGGACGGTCGAGCGCGCCGGCTTGTGATCGCCGAACATTTCGGCATAGACCTTGTTGACGGCCGGGAAGTCGCCGATGTCGGTCAGGAAGAGCGTGGTCTTCACCACCTTGTCGAGTCCCGATCCGGCCGCTTCCAGCACGGCCCGCAGATTGAGCAGCACGCGCATCATCTGCTCTGCGGCACCGACCACTTCGATCTTGCCGGAGGCGGGGTTGATTGCGAGCTGGCCCGAGCAGAAGATGAGTCCTTGGGCTTCGATCGCCTGCGCATAGGGGCCGATGGCCTCGGGGGCTTGCGGCGTATTGATGACCGTCATGAATGTCCTCCTTTTGGAAGTGGGCCATTGTAACGGGTTTATGGCCATGTCTGCAACCGATCCGGTCGCAATCCGGCGGTTCCAAATCAAGGGGGTCGAGATGCTGGGAAGCGCGAGGGGGGAG
>DAOTKE010000196.1:0-4164 GCA_035449085.1 Kiritimatiellia bacterium | reverse complement strand
ACCAAGGCGTGGTTCGCGGGACGCACCGGGCCGTCGGTGTTCCAGCCTTACTATGACATCGTCAAGTGCCTGCAGCGAGGCTGGGTGCTCAGCGAGACCACGACTTGGATCTTTTGGGCGGGACCGGTCATTACGCTGGCGGCAACTCTGCTGGCGGGCCTGATGGTGCCGCTGGGCCGGGCGTCTGCGCCGATCGTTTTCACGGGCGACCTGATTCTTTTCGCCTATCTTTTCGCGCTGGCGCGTTTCTTTACCACGTCGGCCGCACTGGATACCGGATCGGCGTTTGAGGGGATGGGAGCCGCGCGCGAGGTAACTTTCGGCTGCCTGTCTGAACCGGCACTGTTCTTTGCCTTTATGGTGCTGGCCAAGATCTCGGGGACGCTCTCGCTGACGCCGATGTTGCACGCGCCGGCGACCGCTTTCGCTGCGGGAATCACCGCGCCGCTGATGCTGATCCTCATCGGGCTTTTCATTGTGTTGCTGGCGGAGACCTGCCGTGTTCCGGTCGATGACCCCAACACGCATCTGGAACTGACGATGATTCACGAGGCGATGATCCTCGATCATAGCGGGCCGCTGTACGGCATCATTCTCTATGGATCGGCGATGAAAATGCTGGTGCTCGGCTCGATGGTGCTGCAGGTGCTGCTGGCCTTTCTGCCGGGACGCGAGATGTTGCGCGGGCCGCTCTTTTTGGTCCTGCTGGTGCTCTTGGCGGTGGTGATTGGCATCGTGGAGTCGGTCATGGCGCGTCTGAAGATGCTGCATGTGCCGTATTTACTCATCAGCGCGCTACTCTTTTGCAGTTTCGCTTTCATTCTTTTGATCAGGTGATGGCATGTCTAATTTTTTCAATCCGATTCTAGTGGTCGTCCTGCTACTGAACCTCTTTGTGCTGGGGACAAGCCGGATCACTTCGGTGATCCGCGGGGTGGCGATACAAGGTGCCTTGATCGGCATGTTGCCGCTGCTGCTTCCCGGACATGTGTCGCGCGGTGCGTTCCTGATGGCCGTGCTGACGATCGTGCTGAAAGGTGTGGTGATCCCCGTCATGATGAACCGTGCGTTGCGCGATGTGGAGATCAAGCGTGAGGTCGAACCGCTGATCGGCTTCCAAGCCTCGGTGATCTTGGGAGCGCTAGGTGCCGTCTGGGCGCTGCTGTTCGCCGGACGCTTGCCGCTCACTGAGGCGCATGCCGACAGCTTGGTGGTGCCTGCTTCGCTCGCGACCGTTCTGACCGGTTTCATCCTGCTGATTACACGCTTCAAAGCGTTGACACAGGTCATGGGGTATCTGGTTCTTGAAAACGGCGTCTTCATTTTCGGTATGCTGCTGGTGCAGGCTATGCCGCTCGTGGTGGAGATGGGGGCGCTGCTGGACTTGTTCGTTGCTGTTTTTGTGATCTGCATTATTGTCAATCACATCAACCGCGCCTTTTCCACGCTTGATACGCGCCAGTTAGCGTCGCTCAAGGAGTAGTTGTCCATGTCCATGGCACCCCTTTTTCTCATCGTTCCCGCTGTGGCGGCTGTGCTCGCGGCACTGATTCCTTCCAATCGGTGGCGTCCGTGGCTGCTGCCGGTGGCGGGCACCCTGCATGCCGCCTTGACCGGCGTGGCGCTGGTGCGGCCGGAACCGCTGTCCTCGACGGCCTGGCTCGCGCTTGACCCGCTGGGCAAGGTGATCCTGCTGGTGGTGAGCCTGCTCTTTCTCTGCTGCTCGTATTACGCGGCCGGTTATCTGCGCAGTCGCAGCGAGCAGCCCAACCGGGTCTTCTGCATCTGCCTGCTGTTCTTCCTGAGCACCGCCAGTCTGGTGGCGTGGTCGCGCCATCTGGGGTTGATGTGGGTGGCGGTCGAAGGCTTGACGCTGGTTACCGCGCCGTTGATTTTTTTCAACCACACGCAGCAAAGCATTGAAGCCACATGGAAGTACATGGTGGTCGGTTCGGTCGGCATTGCGCTGGCGCTACTGGGAACCTTCTTCCTTGCGTATTCGGCGCAGCACGCGGGACACGGTGCGTCGCTGATGGTGAGCGATCTGCTTCAGCATGCGCCCGCCCTTTCTAAGCCTTGGCTGCATGCGGCGTTCGTGTTGTTGCTGGTCGGTTACGGCACAAAAATGGGGCTGGCACCCATGCACACCTGGAAGCCCGATGCCTACGGCGAGGCTCCCTGCGTGGTCGGCGCCCTGCTGTCGGGCGGCGTGACCAGTTGCGCGTTTCTCGCGCTCTTGCGCGCCTACCACATCAGCGTGGCTGCGGGCGAAGCAGCCTATGTTTGCCGTCTGCTGCTCTTCATGGGGTTGCTCTCGATGGCGACCGCCAGTCTGTTTATGGTCGGGCAGCGCGATATGAAACGGATGCTCGCCTACTCCAGTGTGGAACACATGGGGATTCTGGTGTTAGGGCTCGGTCTAGGCGCGCCGGCGCTGTTCGGTACACTGCTGCATGTGGTGAACAACGGCCTGACCAAAGGCGTCCTGTTCCTCTCGGCCGGCAACATCCACCGTGCCTACCACAGCAAAAGTACCGAGCAGGTGAGCGGCGCGATGCAACGGGTGCCGCTCTCCGGCACACTCTTTTTCCTTGGGTTTCTCGCCATTACCGGTTCGCCGCCCTTCGGCCCCTTCATCAGTGAGTTTCTGATTCTGAATGGCGCATTCAGATCCGGTCGCATGGTGGTCGGCGCGCTTTTCCTTGTCCTTTTGCTGATCGTCTTCATTGGTATGGGTGCCACGGTGCTGAAGATCGTTCAAGGACGCCCGTCCATCGCGGCACGCAAGACGTCGTACCGCGATACCGTGCTGAGCGGTGCGCCGATCCTCGCGCTGCTGGTGCTGGTGCTGCTGATCGGTGTGATACTGCCCGCACCGCTCGCCGCTCTGATCAACGACGCCGTTCGCTATTTGGAGGGTCAGCCATGAGTGCATTCCCGACTGACTTTGTCCGCCTGACCAATGGCCAATCGGTCGCGCTTGATTCGGTTCCGGTGCTCGATCTGGAGTGCTTCCAAGCATCAATCGTGGCGGGCGTGAAGGGCGGCTGCCGCGTCAGCGCGTTGTTCGGCGCGGCTTCGCCGCAGCCCGATGCGACGCGCCTGTACGCGGTGCTGGCCGATGACAACCAGAATCTGCTCTTGGCGGCTGCGGCAGATGTCACTGGCGACGCCTACCCGTCGCTCACGCGGCAGTGCGCGCAGGTACACATGTTCGAGCGCGAGATCGCCGAGCAGTTCGGTCTGCGCCCCGAAGGCCATCCTTGGCTCAAGCCGGTGCGTTACCGCCGCTCTTGGACGGATCGCGATGTGTGGCAACGGTCGGCAGATGAAACGATCCTGCCAGCGGTCGGCGACTTTTACCGCGTGGACGGCGAGCAGGTGCATGAAGTGGCGGTGGGCCCGGTACACGCCGGAGTGATCGAGCCGGGGCACTTCCGTTTCCAGTGCTACGGCGAAACGGTGTTTCACCTTGAAATCGCGCTGGGCTATCAGCACCGCGGGATTGAAGAGACGCTGCTGGGCGGCCCCGACGCGCGCACGATCCACCTGATGGAAACGCTTGCGGGCGACACCTCGGTCGCGCATGCCACGGCGTACTGCCAGGTGAGCGAGGCGCTGGCCGGTTGCGCCGCGACAGCGCGCGGCCAGGCTTTGCGCGGCATCGCGCTGGAACTGGAGCGCATGGCGACGCACATCGGCGATATCGGCGCATTGTCCGGCGACGTGGCGTACCTGCCGACCGCCAGTTTCTGCGGGCGGATTCGCGGCGACGTGCTCAACATGACCGCGCTCTTGTGCGGCAGCCGCTTCGGTCGCGGATGGGTGCGTCCGGGCGGCGTGGGGTTCGATGTCGACGCCAAGCGGATGACCGATCTTCGGCGGCGTCTTGATGCGTGCGAGAAAGATGCGCGCGTGGCGATCGAACTGCTGTGGAGAACCTCTTCGGCGATGGTGCGTTTCGAAGAGGTCGGCGCCGTCCCGCGCGCGATCGCGGTGGAGTTGGGCTTGGTCGGCCCCGCCGCGCGTGCGACCGGTCTGGCGCGTGACATCCGGCGCGACCAGCCGAGCGGTATTTTCAATACGGCCCAGATTCCGGTGGCGACCTGCAAGACCGGCGACGTGTATGCGCGTGCGTATGTGCGCTGGCTGGAAATCCAACAC
>DAOTKE010000195.1:1978-4189 GCA_035449085.1 Kiritimatiellia bacterium | reverse complement strand
GCCATCGCGGCGTTTTCAAAACTCCCGACGGACATGAAGACATTCCCCGGAGAAGAGGTGCACAGTCCCGGAAACGGCGTGCATATCCTGTCGCTCGGCGCGTCGGAGAGCATGACGGATTGGTTCACGAAATCAAGGGCCGAGTACGATCAGGCGGTCGCGGCGGAACGAGCCAAATTGCCGGACACGATCCCCGATAGCTTCAAGCACCAAATCGCCGCCTCGTTCGCGGTTTGGGACAAGATCCGTGCCTGCGGCGGCATCGCCGTGTTTTGCCACCCCTACTGGCGGCCAGCCTACCGGCAGTACGTCCCTGCCATCGTCTCCGACTACCTGTTGGAAACGGCGAAGTTTGACGCGATGGAAGTGCTCAATTGCGACAGTAGCGAACTCAGCATCCTCCACTACAACGAACTGCGTGCACAAGGCAAAAAGATCGCTGGCATCGGTGTCACCGACGCCCACGCATCCAAGAACTTGGGGGTCGCCTACACCTTGGTTCTGGCTGAGCAATTGGACTTCCCGTCGCTGGCCAAGAACATCCGCCTGCGTAACTGTGCGGCGGTGGATATCGACCCCGTTTCAAAACGGCAAACCGTCATCGGCGAGTTCCGTTTCTCCCGTTACGCTCTCTTCCTGCTCAAGCATTTCTTCCCGCTTCAGGATGACATCTGCCGTAAGGAAGGCGAGTGGCTGCTGAAGGCGCTTGAAGGTGACGAGCAGGCCATCGCCTCGTTGAAGGCATCGCAAGGAACGACACCCGCGCTCAGGGTCAAGTACTGGCAGAAATGATCGCATGGCAGTTAGCATTTAGGAGTTAGGATTTGGGAGTTTTTCGGGATCGCTATCGGGATCGTTCTTCATGGATATTGTGGACTTCATGGACGTTGTGGACACGCAACAGAGTGACTACAAGGCTGTACCGCGCACACGAGGCGTGTGCCTCCTGTTGGTGATCGCAAGCACCGGCGCGGCGGTTTTCGCCGCGCCAGGCGGACGCTGGACGTTTGACGGCTCGCTGGCGGACAGCAGCGGCAACGGCCTGCACGCGAAGATAACGGGCACGCCGCAGTACGTGGCGGCGCGGGACGGTCAGGCGCTGCGATTGGAAGGGAGCGCGGCAACCATCCCCGACGCGCCCGGTCTACGGCTCGCGCACGGTATGCGCATCGAAACGCGCGTGCGCTTTGACGCGCTGGCGGACGGCAACGCTTGGATTGATGTCGCCATAAAGGGCAGCTACAATCACGGCGAGTATATCCTGCGCGTTAATCCCGAATCGGAGGGCCGCCAGTTCGGCTTTTTCGTAAACACCGGTGCCTGGGAGCCGCGCGTTAACGGACGCGTCCGCGTGACCACCAATGTCTGGTACGATGTAGCGGCGGGATGGGACGAACAGGGCCTCTGGCTGACGGTGAATGGCGATACGACGCGCACGGTCCGCGGTGGTCTTCCGGTCACCACTTGGGGGCCGTTGCGCGTCGGCCCGTTTCACGGCGCGATCGATACGCTGAGCATCCAGCGCACGGACGACGGTTTGCAAGGGATCGGCCTCTGGCCATTCGAAGGTGACCTGCGCGACCGCACGGAACACGGACGCCACTGGCGTGCCGACGGTGCTACCTTCGTGTCTGCGGAACACGGCGGCTTAGCATTGAACGCAGCCTCCGCCGCACCCGAATTGCCCAGTCACGCCGACCTGCAACTTGCAGCGGGGTTCCGGCTCGACTGCGCGGTGCTATTCAACGACATACCGACCAACATCACACCGATCGTGGTGAAACAGGGCGAGTACATGCTGCGCCTCGATGCGCAATCAGAGGGCGGGCTTCTTGCATTTTTTGTCAACCTCGATGGCAAGTGGGAGTCGCGTGTGCGGAGCGTGCAGCGTCCCGAGCCCGGTGTCTGGTATTACGTTTCCGCAAACTGGAATGGCTTTGAGCTTACGCTGGATGTCAACGGCGAACGCAACCAAGTCACGCGCGTGGGCGTGCCCCGCCCCAGCCAGGCACCGCTCAAACTCGGGCGGTTCAACGGCGCGATCGACAACCTGCATATTGAGAATCCCCGGCCAGCCGTGGTGCGGCTACGCAACCTCACGACGCATGCCGTCCTGCTGCATGCCGGACAGCCGGTCCGAGTGAGTGCCGAGGTGGTCCACTATGCCCAGGCCGTCACGGGTTGCGTTGCGACACTCGATCTGCCGACCGG
>DAOTKE010000195.1:0-1878 GCA_035449085.1 Kiritimatiellia bacterium | reverse complement strand
CCGGTCAACGGGCGTACGCTCGGCCCCGGCGAACGACTGTTGTTGCGCCGCGGCAGCGTGCTCAATCAGGAACTCAGACTCTCGGCGCGTGGCACACCTGAAGTGTGGGCCGAGATCGGCAGCTACGGCGAGGGCGCACGACCGGTCATCCGCCGCAACTGGGATATCGATGATCGTTGCGCGTTGATCGAGAGCCCCGACTATCTGGCCGTCCGTGGCCTGACAGTCTGTTTTGCAGGCAAAGGCTTCGTGGTTCATTACGCGCGCAGCGGACATCGCGGCCTGCTGATCGAAGATTGTGTGGCGCACCACATCGAGGGCCTTTACCGCCACAACAGCCACGGCATCCCCGAGTGGCTCCACCGGCGCGGCGCACCCGGCGACAGCGCGCGATCATGCGGGTTCGGCGTCAGCGGCTCGGCAGCATCCATGTTGGTGATCCGCGACTGTGAGATGTTCCAATGTTCCAGTGGCTTTTTCTTCGCTGGGCACGATGTCACCATCGACCGTGTCTTCTGTCACGACAACTTCACGCACAATACATCGCCGCATCCGTTTCTGGTGTCGGTCTGGCGGGCGTATCTGCAGAACAGCGTGTTCGACGCGGCGGGCTGGCATGCTTACGCCGGCACCATGGGGATCATGCTGGGCAACCAGAACGGACTGATCATCCGCAACTGCCACTTCCTCAACCAGCCGGACTCCGGTTCGCACGACGAAGGCGGCGTCGACTTCGAGGCGGGCGGCGACGGCTGCCTGATCGACCACTGCACCTTCCGCAACAACGCCGGCGCGGCGATCGAAGTACTTGGATTGAAATCACCCCAGGCGCGTAATGTCGAGATCGCGAATTCGCGCTTCATCCGCAACAACGTCGCCAACAAACTCGGCCCTTCGGAAATTTTCATCTGGGGCGGCAACCGCGACCCCGAAGTCTGCTGTAGCACGGGAACCATCCGCGACAACGGCTATGTACTCGTTCCCGGTGTGCAGTTCTTCACCAACCAGGCCCCCGCGTTGACCCGCTGGACCGTGACGAACAACACCCAGTACGCCACCAGCGAAGAACTGGAGCGCGCCATGCCGTTCAACGATCCGCCGCGAGTGAATGCCGGTCGCGAAATCTGGACCGATCAGCCGCAGGTGCGCCTGACCGGCTCGGTCACAGATGATGCGCGCCCCGCGCCCGCACGGCTCGCCGTGCGCTGGGAGTTATTGCACGGCCCCGGCACAGTGGTGTTCGATGATCCGTCCGCCGCTGTCACCGATGCGCGTTTCTCCGCGCCCGGAGATTATCTGCTCCGTCTGGTGGCGGATGACGGCGAACTGTGGCGCAGCGCCCTGACCACCGTGCATCTCCTGCCGCCGCGTACTACAGTGGCGCGTGCGTGGACCTTTGAAACGACACACGACAAGGAGGGGTGGAGCGACTGGGATCTCGGCACGAGCGACCAAGACTGGCGTGACCAAAAATGGGCCTGCATCTCGCGACCGGTCAAACACGTCGCCGGCGGCTTTTACACCGTGGCAGTCGAAAAGAGCACCGGGGCGCACCTGCTCTCAGCCGACGCACTTAACGTGCCGCTCGCTTCCGCACCGCGCTTCACGATCCGCATGCAGAACCGCACCGGCGCGACGAGCATGCGCCTACGCTTCACCACCGATACCGAACCGTCATGGGAAGCGAACCTCGGCATACGTTTCGCCGTGAACGGCTACGATCCCTCGCCGTACCTCTACACGGTAGAGATGAGCGCGGTTGACGGTTGGCGCGGAACGCTCAAGCAGCTCAGGCTCGAACTCACCGACGGTACACCCATCACCGGCTCCTGCCGTATCGACTACATCTGGCTGGGCGGCTCTGCCCAGCCCTAGCGA
>DAOTKE010000194.1:0-4301 GCA_035449085.1 Kiritimatiellia bacterium | reverse complement strand
TATGGGAATGGACTGCAAAGTGCTGAAAGAGCCGCCGGAGACGAATGCCAAGGAGGTGAAATGGGAGGATGAATGGACTTCCTCCAATGCCTTGCCGTACAAGGTGTCGGTGACGCTTTACCTGAAACCGGTGAAAGAGCGCGGCGATCCGGTCGCCGTGACGCGTGACATCGAACTGCCGGTCTGGGATGTCTCGCAAAATCCCATACAGAGCGGCAGGGGAAGAGACGAGAGGGATCCTGCCCGTTCACCGTTCACGGGTCAGGGTGGCACAGGGCTTGGCGGTGGGACACAACAGGGCACGGGCGGTAGACGGCAGGGCACAGGCGGCATGCAGCGACAGCCGATCATGCCGGGTGGCCCGTCTGGGATAGGCGGCGCACAACCGCCGGCGGGCGGAGGGCCGATGCCATGAAAACCCTACCAATCAGAAGCCAGGCGCCGGCAGGGACGCCTCGACGAGGCCTCTGCGGCGGTCTCGGCGAGACCGCCCTGCCGGGTGTCAGTGGGGCTTTCGTGCAGACAGGCACCCGAAACCCGAAACCCCAAACCCCAAACCCCCAGCGCGGTTCGGCGCTGATCATCGCGCTTTGGACGATCGCGCTCCTGTCGATGCTGGTGATGTCCTTCGCGCTGGACGCGATGCTGGAGGGCAAGATCAATGTCTACGTGCGGCAGCGGCGTCAGGTGGACTATTTGACGCAGTCGGGTATCGCTATCGCCGAGATGCTGTTGCTGTCCTACCGGAACGCGACGCCCGGCGTCACGTCGTCTACGACTGCCGCTGGTTCGACCGCCACAGGCACAACGACGGCATCGTCGCAACAAACGGGATTGTCGGAAGATGCAGATGACAAGTGGCTGCAGGCGAAACTTGACCTGCAGCATGGCTCCGCCAGGGTTGAGGAGTACGCCATTGATCCGGACAAGCCAGAAAACGGTGTGGTGGCCGTCGAGATCACTTCGGCTGACGCCAACAAATGGCCGATCAATCTGCTGGTCAACGGAGATATCGCCGACCGGATCTGGGAGAATGTCCTGAACGTCATCGGGCTGCCGATGGAGTATCAGGAGGAGGTGGTCGATAGTTGGTATGACTGGCTGGATCCCGACAGCACGGTCACAGGACGGAGCGGTGCCGAAGACGAGTATTACGCCGATTTCGATTACAAGGCGCGCAACGGCCCAATCTCATCGGTCGCCGAACTGAAGATGATCCGGGGAATCCGCGAACGCCCCGCCATTTTCGATGGCGGCATTCTGAACCCCGAAGAGAAGAACAAGAAGGCGCAGATCCACATCCAATACGGGCTCAAGGCTTTTTTTGACATCTACGGGGAAACTGTTAAGATCAATGTCAATTCCGCTGAGCTAGAAGTGTTGTTGACGGTGCCGGGCATTGACGGCGACAGTCTGTTGGCGAACGCGATCATCGAGGAGCGGAGAACCGGCGCCAATAGAGTCACATCGGGTGATTCGTCAGCCGAAAGCCTGTTGTTTAAAGACTGGAACGATCTGAACGCACGTATTCCTGGCGGCGTCCCAACCGAAGCGGAGCCTTTCCTGGCCTATGCACCTCAGAAATACTTTGAAATCGCGGTGACAGGCACGGCGGGCGGCATTTCGCACCAAATCAAGGCGGTGGCGATTGTCGAGGGTGACCGGGTGCGGTATTTGCGGTGGAGAGAAGATCCGTAGGGGAAGTTTGGGAGTTCATGCGTGCATGCGTGCGAGAGTTGTGAGTTGGAGGGCTCGGTTCGGGTCAGTTCGGGCCGGTTCGGGGCGGACAAAGAGCTGAAGACACGGTTCCGGTATGGCGAAAAGTGATGTCATTGCGTTGTTGGCGGAAGGCGGCGTGCTGCGGGGCGTGAGATTCGCGCCGCGCGGGCGTGATAGCTGGACGCGCACCGGCGGCGGCGCCTGGCCGTTGCAGACTCCCGACTCGGCAATGGCGCCCGATGGTGGAGACGGGACGGAAGCGGCCACGCCTTCCCCGGCTGTGGACGAGACGGTGGTCGAGAGCGACAAGCCGCTGACGCGGGCGCTGATGACGGCCCGTGCGGCGCTGGGCTCGCGTGACATCGTGCTGGCCCTGCCACTTTCCCAGGTGCTGGTGCGTGTGCTCAAGATGCCGCTGGAGGTCCGCGATGACGTGGCGGATGCCGTGGCGTTGCAGATGGATAAGCTGTCTCCCTTTCCCGGAGAAGAGCTTGCGGTAGGGTGTGAAATCCTGAGCGAAACCGAATCGCACCTGTGGGTTTTTGCCGCTGCCCTGCCGGCCGCGGTTTTTGAAGAGCTGGGCGCGGCGTTGGACGAAGCGCGCTTGCAGGCTGTCCGTACCGACGTCGCTGTGCTGGGCTGGTTGCGGTCGTTGAGCGGCCTTTGTCAATTGATGCGCCCCGGGAGGCGCGTGCTCCTGATGGATCCGGGCGGCTCATGGGAGCTGGCGGTATTGGATCACGGCGTGCCGGTTCTGGTGCGCGGCCTGGGCGGGTCGGCATCCACCGACGATGTGATCCGGGAACTGACCCTCTCTCTGTTGAACGTCGAGCTGGATGCCGGCGGCGGCGCGGTGGCCGAGGTGATCGTCGTTTCGCAGCAGGTACCGGAGCGGACGCTTGTCGAGAAACTGAGCGAATTGACTGCTGCCGAGGTGCGACATGTGGCGCCGCCGACGCCGGATGGCGGAGTCGAGGGTGTGGCCCTGCGTACCGGAGAGGGGGCCGCGCTGGATCTCACGCCGCAGGCGTGGCGCGACAAAATCAAGGAGGCGCGTATCCGTAAGCGGGTGGTGACCGGCGTGGGGATGGCGATGGCGATATGGGTGGTGCTGATGGGTACGCTTTTCGCCGGGCCGGCTGTCTACAAGCAGCTTACCGCGCAGGTCCGCAAACAGTCGCGCGCGCACGCTAAAGCCTATAGGCAGGTTGCCGACACGCGCGAGCGCGTCAACCTGATCGAGTCTTACACCGACCGTACCCGTTCTTCACTGGAGATGTTGCGCATGGTCTCATCGGTCTTGCCGCAAGGCATCACGCTGGTTGGCTTCACGTATCGGCGTGACGAGGGCGTGAAGATTTCGGGCGAGGCCGACCAGCCGACGCTGGTTTACGATTTCAAGAACGCCGTGAACGAGAATCCGCTGTTCGAAGCGGTCACGCTGGTCGGCCCTTCGATCAGCCGAGGCAAGCACAAGTTTGATGTGGACGCGACGTTCAAGGGGAGGCCAGAGAAGAAATGAGCACGGTGACCTCCCGCGAGAAAAACATGTTGCTGGTGGCCGTGGTGGTGGTGCTGTATGCGATCGCGGCCCTGAGCTACAAAAAGCAGGTGGCGAACTGGAAGGCGGCGGAACGCGTCTACCGGTCCGCGCAAAAGAAAGTACAGGAGGAGCGCGCACTGATCGCGGCCCGCAACGAGTGGGATGCCCGCTACGCGCAGATGCGCGACCTGATGCCGGTGTTTCCGTATGAACAGGCAGTCGATACCTATTGGCTGAACGTCATGGATGCGGCTGCTGCCCGTAATGGTCTCATGATTGCCCGGCGTCAGGCCAACAAAGAGGTCGAGGTCGGTGATGTCTACGAGCTGCCGATCGAGTGCAAGGATTGGGAAGGCACGCTCGAAGCGCTGGTCAAGTTCCTCTACGATCTGCATAAAGAGGGGGCCATGCTTGATGTGCGCCAACTCTTCATCCGCCCGTCCAACCGGCCGGGTTACCTGAAGGGCACCTTCACCCTGTACTGCGCCTACATACGGGGCGACGATGCCCGCCCACCTGCCGGGAAACAGATTGAGCCGGTAACGGAAACGACACCGGCGGAGCCAGAGAACGAGCCCGACACGCAGAGCCAGGCCGCCGTGACGAACCAGACGGCGGCGGCGGAGGCCCCGGTCTCAGCCTCCGCGCCTGACGTGTCCGAAGGGAATGTGCCGTAAGCTGACACCACGATTTGTGAGGAAACACGTATGAAGAGCATTCGCAATCATCTGATGAATCTGGGCGTGGTCGGCGTACTCGCTCTGGGCGTTGCCGTGGCGCAGGATCAGGCGCCGCAGCCGGTCGCCGTCCCGGTTCCGCCCCAAAGCCGTGCCCCGATTACGACGCGCCGTCCGTTGCCCACCACCACCGGACGGCGCCAGGTGACGCCCGGGGTCGCCGCCCAACCTTCCGCCGCGTCGGCATCCCCGGCCGCGCTCGAACCCACGCTGGATAAGAGCATGCTGAAAAACAAGAGCGTCATGCCGGGGCTGAAGTACAAGAAGAACCCGATCGAGATCGTGCTGATGGACTACGCGCT
>DAOTKE010000193.1:0-4450 GCA_035449085.1 Kiritimatiellia bacterium | reverse complement strand
ATCTGTTTCTCACCGTCTCGGGATTGTCGTCCTTGCGCACCGCCAGCGCACTGCCGCAGGCGTCGCAAACACCGGCCACCCGCGGCGGAATATTGGTCACATGATAACCGGCCCCGCATCCCGGACAGATCCTGCGCCCGGCAATCCGGTCGACCAGAATCTCGTCGGCCACCTCCAGCAGCACCACCGACGCCAGCGACGCGCCACACTCCGCAACCGTATGATCCAAAATCTCGGCCTGCGCGACCGTACGCGGGAACCCGTCCAGCAGCAACGTGCAGGGGCCGGTGATGCCCGCCATCAAATCGGCGATCATCCGCGCGATGATGGCGTCCGGAACCAGCTCGCCGCGCTTCATGTAGCCGTCCGCCTCAACCCCCGCCGCCGTCTGCCGGCTCACCGCGTCACGCAGCAGATCGCCGCTCGACACATGCCGCAACGTTTGATCCGCAGCGGCCAACCGCCCGGCGATCGTCCCTTTGCCCGAACCCGGGCCTCCCAACAGAATAACGACGTTCATCACTGCCACACCGTCTCCGGCACACAAAAATCAGGAGCCAGGATTCAGGGGTCCGCCATCGGCCATGTCGCCACGCCAAGCTCCCGACTCCCGCTTCCCGACTCCTAAACTGACGAAAACCGACTGCGCGTCGGCCCCTCTTTATGGTAGGGGTGCACGGACTCGAACCGTGGACCCAGTGATTAAGAGTCACTTGCTCTACCAACTGAGCTACACCCCCATAAAAAGCATGGAGCGAGTGATGGGTCTCGAACCCACAACCTCGACCTTGGCAAGGTCGCGCTCTACCAATTGAGCTACACCCGCTTCAAAAGAACGGGCTTCAATGTATCAGAATCACAGGATACGTGCAACAGGGATTTTATAAAATTTTTATCGCCGCGCCGCGCAAAACGTTTCGCGCGGCGGTGCGCGGACGGAGCGGCCGTGCCGGAGAATCTCGCGCCCGCCTACACGCGCCTGCGCCAAGGCCAGGACCGCTCCATCACCGTCGCGCCGGGCAGCCTGCCCGAGCTTTCGGCGCAGGTGAGATCCGAGCTGGATCTGAGCGGCGCGGCAATGGCCCAGATTTATTGCCTGGGAGACAAGGGCAAAATCCTGTCGCAGCCGATCATTACCGCACGATCACGCGGTTCCCGCCGCCACGGGCGTTCAGGTAGTCCTCGGCTTTGTCATCCAGCGGTACGTATGCCGGACGCGCCGCGGCCGAGGGAAGCTGCTCGACCGCCCCCAAGCGGATCGCGGGAGACCCCACGAAAACGTTCCCGTCCAGGCGCGGCATCGACGCGCTGCCGTCGGGGTTCGTCAGGTCCGCGCAAATCTCGACCAGTTGGCTGTGCGCACCCGCGAAGAGGTTGTTGCGGATCACGAACCCCGTCGCGCGGTTGGAGGCGTCCCAGCTCTTGATGTGGGCATCCTGGCTGCGGTCAGGTCGCTGCTCGCAGAGCCCCGTCCCCGCATCCCACATCAGGTTGTCGGCGATCACGAAATCCTCCATGCGGCTGGGGTTGTTCGTGGGACAGCGCGAGAGGAAATACTCGATCGAGTAATTGCAGGTTTCGATCACGTTCCCCACATACCGGATGCCCTTCTGATAAAGGATCTTTTCTTGGCCACTGACGCGCGACACGACGTCGGCTTGGTGCGTGAGGCCGGCGTCGTAGACCTGGTACACGTAGCAGTTCGTGACCGTGTAGCCGTCGCACCCTGCCACCTCCACCGCGTTACCGTAACGCACGCCCCACGCGCGTCCGAAGAGGCCCTCGCCCTGGATGCCGCCGCCGATCCAGCCGAACTCGCAATTCTTGACGAGGAGGTTCTTGGAGCCGCCTTGATGGATGCCGTGCGCGCCGCCATACATGAGGCACAGGTTGTCGAAGACCACCCCCTCCTGGCGATGCGCCGTGACGATGTTGTGGCGCAGGCCGAACTCGATCGATTTGAACCGCGTGCCGGGATTCTCCTTCGAATAGAGATAAAGCAGGCCAGTCCCGCGGCCGATGCCGTTCGTGGCGTAGTCGTGGTAGAAGTGCAGGTCGGTGTCGAGATCGCGGTAATCTTTGAACGGCCGCCCCGTGTACTGGGCCGTCGTGCGGCCGTCTTTGTGATAAACGGGAAGGATCTTGATCGCGTGCGCCGCGCCCTCGTCGAAGACCACCAGCCCGACGTCCGTGCGCCCCAGCGGACAGGACCAGACGTTCGGCGCGTCCGTCGCCCGCCAGCGGGCCGGGTCCGCGCCGTTGAAGGGCGAGGCCATCAGACGCGGTTTCGGGCCGGTGCCGTAGGCGGAGTAGGTGACGCCCTTGAGCCCTTTGAGCCCGCCTGCGTAACCGGCGTACGACTTGTCAGCGGGATGGCCCGACACATCGAGCGACGTGCGCCAGATCCCGCCGCGCTCGAAGAGCACGAAAGAGCCAGGCCGGATGTCGGTCGCGCGGTTCAGTCTCTCAACCGTCGCCCACGCCGTCGCGGGCGTGCGGCCGTCCTTGGCGTCATCGCCGGCCTTCGACAGATAGTAGACATCGCATCCAGCAGGGATCGTCGGGTTCGGCGTCGCGCGGATCTCGGCGATGCGCGCATCCGTCAGCTCGCGGAAACGCTTCACGGTCGTTGCCGGATCAGGCCCCACCATCGCGGCGAGATTCACTTCCGCCGTCGCGGTCAGACAGGCCCACGCGGCGAATCCAGCCGCCGCGCCTCTAACGATGATCGCTTTCTGCATTCCGTCTCCCGTATGTTTGTGTGTCGTACCGATAGGACCCCCTGAGCCTCCGTGCAAGCGCACCAGAGCGGTTGTCACCTCTCGGACTCGGGACACGGCCAGCTTACGTCTTTCGGCGCCCGTCGTCAACGCCGGATCTAAGTTTCCTGCGGCGAGGCGATGGCACCTTCTCACTTATTAGGCGGTTCTCTTCTCTCCACGTGAGCGTTGAGCGTTTTTTACAGACCCCGCCAGCGCCACGAAGGCCCGTATTCTCCTTCGCCAAGGCTTCAGAGTTTTTATCGCTGTTACCAGGCCTAAAGGCGGTCCGCCAACCCTTTGCGTGTATCACAAAAAAGCGTGCCCGACCTAAAAATCGGCCGGGCACGTTTGCATAAAAATTGAAGCGCCCCGCTCCGGGGCTTACTGGACGCGGCCGGTGTAGGCGTTGGCGCCGGAGTTGTCGATCGCGTACTGGAAGAACTTCTTCTCGGCCTCCGCGCGGGCCTTGTCCCAAGGACGCGGGTTCCCGCAGAGCTGCACAGCCCAGAGCTTCAGCTCCTTGCGGTGCCAGTTGACCATGCAGTTCGTGCCCCATGCGCCACCATGCCCGAACCAGGCGTCTTCCGTGTCCTCTTCCGGCGCGGTCAGCCCGAGCGAGTAACCGCCCATGCCCTTGGGGCGCGTCGATTTCGCAAGGAGTTCTTTCACGGTTTCCTCCTTGAGAATCCGCACGCCGTTCTCGCCCACCCCCAGGTTCATGAGCATCTTGTAGAACTTGAGCTGGTCGTTCGCGGTCGTCCACAGTCCCGCCCCCGCCGACGCGAAGACGTGCTCGCCATTGTAAGGACGCTGCTGCATATCGGCCTGCAGGCGGTACTTAGCCGGCGCGTCTTTCACGCAGTCATACATCTCCACCTGCGTTTTGAGTTGCTTGTCGGTCGGCTTGAACGAACTGGAAGTCATGCCGAGCGGATCGAGCACACGCTCCTTGAGGAAATCCTCCCAACGCTGGCCGGTCACCACTTCGACGATCGCCGCACCGATGTCGATGCCGGTGTTGGAGTACTGGACCTTCGTGCCGGGCTCGAAGAGCAGCGGGCACGCCGCCGCGATCGCCGCGGTCTGCCGCAACGGCGCACCGCCGGACCAGCCGCCGCCCTTGATGTTGCCCTGCTTCGCACAAATCTCGAAGGGGAACCCGCCGGTATGGTTCATCACCATGCGGATGGTCAGCGGATTCTTCGCCTGAACGAGCCGCTTCACGCCGTTCGACGTGGATTCGTGAACCCAGAGCGTTTTGAATTCGGGCAGATATTTCGAAACCGGATCGTCGAGCCCGACCTTGCCTTCCTCAATGAGCATGGCAATCGTCACGCCGCAGAAACCCTTCGTCTGCGAACACTGCATATAGACGTCGTTCATCGTGATCGGGCGCTTGGCCGCGACATCGGCGTAACCGATGCAAGTGACCTCCTGCAGACCGTCCTTGTAAAAGACGTTGATCGCGCCTGGAAGCTGTCCGCTTTCAACGTAAGGCGCAAGCGCCTCCTTCGCAAACGTCGTCCCCGAATCCTTCGGCCCGTTGCAGACCGTACAGCACCCCGAAACCATCGCCGCCGCGGCGATGACCATCATCATCAGTTTTTTCATGAAAGGCCAATGTCCCCTACTTACTTGGATTAAACTGTCACCATCATAAGACTTTTTTCAAAAAGCGCAACCGTAAC
>DAOTKE010000192.1:0-4509 GCA_035449085.1 Kiritimatiellia bacterium | reverse complement strand
AAGTGTTTCCCTGATAAACAACGCGCGAGCCCAGTTCAAATAAAAACGCCCTGCTATTGCCGGGTTGACATATCTACGATCTGCGATAGGATAACGAACCAAGAGTGGATCTGTATGGGAATGGATGATGCAGATGAGGGGAGCACATTTTTTTCATAAACGCACACCCGCGTTGCGCTGGCTCTTCGGCAGCCTACTTCTCCTTCTGCTGATTGTCACACGCTGGCTCTGGATCGACTGCGATGGCGGCACGCCCTCTCTGACAGAATATGGTTATTTCGCCACGGACGAAGGTTTTTACTCCTGCGGCGGGAAGCAGAAGTTTTTGCTCGGACGATTCATCTCCCTGATTCGCGCCAACCCCAACACCTTCGCAATTTGCCCTGCCTCGCACCTGTTGACTTGGTTTGCGTTCTCGCTCTTCGGCCAAAACACGTGGGCACACCGCTTTTTCCCGCTTCTGCTGAACACCGGTGCCTGGCTCGCGGCCTATGCGTACCTGTCGAAAAAAACCCTCGCATGGATCGCCTTTCTACTCTGTGCCTGCGTGATTCTGAACCCGCTCCTCATGGTCTACGGACGCACCGTCTGTAACGACACCTTGATGGCCTCGTTGTTGCTGATCGGTTACGCGGTCACGCGACGGAAAGAGCGGTGGGCACCGTTCGCGGGTGGCTGCCTGTTCGGCTTGGGCGTCTGGGTAAAGCCCTCGATCTGGCTGCTGGCCCTGTTTGGCCTGAGCGGTGCTGCGATGTCCCCCTGCGTCCGGCGGCGTGGGTCGCGCATGGGCCTGTTCGCGATGGGCTTCGGCCTCTCCTGTTGCGCCGGGTTTGCTCTCATCCGTCTGCTCGTCCACCCCGACGCCGTGTTACAGAATGTGACCGTCGACGAACTGCTGGCCGCTTCCAATTCCAGTTACCCGTTGCCCAACCCCTTCGACTGGAACGCCACATTCCGCGGCATCTCTTCCTTCCCACGCTTCCCGAGTGGTGGCCTGCTGAGCATGTGGATCCCCCTGTTCCTGATTTTGCCCTCCCTGCTTCTGCTGCGTCGTCTTACAGAACGTCCGTTGCGTTGGGACGGACGCCTACTGCTTTATCTGGTACCGCCGCTCTATGCCTGCGGAATCATGATCATGCCGGTCTATTACGCCCACTACTTCATTCCGGTGATCGCCTTCCTGCCTGTCATCTGGCTGGAAGCCCGCCACGATTTGAAGCGCTGGACTGGACGTGACCATCTCTTCTCACTGGCGCTTTGGATAATAGCTGTCCTGTTCGTGTTCGCCAGCTTTCACGCGTTCGATATCAGCGAAGCTCAAGCAGAAAGTCTCAACGGTTATCTGGCTAACGCCTACAATCTGCCGAAACGGATCGTATGGACGCGCAACGGCGGCTACATCCTGACTGGTGCGGCTCTGCTGACGGCCATGGGCCTGTGGGGGCGCCGCCGGCCGTTGACCGTTTTGACCACCGGTGCCATCCTCGCATCCGCACTGTTGGTCTCCGGCCTCTGCTACAGCCGCCTGCCGCTATCCGAGGCGTACAAATATACCTCGCTCTTCCCCTCGACCATCAAGGACGTCGCGTTTGTTCTGCAAACCGGTTCGCTTGTCTTGTTTTTTGCTGTCTGGTGCCTGCCCGGCCTGCTTCGCACGAATTATCGCTGGCACCTCCTGCTGGTCGCACTACTCATTTTCGCGACACTTGCAAACCCGCGCTGGCGGCTTGGCATGCGCGAACTGACCCATCGCGGGACACTCCACCGGCGGGCGGTCGCCGAACTGGCCAAACTGCTGCCGGAGAATGCGGTCGTTCACGGCGAACGCGCCCCACAGCTCTGCCTGCCGCTCAAGGCGCGCACCGCGCCAGCACCAAACGCTGACCCGGTTCCCATTGCGCTCGCCATTCGCAAACGCTACCCTGAGTTACCACAATTCGCGCTACTGGATGCCGAGCACAACTACCACTTCACGCATTACGAAAACAACAAGCACTTGCTCGAACTGAGGGTGCTTCACACGCTCATCTTGCCCAGCTTCAACAACGGGCTGCCCGTGCAGGTCTTCCTGACCCGACTGCTGTTCAAGGAACCCTCCGTCATCGGCCCCCGCCTGCGCGCGCCGCCTTGAGCCTGCGGTGTGTTATTCCACGCGGCTGATCTCGAGCTTGTCGATGTACAGCGCCGCAAGCGCCGGATGTTCGGCGTGCGCCTTCTTGTCGAAGCGGCCGGGCCCGATCCAGAAGTAGTGGTCGGTCTCCGGCACCCACTCCGCCACGTCGTACCACTGATACCCTTCGCCGACCGCCTCCACAGAGCGGACGCAACCGCCACCCAAACCGCGCCGGCTCTTGGTGTCGTAGACACCGCTCCAGAACGCCTCGCCCTTCTGGTCGGGTTTCTTTTCGACCCGCACGCGCATCCGGATACGGTAGCGCGCGCCGGGATCGAACGCGACCTGACTGAAGCGTAACGTGGTGCACCACTCATAATGCGTGTTGAACAGCTTCATCGCCGAACCGTCCTCGGCCAGCGGATCCGCGACCGTCTCGCCCCATGTGCCGCGGTTGAGCAGCGAAAGCGCGGTGTCCTCCACCCTTGCCAACGTTTTCGCGCCGTCAGCCGGCGGCACGCTCGGCTCCACCAGAAAGCGCCAGCCCTTCAGCATGTTCTCGTGCGCCTCCCCGCCCTCGGAGAGGCGTATGTTCTTGGCCTCGTCGAACCGCGCCAACAGCTCTTTCGCCAGACGACGGTGTTCCGCTGGCACATCATACTGCTTCGGGTCCGACGTGACCCAGACCTTCTTGGGCTCGTGCACCGGCAACCGTGCCAGACGCGCGGCCAGCACCGGCACCGCGCCCATGCGCACGTTGTACAGGTGTGCGGGGGATGTCCGGACCGCCTCCTCAGCCTGCCGCCACAGTGTCTCGGCACGCGCGTAAAACGCATCCGGAATGACCGGATCCTTCACATTGTCGAAAATCCGCAGCGGCGCGTTGGTCGTCACCCCGTAAAAGCCGTGCACCTCGTCGAAATACTGGCGCACCAGCGGTGCGGCCGCACCATAGTAGCCTTCGAAGAAGGTCTTCATGAGCGGTTCAGCCGGCAGCTCGGGATTCCACAGCCACTTGGCGAGCAGCCAACCCTTCAGCTCGGCGAAGTCGGCGTGACGCCCCTGATATGCGCCCTGCTCAAAGAGCCCGACCACGTGGTGATCACGGAAAAAGCGCGCGTTCTCCTGCAACGCACGCACGTTAGGGAACGGCGCGATATAAGAGCGGAAATTGGTGGTGTAGTCCCAGATGAACAGCGTCTTGGCGATCGCGCTCCAGCTGCGGATGTCTTCGACAAACGCGCGGTTCTCTTTGAAATCACTGACCGTCAGCGGTCGCGCAAAATCACACTCGATCGTGCAGAGACGTGGCACCACGTTGTGGCGCGGGCGCACCGTCTTGGGCGGCTTGCGCGTGTATTGATAGGCGAGTGTCTCGATCCAAACGCTCGGGAACTCCTTCTCGACCGCCTCCGCGACCTGGTTGACGAAAGTGATCAGCGTACCGGCGTGCGAACCTTCGCGTTCGTCGATCGCGCGGCAGTTCTGACAGGTACAGGGATTGCGCCAGTCGTTCTGGCTGACGCTGAAAAGCTTGGCGGTGGGATCCTTGCGGATACGCGCCAGCAGGCGCTCGGTGACGATGCGTAACACATCCGGGTTCGTCAGGCAGAGCTGCGTGTGATCCTTGATGCGGCGGCCATTGACCTCGCTGAAATATTCCGGGTGTTCCGCGAAAAATTCCGTCGGCGGACACAGCACGTTGAAGGTGTGGCAGAAGAGCCCGCCGCCAAAACGGAAACTGTTGCCGCCGTGACGCGCTTGCAGCCGCATGCTGTTGCCGTTGGCCTTGTTGCGCGCCGCGAAATCGGCGTTGAACAGATCAAACCAGAACGGTTCGCGCATCGCGAAGGCGGGGTGCTGGGTTTCGTCGAGCGCTGGCACCTCCAGCGCCTCCAGCGTGGGAATGACGCTATGCCACGAGCTGAACCAGCGGCAACCGCCGAACCGCTCAAGCACCTCATACACGCCGTTCAGCGTGCCGCGTGCCGGCCCGCCCAGGATCAGCACATGCGGCGCCCGGCACACCAGCCGGAACCCGTCCTCGCCCAACGCCGCCACTTCCGCCGGGGCACCGAGCACCGCCGCCGTGTGACGGGTATCGCCGAGCAACACGGCACGCTCCGGCAGCGGGCCCTCGTCGGTCACGATCGGCAGCGTCACGCCGGTCAGTTGCGCCGTGAACCGCTGCAGCTCCTCCGCCGCGTAGACCTGCGACGGCGACGCCTGTGCCGGTCGCACCAGCGTGACCGCCGCCGGCTGGCCGCGCCGCGCCAGCGTCACCGGCTGCGCCGCCAGGCCGAACGGCACCAGCAGCGCGATGAACAGACTCCCCCACGCCCTTTGTCGAGTAGACATAATATGATACCTTTCCTTAACTTACTTGATAAACGTTT
>DAOTKE010000191.1:0-4647 GCA_035449085.1 Kiritimatiellia bacterium | reverse complement strand
AAGAACTCCCGTCAGACTGCCGTTATCCCATCATCTATCTTGAATCCCACCCCGCCAGGGTGGCGCCCGACACAGGCAAAATGATTGCTATGGGCCCCGTTCGCAATATCGGCTCCCGTCAGTCGTTTGTATCATCATTGACAACGCTGATGGGAACAGTGATATGACTTGTGGTACGGGATGGGTGAGCGTTGCATGGATGTGTTTGGTGGTATGCGTCAAGGCACATGCCGCATCTGCTGCAACAAACAGATTGAACGGCGGGGGTTCGTACGGATGCGCTGAGGCGTGCCTGCTTCCGGATGCGCCAGTTCCGGCCGGGAAATATGCCGTCGTGTCGCCGGTCGGCAGGCAGACCGTGCAGATGATTCAACAGGCTCCACGTCTGGACACGTTGGAGGGGAAAACGATCGCGGTCGTCGGCGGCAGTTTCATGGCCGGCATCACGCATCCCGAGATCAAGCGGTTGATTCTGTCTCATTATCCCACGGCCAAAGTGATTTTGCTGAATGAGATCGGTTCCGCCGGCCCTTATCCGGGCCCGGGGGTGCGGCGCGATTCGAAAGACGCATTTCAGGCCAAACTTAAAGAAATGGGCGTGCAGGCGGTGATATCCGGTAACGGCGGCTGCGGTCTCTGCACGCCGAAGGAGACGGGGTCGAGCATTGCGGCCGAGCATATCGGTATTCCTGCGGTCACCATCGCAGCGCCGGCGTTCGTGAACCAAGTCTATTCAACGGCAATCAACCATGGGGTACCCGCTCCGCGCGCTGCCGTATACCCCGGTGCGTTTGCCGCGCACAGCCCTGAAGAGCTGGTTCGGAACACACGTGACGTGGTCTGGCCCCAGATTGTTGCGGCCCTGACGAACCAGATCACTGGGGCGGAGCTTGCCGAACGGCGGAAGGCGGGGGTCAGTGACCCGAAAGAACGGGTGTTCTTGGGCACGGTTGACGAGGTCAACCGTTTCTTTACCCAGCGACGCTGGTCCGATGGCCTGCCGATCATTCCGCCTACGGTGGAACGGGTCGAAACGTTTCTGAAATATACGGATGAGCCCTGGGATACGGTGGTCGGCGTGCTGCCCATCGCCTATCGGGAAGTGCTTGTCTGGCATGTCGCGGTCAACGGCGTGATGGCCGGTTGTCCGCCGGAGTTCATGCCGGTGTTGATCGCCTATGCCAAAGCGCTCGCCGATGGCAACTATCGGCGGACGCTTGCCAGCACCCACGCATGGACGCCCTATTGCTGGCTGAATGGCCCGGTTGCCCGGCAGTTGGGCATTGATGCCCAGCAAGGTCAGGTCAACGAGCCGCGTAACGCCGTGCTGGGGCGCTTCATGAACCTGGCCATGATGAATCTGGGAGGCTACTACATCAAACAGGACCGCATGGGGACTTTCGGGTATCTTATGCCCTGGAGCATGGCGGAGGACGAAGCGGCTTGCCTGAGGATCGGCTGGGATCCCCATCACGTGCAGAAAGGGTTTGATTGGAACCAAAACACGCTGACGGCGGCATCCGCCTTGATGTGGGGCAACAATCTGACACCGGCCTCGCACGATGGGGAGAAGATCATGGAAATGATCGCATGGGACGCTGTTGAGAAAGGCCAGTTTGCCACGGGGAGTGGGCCCCGGCTTCCGAACCGGACGATACTGATCACAGAGTTTGTCGCGCGTGATCTTGCCCGGATGTATCCGACGAAAGATGAGTTGGAAAAGGCTCTGGTCACGACTGCGCGTCGGCCCGCCTACGAACGGGCATACGCCAACTACTGGGCCAATCCCGGCAGTGCCTTTCCTTCACGTTACACGATGGACATGCATGTGAGAAAAATTATTCGCGACGAATGCGGCGAACTGACGCCCCCGCCTCCATGGATGGAAAAGATTCCGGGTCAAGACAGGATCTACACGATTCCTGTGATGAAAACAGGTCTGGCGTCCATTCTTGTCACGGGTGATGCCGACCGGAATAAGGTTCAGACCATACCCGGCGGCAATACCGTCACGATTGAAATCAAACTGCCGGCCAACTGGGACACTTTGATGGCAGAACTTGGTTGTCGCCCTTTGAGTCATTATTTTCTGAAGCGGTGATCCATAGGGGTGAAAATCTGACGCACATCTTTTAGCGGGTGTTGGGGCCATCGAAATCGGTATCGGGATCGCTATCGAAGGAACGCCGAATGGCACTCGGACACGAGAGATTGGATGTCTGCCGGCTGGCGATCGGCGGCGTCGCGCGGGTCTACGAGATCGCTGCGTGGCTGGAGGGCGTCCATCGCGCGGCGCGGGATTCATGTCTGCGCGCCAGCCCGTCGATACCGTTGAACATCGCCATGGCAACGGAAAGACGGCCGATGCGGACCGCAGGCGCCACTTCGAGATCGCACGGGGGGCGGCGCTGGAATGCGCAGCGATCCAGGACGTATTGATTGTCGGAAAGGCGCTGGACGAGGCCGGAAGCCAGGAACGAAAGAATGAACTGGACCGCATGGCGGCGATGCTGAGCCGACTGGGCGGAAGAGGATACCAGGCACGAGCAGAAACATCGGCCTGCGGCGGAAACCCAAGCGATCCCGATCCCGATCCCGATAGCGATAGCGATTGGGATGAGGACAAGCCCCAACAACGCGGCGGAGGCGACGGGATACCGCCGCCTCACCGCGGGTGATATGCTCCTCCTATCAGTCGCGCTGCCATAAACACGCCTACGCCTTGAAACAGGCGACCTTATGGTCAGGCTCATTGGGCAAGGGCTTCAGGATCGGTGTTGCCGCGCGACAGGTGGCGTCCGCCAGCGGGCAACGCGGGACGAATGGGCAGCCCGTTTGGCTACGTCGTCGGGGGGGCTCTGAGGGGCCACCGGTCTCTTCCGGCAGCGGGACGCCGATTTGCGGCACGGCGCGCAGCAGAAGCTGCGTGTAGGGATGAGCCGGTTCTCCGAGGACTGCCTGCGCTGGGCCGGTCTCAACGATGTTGCCCAGATACATGACGGCGATGCGGTCGGCGATGTGCTGGACCACGCCAATATCATGCGTGATGAAGAGATAGGCCAGTCCGTGCTTGTCTTGAAGCTCTTCCAGCAGGTTCAGCACCTGCGCGCGCACGGAGAGATCGAGCGCGCTGACCGCCTCATCGCAGATCAGGAGTTGAGGTTCAAGTGCCAGGGCGCGCGCGATGCAGAGACGTTGACGCTGGCCGCCTGAGAAGGCGTGCGGATAGCGGTCGAGAATGTCTCCGGGCAGGCCGACATCGGCGAGCAGCCGGACGGCGGCCGCTTCGCGGTTTTCGCGCGTGACCAGTCCGTGCGCCAGCATCGCTTCGGTCAGGATGTCCAGCACGGTGTGGCGCGGGTTTAACGAGGCGTGGGGATCCTGAAACACCACCTGCACGGTGCGGCGGTAGGCACGGAGGGCCGCGCCGCGTACGCGCAGGACGTCGATCCCATTGACGTGAATCGTGCCTTCGCGCGGGCGCTCCAGCCGGAGGATGGTGCGTGCCAGCGTCGACTTGCCGCATCCCGATTCGCCGACGATGCCCAAGGTCTCGCCGCGCGCCAAGGTCAGGTCGACGCCATCCACCGCGCGGACGTGTCCGACTGTGCGGGCGAAGACGCCCTTTTTCACGGGATACCATGTTTTCAGACCTCGGATGTCGAGCAACGGCGGACCGGATGGTGGAGACGACTTCATGGCCGTTATTATAGGGGGGGCCAAGCGGCACTGTCCATGCCAATCCCGCCGCTTGCACAAAAAACAAGAATTCGCTATCCATTTCCTCTGTGCAAGGGTATAAATGAACGCGAATGGCAAAGCACAAGAATAAACAGGAGGAGATCGCGCCAACGCCGCCCGCTGACCAGCCATCCGATGCGGTGGACGGGACTGATGAAGGTGGGGTTCCGGTAGCGCAGGAAACTCAGCCTGAGCAACGGGGCGCGCCGACGGCTGAAGAGCCGTGCGACAACCCTGCGCGGACGGTGTCGGACACACGCGTCGCGACGCCGTCGGTTGCGGCCGCGCGTCCTGCGCGGTGGCGGCGCTGGCTGCCGGATCTCATCAAGGTCGCGCTGGCACTCGTCGTGATCGCTGTCGCAGCAGCCATTTGGTATCAGCCGCCTCTGGTGCAGGCCCGCTTCCCTTATGTGTCCTATGTTTTTTACGGTCAGCGCTATGAGGATGCGACGCTTTTCCGGCCGCTGGCGATGCCGACCCGTTACTATGTGGCGCTGCCAGAGCTGTTGGCTGATCGATACCAATGGTTTGCCGTGGACCGACGGCGTGAGGTGGTGGCGCTGACCGAGGCGCCGCGTCACCGTGTCTTGGGTCGTCCAGCGATCCGGCGCAGCGATCCGCTGGGACTGGATCTGGAATTCCGTAAACTGGACGGATCCGAGTGGCAGATCGCGTTTCTGGATGACGCCATCGTTTTTTCGAATGCGCTGTTGACGGTGCGGCTGGACACGCGGCAGTCGACGCCCCGGCCGTGAGTTTCTCGGCGGCATGATGGCGATTGTGATAGATGTGACGGGATAACCGGCGAGCCCGTCGCCCGCGGAGCGGGAACAGGCGACGGGAAAACCTGTAACGCTCAACGCTCAACGCTTCTATGAGAAGGCTTGTCAAGGGCATCCGCATGGC
>DAOTKE010000190.1:0-4723 GCA_035449085.1 Kiritimatiellia bacterium | reverse complement strand
CGTCGCACCGCAAGGCGCTGATGAGCAGTCTGGTGACGAACCTGATCATCCAGGACAGCATCAAGACCACGCTGCCTAAGGCTAAGCAGGCGCGCCGCGATGCCGAGAAGATGGTCACCTTGGCCCGCAAGGGCACGTTAGCGGCCCGCCGTCTGGCTGCGTCACGCCTGCAAAGCCCTGCGGCCGTGCGGAAGCTTTTTGACAGTGTGGTGCCGGCTATGGACGGCCGGGCCGGCGGTTACACGCGCATCTATAAGCTCGGGCAGCGCTCCAGCGACGGCTCCGAAATGTGCCTGTTGCAGTGGGTCGTGATGCCCAAGAAGCCCGAGGCGGTAACCGAAACGACCGCGCCGGCCGCTGAGGAAGCGAAGAAGGCCTAAGCGCTGCTTGTGCGTTGTACGCGTGCTGCGCGAGAATGGAAAGCCGGATGCCGCAAGGTGTCCGGCTTTTTTGGGTTGAGGAAGAGTCCGCTACGTCTGGGTGCCGCGAATGATCGAAGGGTCACTCTCAACGTTCAACTCTCGACTTTCAAGTCATGGACGGTGCAATGCTACGGTATGAGAAAGCAGCGTGGAAACAACGTCCAAGCCTTGTGCTGGCCGGCGTGGATGAGGCCGGTCGGGGATGCCTGGCCGGGCCGGTGGTCGCGGGAGCGGTCATGATGCCGCCTGATATCGCCGAATGTCTCTACGCAAACGGCCTAGCGGGCCTGACCGACTCGAAGCAGCTCAGCGCCGCTCGTCGCGAAGCGTTTTACCAGATCCTTACCACGACACCCGGCGTGATCTACGCCACAGGCTGGTGCAGTGCGGCCGAAATTGACAGGCTGAACATTTTGTCCGCCACGCATCTGGCGATGCGGCGCGCGCTGGAAGCGCTGCCCGTCATGCCGGATCTCGCCCTGGTGGACGGCCTGCCGGTCAGACGGCTGCCCTGCGAGTCAAACGCGATTGTGCAGGGCGACGCCAAAAGTTTTCTGATCGCGGCCGCCAGCGTGATTGCGAAAGTCAGCCGCGACCGCTATATGGTAGAAGCAGGGGCACGCTACCCCCTGTACGGATTTGCCGAGCATAAAGGGTATGGCGTGCACGCCCATGTTACGGCGCTCTTCAAGCACGGCTCCTGTCCAGAGCATCGCCATACCTTCCGGCCTGTCCAGGACGTTGATCAGAAACTTACGGGCTTTGAGTTCTGAGAATGAAGGATAAGCTCGATTTTGTCGTCAACGAACTGTGGAGGCTTGCGTGGGCCGGCTCTGTGCAGAGAACAAACCTGTATGGTGAAAAGACAGGCGGTGCTCTGTCGCCTCAACCGCCTTGTTGGGGATTGGCCCCATCCTAATCGCCATCGCTATCGGCCTCGGGATCAACAAGGTCCTCGTCGCAGGGCCCGGCCGTCTCGCCGTTGCCTCGACTTCATCCAGTGTTTTGCCAGCGACCAGGGCATCCCGGATCGCCGCACATGCCCATTTCTCGTTTTCCAGGTGCCCTTGTTGCCCGATCCCGATCCCGATAGCGATGTCAATAGGGATGTCAATAGCGATGTCCCGACACGACCTCGGTTCTCAAACCCCTTGCCGATTGCGATGAGATCGCGTCGGTCAATCGATCATACTCTTGGGAATACGGAAAATAAGCTCGCCCTTCCCGCCGATATTTTCACAGGGAAGCGTCAGCTCAAGATCGTCTTGTGAAAGATCGTCGCAGAGGAATAGAATCAGATCACAACAGGTCTCGTCCGGAAGCAGTTCCGATTTTTGCACCGTCCCTACAGGATCATTTTCAAGCCCATAAGAAACCAAGCTGTAGGACTGGCCGTCAGCCCGTTTCAAACAGGCACGCTTGGTGTCAATCAACGAATTGAATAGCCGCCAGGGCTGTATGCGGACTGGTTTTTTCCCGGTGTTCTTCAGCTCGACACGCACACAGCACACCGGTGTTTCGGTCGAGGCGGCACGCTGAAGCGCGGCCTGATAGATCTCAGGACAGCCCAAACGGATATCGGTGACTGCCACCGAAATGTCGACACCGTGAGCTTGTAACGCCTTCGGAGCGTCAGCCGTACGCCGTTGGGTGCCCCATGCATGGATTGCACGCATGCCCATCACTCCGCTTTCCGCCGCCTGGGGGACGGATGCTCGGATAGACACCTGCCATGCGACGGCAACACCTCCCGCTATCAGCAGAATCACGATCAGTCCAATCCAGCCGCGATGACGCGATCCGCCTGTACGACCCACACGATTTCCGTCGCACAATGCAGGTAACGTGACCGACGATTTGCAGAACGGGCAAGGTCTCGTTTTGCCCGCCTCTTCAGGCGAGTAGGTAATCACCTTACGGCAGAGATTGCAAACGTAAGCTTTGTCTTTAAACATGACGGCCGCCCTTGCTATTGGAGGGTGAGCAACGCGCCACTTTTGTCACGCAAGACTGTGAGCGTGCCGGTGCCGGTAAAACGCGTGTTGTCCACATACCGCGCGCCGGACCCAGATGCGCCCCAGGTGCCCGCGCGTTTCTGCGTGTCACCGAACCACAGTGTCTCCGCCGTGACGTTGACGCCGTTTGGAATGCTGATTACGCCGGTGCTGCCGGACGGGAACCTGACGGCCACGGTCGGCGAGAGTGCGGCGGCGTGCTGCAGTTCCAACGTTCCGCCTGCCACGATCACAGCGGGACAAGACGCGCCGACCGAACCCCCCGCGGAATTAAGGCGCAACACGCCGTTACTGACGATGAACGCACCACTGGTGTAGTTAGTCCGGCCGATGTCAAGCAGACCGCTGCCAGCCTGGACGACGGTGACCGCGCCGCGGAAATCGCTGTTGCGTTTGTTGAACGTACTGGTCGCTGAACCAATGAAAATCAGCGTCGCCGGGATCGCGCTGGTGATGCATTGGCGACCGGCCTGACTGTCTGTGAAGGCGTCATAGTGGCTCTCGGTGAAACGTGAGATGATTTGTGTGTGCCCGTTCAGATCCAAGTAGGCCTTGTTCGACAGATTGTTGTCGCTCTTGCCCATACTCACCGTGACGGTCTGCGGCAAGATATTGTCCGCGCCGAGTCGCAACGTGCCCTCGGCGATCTGGAAAGTGGCCATCACGTTGTTGGTGGAGTTGAGCAAGAGAATGCCGCTATTATTACGCGCCACCGTACGGCCGGGCAGATTGATGCGGCTGTTACAAACAATGGTGCCCAGTTCGCGGAACTGGATATCGGCATCGCCGCGGATGACGGCCTCGGTACCAGGCGTTCCGATGATCAGGTTGCCGTCCCGCTGATTGCAGTTGATGAAAGCGCGCGAACCGGGGGTGGTCACGATGTCGCCGTCCCACGTGGCAGTCCCGGCCGCGTTCGTGAAAGCCAGCGAGGACCGTCCGTTGCCTGTCAGGGTGAGTGTCTCGCCGGTGACGGTGATGCCAGGGGCGAGCGTCACACGATTGTGATAAGAATCATGCCCGCCGACCACTGTGGTGCCAGCCTCTGTGGAGCCCAGCGCGAGGTTATGGCAGACCGTGATGTCATGATCATGCTCGCCTGCGACACCGGCGATGGTCTCGCCGCCGTAGGTATTGGCGCCGCGTAACCAAGCTTTGCCCTGCACGATCAGCGAAGCCATATCACCCGCAATGACCGAGTCCGCATCTTGCTGGAGCACGGCGTTCTTACCGATGGTCATCGAGGAGGCTCCGAGCGAGCCCTTCAGATGAAGCGTGCCTTCCTCCACCGTAGTGGCACCGCTGTAGGTATGGGTGCCCTCCAGTATGAGTGTGGCGGGGCCACGTTTCACAAGCATGGCATCACCGGACAGACCGACGCTGCCTTCTGCATTCAGCGTGTAGGCGTTGTGGGTGGTATTGACGGTGACGGAGTTGGGCGCGACGGGTGCTGAAAGAGTGATAGGGGCGTCCGCGATGCCCGAATCGTCGAAAATCACGTTGAGCCCATCCGCATAACGCAAGCCTTCGGGTGCCCAGTTATCAGATGTGAAATCCCATAGGCTGGATGCGGCTCCGGTCCAGATGATGTCGGTGGCTGAGCCGGCAGGCACCACGGTGAGCGTCAAAGCAGTGGCACCGACCGTCAGAATCATATGGGGATACGCCTCCTGCAGCGCGAAGATACCTGAACGTGAGGCGTAGGTGGCCAGCGTGTAGATGCCGGCAGGCAGGCCTTCGGCGGGCATATTCAGTACAAGGGTGGTGGGCGCGGCGGTGTTGAAGGCACCGGTCACAATCAGCTTGTCGGAGGGGCCGTCCGCAGGGTCTTGCAGGTCGAAGACGAGTGTGGCGCCATCCAGTTGCGCCGATGCGAGTGTGAGCGTGCCGATGGCGTTCTGCTGGCCGGGGGCGAGGATGCCGCCGGCCGCGACCGAGACCGCACCGTGCACGGTGCCGGTGCCGCCGAGCGTGGCACCGGACGAAACACTGACCGCGCTGGCGGCTGCGGTGGAGCCGTCAATCAGGAGGGTGCCCGCCGTGATGCTGGTCGCACCGGTATGGACGTTTGCGCCTGCGAGTCGCCAGGTGCCGGACCCCTGCTTGATGACGCGCAATCCGGCCGGAAGGTCCGAGGCGATCACGCCGTCTCCCACACCGGTGAGCCAGATCGGGATCGCGGTGTCGACGGTCGCCTTGGTTCCGACGATGGTCGAGACCTCGCCGTTAAAAGTGATCGTGGTCCCGGCTGTGGCGTTTTCAATCTGACCGCCGTGCGAAAGTTGT
>DAOTKE010000189.1:2403-4725 GCA_035449085.1 Kiritimatiellia bacterium | reverse complement strand
CGCACGCCGGAGGAACTGGCCGCGAAGCAGCGGGCGTGGCGTGCGACGTGGCTGGAGAGCCTCGGCGGCCTGCCGGAGCGAACGCCGCTCGAAGACCGCACGACGGGCGTGATCCAGTGTGAGGGCTACCGCATCGAGAAGGTCGTGTTCCAGTCGCAGCCGGGCGTGTACGTGACAGGGTTGCTGTATCTGCCGACCGACCCAAAGTTCAAAGCGCCGTATCCGGGGCTGCTGGTTGTACACGGCCACTCGAACGAGGGCAAATTGCGCGATGGCTACCGCCGTATGGCGACTCTCGCGGTGAAGGCGGGGTTCGGCGTGTTCGCGCCAGACCCGATCAGCCAAGGTGAGCGGCGACAATGCGCGGCGAAATACGACACGCAAGAGAATTGCTCCGTGGAGCACACGTCGATCGGTGCGCGGTCGTGGCTGGTGGGCTGGAACTTTGCGCGCTTCCGCCTCTGGGACGCGGTGCGGGCGATCGACTACATGGCGACGCGTGAGGAACTCGATCTTTCGAAGCTCGCGGTGGTGGGTAACTCTGGCGGCGGCACGATGAGCGCTTACCTCCAAGCGTTCGACGAGCGAATCAAGGTGGCCTGCCCGAACTGCTACATCTCATCCCTACGTGAGGTGATCCGCGAGCGGGGCTGTCACGATTCGGAGCAGTTCTTCTACGGACAGTTGGCGAATGGATTCAACCACGCCGCGCTTGTTGCGCTCGGTCAGCCGCGTGTGGACCTGCTGATCGGCGCGCGCCACGCAGACTACTTCCCGATCGCGGGCGTGCGCTCAACCTTCAGCGTCCTCGAAGGTCTCCACAAGCGTATCGGCGCGTCCAACAGCGTGGCGCTCTACAGTTGCGACGGTCCGCATGGTTGGGCCGAATCCTCACGCCAAGCAGCTTTGGCCTGGCTCCGCTACCATGTGAAAGGCGAGGCGACACCGTACTGCGGCAAGAAGGACGGCAAGGTGTTCCTCGACGTAGCGGAACTGCGCAAGATCCCCGGCGATTTCAAATACGGCACGGAGGATCTGCCGTTCCCGATGGAGAAGGGATGGGTGACAAAAGGCGGTCAGGTACGCGACCTGCCGGGATTCAAATCGATTTACACGCTCGTCGCCGAAGAAGCGGACCGACTGGCCAAGGCCCGTGCGTCGGGCAAGCGCGACCTGCGCGCCATCGTCCGGCGGCGGGCGGGCATCCGGCCGCTCGCCGAACTGCCGCCGACAGACGAAACGGCGTTCGACCACAATTTTAAATGGTGGTATCTGAAGGGGCTCGAAGGGACGCTCGCTGAAAACCATACCGCGATTCTCGCGACGCTCGGACGTTCGCGCGTGGGCGTGAAGGCCGAGGCGCTGCTCAGGAAAGCCGCGGCTGACGTGAAGGCGAACGGCGGGAAGCCCGTGCCGCTCACCGCAAAGGGTGCCGACTGCATTGCCGCCGCGCATGCGTTCGCGGCCGAGCCGCAGCTCTTCTCATCCATCCGTCTTGATGACGCGCCGCCCTCGTGGACCGACATGCTGATGAACCCCGATCCGCGTGCAGACTCCTATGCGGTCGGCGTGTGGGGCGCACTGCAAGAGTACGATTGGACGGAACTCGTGCCGCCGGGAACGTTGCCGGTCAAAACCGCCATGCCTGTGTCGGATGGCGAGACACTGCCCGGGCAGGGTGTCGAGCGTTTGACCGATGGCGTCATCAACCCCACCTGCGCGTGGCGTTGGCAGAAAAAGCCGATTACCGTGGATTTTGATTTCGGTGCGGAGCGCGACATCGGCGGCGTCCGTATCATGGCCGGTCGTTCGTGGGTCAACTGCGGCGTGAAGACCGCTTCATTCTATGCTGTGCCGCGCTTCGAGGGTGCGGGTGCTCAGATCACGCCGCTGGCTGAGCATGTGGCGTTCCGTCCGTCGCACACCTACAAGGAGAATGTCGCCACTTGGAAACCCGTGACATGCTACAAGGTCAGGATGGTGATCGAGGACACTTACGACTTCAAGCCGAACTACTACTCGGGATATACGCAGGCGGCAACGCCGATGTTGCCGAAACTTTTCGATACGCCCCCGTACCCCTTGTTCTCGGGAAAATCGCCCACCGTACAGATCGCCGAAATCGCTTTCTTCGGTGCGGATCAGCCGGCAAACCTGCCGTTGCCGAATCAAGATGAGAAGATGGCCTATCCCACCGCCCGGCTCATCCGTGACTGGATGTACCAGAGTTGCGCTGTCTCCAACATCTCGCATTGCGCCAACGTGGAGCCTGACACCACCCAGCCTGATCCGCTGGGCGAAGACATCTCGACCGTCATGCGC
>DAOTKE010000189.1:0-2303 GCA_035449085.1 Kiritimatiellia bacterium | reverse complement strand
GGCTCCGTTTCACAGGAGGTGCTGCTGGAAGAGCCCGACGGCATCATCCGCGACCCGGACCTTTCATTTGATGCAAAGATGCTTGTGTTCGCGAAGCGGCGCAGCCTCGAAAAGAACGACTACCACCTCTGGACGCTGAATCTGGAGACGCGCGAACTGAAGCAACTCACGTTCAACGGCCTGCTCAAAAAGGAAGCCGTGAAGGGACAGACCGCCGACTTCGATATGCCATGCAGCGACATTGAACCGTGCTGGCTGCCGGACGGCTCGATCGTCTTCCAGTCCACGCGCTGCGGCCACTCGGTGGACTGTTGGCCGCTACCGGTCTCCAACCTTTTCCGCTGCGATGCGGACGGCAAGAACATCCGCCGCCTGGGATTTGACCAAGTGCAGACCTTCTATCCGCAATTACTGGAAGACGGCCGCGTATGCTACACGCGCTGGGAGTACAACGACCGCAGTGCGTCCGGCTTGCAGCAGCTCTTCGCGATGAACCCGGACGGCACGCGGCAGACCGGCCTCTTCGCGAACAACAGCGAGTTTCCCTTCTCGCTCATGCACACGCGCGGCATCCCCGGCACGCGCGACATCATGATGCTCTCCTGCGGACACCATGTGGCGCAGAAAGGCCGTCTGGCAAAGGCACTCCTCGCCGAAGCCGATGACTACGCGAACTCCACCTACGACCCCGCGAAGTGCGTGTGGGGTATGAACACGAACCCCGTCGTGATGTACTTTCCCGGCAACCGCAAGATGATCATTCCGTGGTCGCAGTGGGACAATCCCAGCGGACCCGCCGTTCCCAACATGCCGGGCATGTACTACGTGGCCGGCGCGGCAATGGATGCCAGCCCCGGCGTGCAGCCTGTCAGAATGCCGCGCGACTACCACTACAACGTGTTTGACGTACACACGCAGTTCGGTCCGCAGTGGGCGTATCCGTTCCCGCTCGACGGCGGACGCTTCCTCGTCTCGTTCATGCCGGAGGGATGCCGCTACTACCGGGGGCCGTACTCCTCGCGCTTTGGCGTCTACGCGATGGACGAGACAGGCCGCCGCGAATTGCTCGCCTTCGACTGGGGCCAGCACTGTATGCAGCCGATCCCCGTCAAAAAGCGTGTGCCGCCAGCGCGGCGCTTGGCGGACATCGATTACTCGCAGGGTTTCGGCACCTACTATGTGCAGAACGTTTACGAGGGCGCGGCCATGGCGGGCGCGCCAACGGGCTGCGTCAAGAAAGTACGCGTGATCGGCCTCGAATACCGTCCCGTCCACATCGGCTGGAACTGGCAGTACGGCTGGCACTCCACGCAGGGCAAGATCGGCACACCCATCGCCGTAGGCAACGGCGCGTACGACGTGAAGCACGTCCTCGGCGAGGCAGACGTGGAGGCCGATGGCAGTTGCAGCTTTAGGGCTCCAGCGCGCACGCCGCTCTACTTCCAACTCATCGATAAGGACGGCTGCTGCATCCAGACGATGCGGAGCTGGTCCACGCTGCAACCCGGCGAGATCAACGGTTGCGTCGGCTGCCACGAACATCCGCATCAGGCGGGCATCGACTCCGCGCAGGCGATCGCTCTGCGGCGCGCGCCGCAGACGCTGAAGCCTGTCCTGCCCGGCGGTGACGTGCATCCATTCCTCGCGGCACTGGAGAAGGAGGGTCCGCTGGCGAGTCTGGACAACTGGATGGGGCTCAACCGGACCAAGGCGGTGGTGGATACGGAGCAGAACGACGGCTTCAGTTTCACACGCCTGATCCAGCCGATCCTCGATGCGAAGTGCATTGCCTGTCACGATGGCTCTGGCGACAAAGCCCCGGCGGAGATGGATCTGCGCGGCACGCGCGGTCAGTTGCCGCCTTCGGATGACCAGTCGAAGCGCAAATACTCGACCGCCTATCTGGCGCTCACGTACAAAGGCCAGTGCAACGACAAGATCAACTTCGCGCACGGTCTCGGGTTCGCGCCCTTCAAGCCGCCTTACTCATTCGGCGCGGCGAGGAGTTCTGTGTGGCAGATGCTCGCGAAGGGACACGGCAAGGTGCGGCTGACGGACGCTGAACTGCGCACACTCGCCTGCTGGATCGACCTTGCCGTGCCGTTCTGCGGCTCGTACGTGGAGCGTCACGACTGGAACGACTGGTACCGGCAGCGTTACGAATACGCCTGCAACAAGCGCGCCGCATTCGCATGGCTGGAGTTGAATGAAATCCGGGAAAAGCTGCGTCAGCCGCCTGTGCCGCTGACCGGCTTTATCCCGAACATCGCCGAACCCCGCCGCCAGAAATACTGGAGCGAGTA
>DAOTKE010000188.1:0-4935 GCA_035449085.1 Kiritimatiellia bacterium | reverse complement strand
TGTCCGTCTTGATTCAAGCCGACACAATATGCGCCAGCCACAATTTAAGTGGAATGATAATAGAACTGTTGGCAGAACCTCCGCAAGCTGAATCTGGAGACGATGAGCCGATCGCGAGCCGATGCCAGACACGAGGCTGCATATGAATCAGATGCGTGATGAAGCGCGCAAACCATGATCGCTCAGCTTTTTGCAGAAACGTTGTTGCAGGCGGGACGCCCGCACACATGATTGAGGACCCGATGCGTCAAGGTGGTGAGCGGGATCTCGTTCGGAATCACGAAACGCGCAGACAACGGGTGCTGTCTCTTCGCTGCAATTTTTTCTAATCCGGACGCCTCAAAGAGGTGCCACACCTGCTTGAAGTGCGTGAAGACATGGGTGAAACACCCCTGTGCCTCCATGCGTGCCGCGCGCAGCCCGGCTATCTCGCGCAACACACGCGCGGCGTGACGTGCGGCCGGTGAGTCGTCGGACGCGAAGTTCGGCAGTTCCCACAGTCCACTCAAAAGCCCATCTGACGTGCGTTGTGTAAGCAGCACGCGTCCGGCCGCGTCGCGCGCCAGCACCGCCACGGCGGTCCGCGTCGGCACCGCTTTGCGGGCCGGACGCGCCGGCAGCACGGCCTGACGCCCTTCGCGGCGCGCCACGCAGCCGCCGTGCAACGGGCATCCGCCGCAATCCGGCGCCCGCGGCATGCAGAGCACGGCCCCCAGATCCATCATCGCCTGGTTGAAGTCGCCGGGACGCCCGGACGCCGCGATGTGCGGTTGCAGCCAAGCCGCCAGCCGCGCGCGCGCCGGCGGCTTGCGGAAGTCGTCATCCCATCCCAGATAACGCGCAAAGACCCGGATCACGTTCCCATCCACCACCGGCGCTGCAACGCCGAAGCAGATACTGGCGATCGCGGCAGCGGTGTAAGGGCCCACGCCGGGCAGCGCGCGCCAGCCGGCCACATCGCGAGGCAGCTTGCCGCCCTGCAAAGCGATCTGTTGCGCCGCCCGCTGGAGGTTGCGGGCACGCGTGTAGTAGCCGAGCCCTTCCCACAGTTTGAGAACCTGCTGTTGCGGCGCGGCGGCCAGCGCGGCCACCGTCGGCAAAGCCTGCAGGAAGCGCTCAAAATAGCCGCGCACGGTCTCAACCTGCGTCTGCTGCAGCATGATCTCGCTGACCCAGACGGCATAGGGATCGGGATGGTCTCGCCACGGCATCTCGCGCCGGTTCGCGTCGTACCACTCCAACAGGCGGCGATCGATCGCAGTCATGGCAATCCTGCAGGCTACCGGATGAACAACAGCTCCTGATAGGTCGGCAACGGCCAGAGCGCATCATCGACCAGCCCCTCCAGCGCGTCGGCCAGCTCACGCACACGCTCCATGGCCGGCACCACCTTTTCGCGCATATAACGCGCGTGGCCGACCTTGCAGGCGTGGTGTTTCTCCGCCTCGCGCGAGATTTCGGCCAGCCGGTTCAGCTCCTCTTGCAGGCTGACCGTCAAACGGCTGACCTCGGCCAGCGTCGACGTGTCCGCCGGCAGCTCGAGCTGGCGCAACTTCAACACCGTGTCGGCCAGACGTCCCTGCGCTTGGCTGACGGCCGGCAGGATCAGGGTGCGGCCAATCTCTTGCGTCAGACGCGCCTCGACCGTGATGTCCTTGATGTAGCGCTCCAAATAAATCTCGTAACGGGCGCGCAATTCGCGTTCGGTCAAAACCCCCTGGCGCGTCATGGTCGCGATGGTTTCCGGCGCCACGAACTGCGCCAGCGCGTCGACCGCTGACGGGATATTGGCCAGACCGCGCCGTGCCGCCTCCTCGCGCCAGGCGGCCGAATAGTTGTCTCCGTTGAACACGACCCGGCTGTGCTTATCCCACACCTCTTTGACCACGGCCTGCACGGCTGCGGGCAGACGCTTGGGATCACCGTTGACGCGCGCCTCCAGTTCTGTCGCCAACACATCGAGCGAATCGGCAACGATCGCGTTCAGCACCATGATCGGGCCGGCAACCGACTGGCTGGCGCCGACGGCGCGGAACTCGAATTTTCCGCCGGTGAAAGCGAAGGGGCTGGTGCGGTTGCGGTCGCCCGTCTCGGCCATCAGCGGGGGCAGGCAGTTCACGCCGAGCGTCAGCGCCTTTTTGCCGTGGCGCGGTGCGCGCGACGCACTGGCGGCGACCTGTTCGAACAGCTCGGTCAGATGCTCGCCCAGAAACACCGAGACGATCGCCGGCGGCGCCTCGCACGCGCCGAGCCGGTGGTCGTTCCCCGCATGCGCCACCGACGCGCGCAACAGCGGCCCGTGAAGCGAGACCGCCCGGATCACGGCCGCGCAAAAGACCAGAAAACGCGCGTTGGCCTCCGGCGTCTCGCCGGGGTTCAGCAGATTGGCGGCCGGCGTGTTGAGCGACCAGTTGACGTGCTTGCCCGACCCGTTGACGCCCTTAAACGGTTTTTCGTGCAGCAGGCAGACGAAGCCGTGTTTGGCGGCGGTACGCTGCAAGAGCGACATCACAAGGTGCTGGTGGTCTGCGGCGATATTGGCCTGCTCGTAGATCGGCGCGACCTCAAACTGGCCCGGCGCGACCTCGTTGTGACGCGTCTTGACCGGCACCCCGAGGCGGGTGAGTTCCTGTTCGCATTCAATCATGTAGGCCAGCACACGCTCATGGATTGCGCCGTAGTACTGGTCCTCCAGTTCCTGGCCCTTGGGGGGTCTCGCGCCGAACAGGGTGCGGCCCGCACTGATCAGATCCGGGCGCAAAAGAAACAGACGCCGGTCGATCAGGAAATACTCCTGCTCACACCCCGCGTTGGCATCCACCTTCTGCTCGGGTTCGCCGAACAGCGCGAGGATGCGCCGCGCATGGCGATCAATCGCCTGCATGGAACGCAGCAGCGGCGTTTTCTTGTCAAGCGCGTCACCGGTCGAGGCGCAGAACGCACAGGGAATAAAGAGTGTGCGGCCGCCGGCAGCATCGAGAATATAGGCGGGGCTCGTCACGTCCCACGCCGTGTAGCCGCGCGCCTCAAAGGTCGCGCGCAGCCCGCCGGAAGGCAGGCTGGAGCCGTCAGCCTCGCCGCTGACAAGCTGCTTGGCCGAGAATTTGGCGATGGCACCGCCGTGCGCGTCCGGCTCCAGAAAGCTATCGTGCTTTTCAGCCGTCAATCCGGTGAGCGGGTAAAAGACGTGCGCGTAGTGCGTGGCCCCGTTTTCAATCGCCCAGTCGCGCATGGCCTCGGCCACCGCCCCCGCGACCGACACATCGAGCCGTTCGCCGAGATCGATCGTGCGACGCACCGTCGCGTAAACCTGTTCCGGCAGGCGCTGCCGCATCACGGCGTCACTGAAGACGCAGCTTCCGAACGCCTGTTGCGCGGAGCGGAAAGCATCCGGCTTGACGTGCGCGAAACGCGGCTGCGTGGTGGCGATCGACTGGATGGCGGCGTATCGTGTATTCATTACGGTCGGACAGTCTCCCGGATCAGGTCTGCTGCGGGTGGCGCAGATCGAGCGCCATCGCGATTTCAGGGCAGGTGAACGGATTGGCGTGTTTGGTGCAGTTGATACACCCCATGTAAAGCTTGTGCATGACTTGAGTCTTAGGAATCACTTTGAAGCCCAGCGATTCGAAAAACTTCGGCGCGAAGGTCAGCACGATCGCCTGCGCGGGTTCGAAGCGGCGCACCTCATGCAGGATACGCGTGACGATCTGCGTGCCGAGATGCAGGCGCCGGTAGGACGCCAACACCGCAACCGACTGGATTTCGACCGCGGCGCGTTCCGGCTCGCCGATTTCCGGCAGAATCTGCCACGCCGCGCACCCCACCACACGCCCGTCAAGATCGCAGACCACAAATCGATCGATATTTTGGATAATATCACCGATCGGCCGCGAGATCAGATCTTCCTGATGGCTGCGGATCAATTCGAAAATCTGTACGGCGTCACGAAGGACGGCGGCCCGAATCAACGGGGACATTTGCGTTTCCATGAGTGGTTTCTATGGTACCTATTACACCTCCCTGCCTCAAGTCGAAACGGTGTGCCCCGTTTTGCGGGCGTTGACGTGGTTGATGTCGCTTTTCCATGAGCAACTCCCCGCGAACCGGTTGCGCAAAGTCCGCGGCAGGGTGATGCGACAGGGGGAGTGTCAACTCCCGCAGTTTAGGGGCCCCCGATACCGCTTGACATGCATCAGACGATGTATAATCATGGTGTATACATCGGAGGTGCTTATGGTTCGGACGCAAATCTATCTGACTGAACAAGATCGGGAGGGATTGGCCACGCTCTCAAAGGCGACCGGGATGAAACTCAGCGAATTGATTCGCGAGGCTGTCAACGGTCTTCTCGCCCAGTCGAGCCGTCACAGGCGGGATGCTGTATTGGACGCAGCCGCAGGGCTGTGGAAGAACCGTGACGACCTCCCCGACTTTGCATCGACGCGTGCCGCTTGGGACAGGAGCAAAGCATGAGCGCCCCTATCCTTCTTGACACCGATGTGTTGGTCGATTTCCTACGCGGCCACAGCAAGGCGGTCTCGCTGGTAAAAGCCTGGTCAGACCGCATGATTTTGCCCGCCATCGTGGTCGCTGAACTCTATGCAGGCGTAAAAGGCGAAGATGAACGTGTCGCGCTTGACGCCTTCGTCTCTCTGTTCCGCGTGGTGCCTGTCACTCAGGCGATCGCGCAGGCTGGCGGCCTTCTGAAACGCGATTACGGCAAGTCGCACGGCGTCGGGTTGGCGGACGCCATCGTGGCCGCGACGGCGCAAGCGGAAAACGCCGAGCTGAAGACCCTGAACACCAAGCACTATCCTATGTTCAAGGGACTCCGTCCCGCCTACTTGAAAGCTTAGCGCAGAACGGTTGCTTGTCGAGCAGCGGTTCCAAATCAAGAATTCTTCGAGTTGCGAGGCTGCTGGATAGCGCGAT
>DAOTKE010000187.1:1306-4957 GCA_035449085.1 Kiritimatiellia bacterium | reverse complement strand
GGCGCTCTACAACTGCCTGCGCTACAACTACTCGCAGTTGGACGGCTGCACGGTGCTGCTCGATATCGGCGCGCGCTCGACCAACCTGATCTTTATTGAAGACGAGAAGATTTACAACCGCTGCATCCCGGTGGCCGGCAACGCCATCACGCAGGAGGTCGCCAAGAGCTTCCAGATCTCCTTCGCGGAGGCTGAGGCTCTGAAGCGGCAGGTCGCGTTCGTGTCGCTGGGCGGGGTGACCGCTTCGGAGGACGAGACGGCCGAGCGCGTTTCGAAAGTCGTGCGTAACGTGGTGACGCGCCTGCACGCCGAGATCAGCCGTTCCGTGAATTTCTACCGCAGCCAGCAGGGGGGCAGCGCACCGGTCCGGATGTTCCTGACGGGCGGTTCGGCGGGCATGCCGCACCTGGACACCTTCTTCCGCGAGAAGCTGCAGATTGAGGTCACCTATCTCAATCCGTTCGCGAATGTCGGGATCGGCAGCCGGATCAACCGGGAGCGGGCGGGCGTCGATGCCTTCGTGCTGGCCGAGAGCGTCGGACTGGCGCTGCGCCGTTCCCTGGCGTGCCCGGTTGAGATCAACCTGATGCCGCCCGAGATCGTCAAGCGCAAGTCCTTCAAGAAGCGCGTGCCGTTCTTTGCGCTGGCGGCGGCCGGCCTGTTGCTCTGCCTGTTCATCTGGGTGGTGCACGCGAAGCAGCTCGCGGAACTGTACCGCGTCCAGGGGGCGCAGGTGGCCGAGGAGTTGAGTGCGCGCAAGGGCGACCTGGCCCGCCTCAGCAAGGCGCAGGCCGCCGAAGGGGAGGTCTCGAAGAAGGCCGAGGCGTTGCGGGACGTGATCCTGGAGCGCTCGGCGTGGCTGAAGCGCGTGGATGCCGTGCGCAAGAGTCTGTTCGACGGGGTCTGGCTCACGGAGCTGGTGCCGGTCAAGGGCGAGGGCGACCGCGTGACGGGACTGCGCATCGTCGGCCGCGGCTGGGCGGACAAGCTCAAGGCGGTCGAGGAGAAGGAGCGCGCCGCCGGGCGTAACGCGACGGTGCTGGAAGTGCTGCGCGACCGTCTGAAGATGCAGTCGGTGTTCGGCAAGGGGCCGAAGGATGTCAGGATCACCGGTCAGAAGGACGTCGAGGCGTATTTGATTGAATTCACAATCGAGGCGACACTGGCCGAGGCGGCCTCGAAGGATACCGAAACGAAATGAAACGTCAACAGATCACCATGATCGCCTGCGGCGTCCTGATGGCTGCCGTCTGCGGGGTTGCCGGCTGGTTTCTCTACAGTGAAACCGCCATCAAAAACGAGGCGGCGGAAGAGCGCGACCGGGCGTATCAAGAGTTGCAGCAGATCTACCGGGCAAAGGTTTTCCCCAGCGACGAGAACATCGCGCGTGTCGGCGAGGATCAAAAGGTGCTGGAGGGCTGGCTGGCTACCGCCTCCAACCAGCTCCACAAGGGCGACCTCCATGTTGAGCCCAAAACACCGACCAGCTTCAAGCAGGAGCTTCAGGCCTCGGTCCGCAGGCTGTCTGCCCATTCCGGCGCGGTGCAGGGCAAGATCGTCGGCCCCAATTTTTACTTCGGGTTTGATCAGTATCTCGGGCAATCCGACAGCCTGCCGGCGTCCGAGCACGTGGACCGGCTGGCCGTGCAACTGGCCATCATCGAGAAGATCTGCGAGGAGCTTTACGCCGCCAACATTCTGGAGCTGAAGAAGGTTGAGCGCGAGGTTTTCGATATCGTGAGAAAAGAGGAAGAGCCGCAAGAGACGTCCCCGCGCCGTCGCGGCCGCCGCCGGGACGACAGCGGCGGCAGCGCCAGGGCGTCCGGATCCGCCGCGCGCGCCGAAACGGCGTATTGGACCAGTCAGCGTTTCACGGTCGAGTTCGTGGCGCGTCCGGCCGCCTTCATCGAGGCTTTGAACCGGCTGGCGGCGATGGACCTTTTTGCGGTGGTGGCCGAAGTCGAGCTGCGCAAGACGGGTGACCTCTTGGCGCAGTTTAACGCCAGGAAGAAGGAGAGCTCCGCGAAGCTCGCCACCGATGGGGCGGCGCCAGTCGACCCGGCCAAGCTGTCGCATGTCGAGCGGATCGTGACCGATCCAGAACTGGAACCGCCGGTGAACGTGAAACTTGACATCGATGTCTACTCGTTTGAGGGAGTCTAAACCGTGGCCTTGAAACTCAACGCGAACAATCCCGTCGTCAAGTACTACGACAAAGTGATCGTGGTCGTGGTGCTGATCGGCCTCGTCACCTCCCTGTTTTACCTCACGCGCGCGGCGGGGCCTGCCCGGCAGCGCGAAGAGGCCAACTACAAGCTGAAAATCAGCTCGTTGAAGCCCGCCTCCACCGCCCTGGGGGCCATCGACATGTCGGAGTTTGAGGCCGCCATGCGGCTGGCGCGCTCGCCGCTGCAGTTGGAGCGTCCCGACTCTCAGCAGGCCGGTTTCCTGACACCGGAGCGGCGCGTCATCTGCGTGGTCAAAGAGTGCCAGAAGCCTATCCCCTACGCGGCCGAGACCTGCCCTTTCTGCGCGGGCGCACAGCCGAAGCCGGCCGAGTCCGATCCCGGTTTGGACAGCGACGGCGACGGCATCCCTGACCGTATCGAGAATGCGCTGGGGCTGAATCCGCAGGATCCGGCCGATGCCAAGGGCGATCTCGACGGCGACGGCTTCACGAACCTGGAGGAGATCATCGCCAAGACCGATCCGAAAGATCCCAAGTCGCATCCGGCGCTGGTCAGCCTCCTGCGCGTCAAGGAGCTGCGCGGCAAGCGCATGCCGCTGGTCTTCAGCGGCGTCAACAAGATGCCCGACGGCAAGAACCAGATCGTCTTCAACCAGATCGAACCGATCCGCAGGACGTACTGGGTGCGCGAGAACGAGAAGATCGGCGAAACCGGGTATCTCGCGGGAACGGTCACGGCGAAAACCGTCGAGCGCGAAAACCCCAACATGCCCGGCATTAAAATGCGGGTGGACGCGTCGACCGTGACGGTGAAAAGATTGTCGGACAACAAAGAGATGACGTTGACGATCAACGAAAGCGGGAAGGTCACAGACGTTGAAGCGGTGATCGTGCTTCCGCTCGATAACGCCGAGTATTCGGTGTTGGAGGGCGGCACGTTCAAGGTCCGCGAAGAAACGTACCGCGTCCTTTCCGTCGACAGTGCGAAGACGTCTGTCACGATAGAGAACGAAGCGACTGGGCAACAAAAAGTGATTCCCAAGCTTGATTAGTCACATTACTCCGGCTAATATGGGAACCTTTTATTGCCTATTCAGGATAAGAAGCTGCCACAAATAGGAGTCTCTCCAGATGACGCATAGTACACGGTGGTTGTTGGTGTTGAGTGTATCGGCCATGGCTTGCGGAGCCGTGACCGGCCTGTACGCGCAGGATGATCTCGAAGCGTTGCTGCAGGATTTGGGTGGCCAGCAGAAAAAGCCTGCCGCCGCTCCGGCGCAGCCGCCGCCCGCCGCTCCCGCGCCGGCCGAGGTGCAGCCCGTTGAGCCCGCGCCTGCGCCGGCCCCTGCGCCGGTTGCCGAACTCCCCGCCGCTGAGGCCAGGCCGGCCGAGGTCGAGCCCGCGCCTGCCGCGGCGCCCAAGGCGGAAGAGAAACCTGCCCCTGCGGCGGAGCCCGCGCCCGC
>DAOTKE010000187.1:0-1206 GCA_035449085.1 Kiritimatiellia bacterium | reverse complement strand
AGCCCGCGCCCGCCCCTGGCGACGCGCCGGCCGTGGCGGACAAGGACGACACGGCCAGCCTGATTTCTGAGCTGGTGATGCTGGAGACGATCCGCCGCAAGTCGCTCGACAGCCACGGCTTTGCCTCTCTCGAGGCCGCCCGGAAGGCTTTGGCCGCCGGTGACTACGCACTGGCCCGCGATCAATACAAGCAGGCCCTCGAGTTCATCGGCAACCGTCCGGCCACCCAGGCCGCGCGCGAGGAGGCCAAGGCCGGCATGGCGGAGGCCTTCTACCTGGACGCCAAGCAGGCGATGAAGATCGCCGACGCCGAGAAGGCGCTGCCGCTGGCCGCGCAGGCCAAAGAGTACGGCCACCCGCAGGCCGAGCGCCTGATCGAAACATTGAAGCGCCAGCCGCCCAAGGCCGAAGCCGACACCTCCAGCATTTCCCACCGGATCAACGAAGAAGAATATCAGGCCCAGCGTGACGAGATCCGCCGCCGCCTGCGCCGCTCGCGCCAGTACTACACCACCGCCGAGTATGCCAAGGCGCTGGAGGAGTGTGAGCTGGTCCTGCGCGACAATCCCCACAACGTGGAAGCGATGGAGCTGCGTAACCGTATCGCCGACCGCATGAAGGCTGTTGCGGATATCGAATTCGAAGCCACGCGCAGCAAGATGATCCATGAGGTCCGCGCGTCGTGGACGCCGAACCGTTACGCCATCGACAGCGCGCAGCGCCCCTCGGGCAGCGGCGACATCACGCGCAAAGAGCCGACCATCGATCCGCTGGGCACCAAGACCGCCGAGCAGGTCATCCAGCAGAAGCTGCGCGACATCGTGATCCCGGAGGTCACCTTCCGCCCGCCCGCCACCATCATTGACGCCGTCGATTTCTTCAAGCAGGCCAGCCGCGACTACGACAAGCCCGAGATTCCGATGGAACAGCGCGGCGTCAACCTGGTGCTCAAGCTGAACACGGGCGCACCGGCCGCCGCACCCGCCGAAAATGCCGATCCCTTCGCGCCGGCGCCCTCAGCCGCCGCTGGCGGTGTGCCGCCGATCTCGGCGCTGAGCGCCCGCTTCATCAGCCTCTATGACGCCCTCAAGCTGGTCTGCGACGTCACCGGCATGAAGTTCAAGATCCGCGGCAACATCGTCATGATTGTTCCGGCCAACGAACCGGACTCCGAGCTGATGACCCGCTCCTACAACGTGCTCTCGT
>DAOTKE010000186.1:0-4964 GCA_035449085.1 Kiritimatiellia bacterium | reverse complement strand
CGGCCCCCAACTCGTCGGCGAGAATCCAGTCCGCGCCTGCCGTCACTTTCGCGAGAAGGTCGGCGAAACCGCTTGCGGCCATCCACTTCGGGGCCGTGCGCATCACCTCCAGATCCGCCACGATCACGCGCGGCGCAGGGCACGCATAGGTTTTCTTCGCGCCCTCGGGGGAACGGATCGCCGATCCGAAACTCGAATAGCCGTCCACGCTTGCCGCCGTCGCACAGACCATGTACGGGACACCGAGTTCGCCGCTCGCAAGCTTCGTGAGATCGTTCACCACCCCTGAACCGACGGCCACGGGGACGACGGTCCCTCCGTTTGACTGTCCGATTGCTTGATGAATGGCGGCTCGGACCTCTTCCGCGTAGCGGTAGTCGGCATGGATCTCTTTACCGCCCGGCTCGAGCACGTGCTCGCTCACGACGACGCCGGCGTTCTTAAGCAGCGCCGCAACCCGGTTGCCCGCAGCAGCCTTCGTGCGGGGATCGCAGACTACAATCGCGTCCAACGCCCCGTCGAACTGTTCGCTGAAAAAGAAAGGCACCTGCTCAAGCACATCCTCGCCGATCACGCACGCCTTTGTATCACAGGCGTTCTCAAGCGCCTTATCGATCATACCTTTTGACATAACACCCACCTATACACAAAATCCAAAATCAAGAGCCGTAATTATGTGCCTTCGCCCGCCAGAGCGTCAGAAAAAACACCATGCCGGCCGCAGCGGTGCCCGCGACAACCCACACCGGCACCTGCCACCCGCCCGTCGACTGCGCGAGCGTACCGCAGACCTTGCCTGAGATCGACACGCCGATGTAAGAGAAGAGCGAGATGAACCCGATCGACGTTCCGGCAAATTGCTTGCCGCAAAGATTGGTCGCCGCAACCCCCGTCAGCGCCTGCGGTCCGTATAGGCAAAACCCGACCGCGCAGAGTGCCGCGCCGGACGCGGCCCCGGAAGGCAGCGTCCAGAAGAGCCCCAGCAACACCGCCGAAAGCGCCATCAGAAACACGCAGACGCGTGGACTGCGCCCGCCTGCAAACCGGTCGGTCACCCAGCCCGACAGAAGCATGCCCGCGATGCCAGCGAACTCGAAGGCCATGATCACTGTCCCCGCCTCGGATGACGTCAGGTGCTTCGCCTCCTGCAGCAGAGTCGGCCCCCAGTCCGCAACCAGCGCGCGCACAGCATTGATCGTAAAATTGCAGCACCCGAGCGCCCAGATCGCCGGATGCGAAAACACCGCCTTCCAGACAGACGGCCGAGGTTGTCCGCCAGCCTGATCGTCCGCTTTCGCGCCCTCTGTTCCGGGGACCGGCGGCAAACCTTGCTCCTCCGGCGTGCCTGGAAGCCGGAGCCACATGAGCACGAGACCGACAAACCCCAGAATGGCCATGGACCAGAAACACCACCGCCACATCCCGACGCCCTGGTTGGCGCTCCCGATGACGCCGAGCCCCATGATCACGCCGCAGATTTTCGCGACGATCCCGCCGCCGATCGAGTGCGAGGTGTTCCACACGTTCATCTTCGTGGCCAGTTCATGCGGCGGAATCCAGTGCGCGATCAGTTTCGCACACGGCGGAAAGCCCGTGCCCTGAAAGAACTGGTTGAGGACGTAGAGCCCGCCGAGCACCACGGCCAGCGTCGTCACACGTGAGGCCGAGTCCGCCCCGCCATCTGAAATGAAATTCACAATCTCCGGCGCGAAACCGAACGCGACATTCACGCACGCACAGACCGCAAGCCCGACACAGAGCATCCTGCGCGCATTGACACGGTCGCCGATGACCCCGTTCAGAAATTTCGAGATGCCGTAGACGATCCCGCCTGCGAAAAGACAGTTGCCGAGCATGGATTTCGAGACGCCGAGATCCTGCTCAAGTCCCGGCATCGCGAAACTGAAGTTCTTCCGCATGAAATAGAAGAGCGTGTAGCCGACAATCGTCATGCCGAGCATCCGCCACTGCCCGCGGTGAAAGCGCCGGTCGACCGCTTCGTCATCAAATAATTTTTTCATGCGTTCATTTCTTGACGGTTTCCGGTATTGTCACGTTCGTGGGAAATTCTTCACCACTCGCTAATCGCTAATCATCAATCGCTACTCTCTCACGCCCGCCTTGAGCTTGCGGATCACGGAGAACATGACGGACGGATAGTCGGTCGAGAAGCCGTCCATCCCGAGCCCGTGGAGTTTGAAATACACCTCTTCGCTCTCGCCGCCGGCGAACGGGATGGAGGCGACGGGAATTCCGTGCATATGGAATTCGCCGATCATCTCTTTCAGGACGGGCGTCGAGGGAATGAACGGATCGACCGGGTCCTTCGGATCGTAGTACGTGTGGAGCGAGACCGCGGAGATGTGCTTGAACTCCTTCGCGCGCAGCTTCGCCATCGCGTCGCGGAACCAAGCGTCCGTGCGCGCCCGTTCCGCCGCGCTCCGGCCCTTCGGCCAGGCGCCGAGCCAGAGAAGCGACTTGCCGCCGGGCAGAATCTTGTTCCAGTCGAAAATCTTCTCGTGGCTCGGGCCGGTGTAGTACACCTGGTCCTGCACCCCCGCTTCCTTCGCCTTCATCGCGATGTAAGCGGGGCCGGCGCCCTTTTCGTCCACGAAACAGAGATACGTCGGGTTCCCCTTCATCGCCGCAAAAGTCTCTTCGATCGTCGGAATACGGTGATGCGCAAATTTCGGCGAGAGATAAGACCCCACGTCTACGTCTTTGATCTCGGCCCAGGTCAATTCCTTTGAAACGGACTTCTTCGCCATCTCGGCCGGAATGCCCCGCGCTGTGCGCGCGAGCGTGTTGTCGTGGAGCATGATGCCCACGCCGTCCTTGGTCTTGCGGCAATCGCACTCGAGGGCACTGCCGTTTTCCCAGCACCACTCGAACGTCTCGAGGGTGTTGTCCGGACGCTCCAGCTTCCCCCCGCCGCGGTGCACGTGCGAGATGTAGAGAAGGTCCGTGCCGTTGCCGGGGGCGTTCAGCGCCGACGCCTTGGCTTTGGCGGCCACCGCCGCATGCGCCTGCTTGAGTACCGCGGGATTGTACTTGAGCACCTTGCGGTCATAGGTGAGCAGTCCGTTGATCTCGATCTCCACGTCCGTCGTCTGGGTGTAGATGGACCCGGCGAGCCCCCATCCGGCAAGTTTGCCGAGCTCCTCCATCAGGCCCAGGTATGTTTTCTCAAGGCCCTCGCGCGTCTTCGTGTCTTCAATGCCGCCGTAGCCCCAGTCGCCGCTCTTTTCTCCACCGAGCGACGCCGCCTGGTCGAACGTGCGCCAAATGTGGCCTTCGACCGGATGCCCGAGCCCGCCGAATTCGCCGAGGAACGAAACGCGCCGGTCGTTGAGCGGCGGCATCTTCGGGCCGCGGTAATAATGGTAGTCCACCGCGTCCGCAGCCTCGCACTCGCCTGCCGGCCTGTGGGCCGTCCGGGTGCGGCGCGGGGCCTGGCCTTTGTCGTTGTAGATTTCGCCGCCTTCAAAATCCGCCCAGCCGGACGGGCCGTTCACCAACCGCGTGGGATCGTGTTTCTTCACGAAGTCGAGCGTCGTGTGCGTCAGGTTCTGATCATGCTGGCCCCACCCCTCGTTATAGGGAACCCACATCACGATCGACGGCACCTTCTGCAGGAGGTCCATCATGCCCTTCAGCTCTTCGCGGTAGAGACCGTAGCCCTTCGCCGTCTGCCAGTCGAACGGGCCGCGCGCGTCGACACTGTTGCACGGCATGTCCTGCAGGACGAGGAGACCGAGCTTGTCGCACAGGTAGTAATAGCGAAGCGGCTCGACTTTGATGTGCTTGCGCATCGTGTTGAACCCGCAGTCCTTCAGCGTCTGGATGTCGAACGCCATCGCCTCGTCAGAAGGCGGCGTGAGGAGACCGTCCGGCCACCACCCTTGGTCGAGCGTGCCCATCACGTAGTAGGGCTCGTTGTTGAGATAGAACCTCCACACGCCCTTCGCGTCCCGGCGCTTCTCGAACGTACGCATGGCGAAATAGCCGTTGACCGCGTCGCTCCCGAACTTCGCCGTGAAGTCGTAGAGCCGCGGCGACTCGGGGCTCCACCGTCCGAAGCCGGCGGGCATCTTGAGCGTGCACGCCTCACCCGGCTTGAACGTTCCCGCCGCGATCTCCCTGCCGCCTTCCGTCACCGCGATGGTACCGGTCTCCGTATCGCCGTACTTGAGCCCGTCGACCGCGACGTTGAACGTCACCGTGCCGACTTCAATGTCCGTCACGACCGTGTAGTCGACGATATGCCGTTCCGGCACCGTCTCCAGCCACACCGTCTGCCAGATGCCGCTCATGCGCGTGTAAAAGCAGGCGTGGGTGCGGAACGCCTGCTTGCCGCGGGACTGGATGAAATCCTCGGTCGGATCCCACACCAGCACCGTCAGCGTGTTCGCGCCCTTCTTCGCGTACGGCGTCAGATCCACGGTGAACGGCAGTTGCCCGCCCTCGTGCGGCGTCGCCGCGACCTCGTCGTGCCCGAGGTACACGATCGCCCGGAAGTCCACCGCGCCGAAGTGCAGCAGGATTTTCTCGCCCGGCTTGGGATCGAGTTCGAGCCCGCGCGTATACCACAGATATTCCTGCGGCTGCAGGAGGCGCCCCTTGACGCCGGAGAGCGGCGCCTCGAGCGCGAACGGCACGCGGATCTTGCCGTCCCATTTCTCCGGGCGGCCCGGCGTATTGGTGACCGAGGTGATCGCATAGTCCCAGTCGCCGTTCAGGCACTGCCAGCCCGCGCGCGCCATCTGCGGCCGCGGATAGTCGCGCCAGCAGTTTTCGCTCGTCACCTTCTCGCCCCACGGGGTGAGCATCAGCTCGGCCTGCGCGGCAGACCCCGCCAACGCGAGCGCCAGAAACAACATCACGTTTCTCATCTTTCCCCTTCTCCTTTGCATGTATTGTATCACGCTTCCGCCGACAACAAGCCTTATTTTGCGGTGCATGCT
>DAOTKE010000185.1:0-5011 GCA_035449085.1 Kiritimatiellia bacterium | reverse complement strand
GTGTCGGACTTTAACCGACTGCATATCGCACGCTTTGCTTGGCGCACTCATCACGACTCCTTGTTTTTTTTGATCGCACCGATAAGCCCAAAGACGAAAGGGCGAATGATAACGGGCGAAAATCCGTTTGTCGAGCGAGGATAACACGCCGATAAAATACACATATTGAAGGGGGCTTTACAAGACATGCCTTGCGTGGAAGCGTACGATTCCGATGTATTCTGTAACTTGGATGTTTTCATAGGGAGACTAGCCATGAGCGTTCGATCCGTGAAAGAGTTGAAGACTGAGAGCAAGAAGGTGCGCGGTGTCGCGGATGCCGCGCTGAACGCGGGCAACGGCGTGCTGCGGCTGGCGCCGAACTGGGTGCCGCGCGTGTTTTGTTATCCCGGGCGTCGTCTGAAGCTGCACCCGGATGATCTGTTTGCCTTCGGTCTCGACCGCGGCGGTATCGATGAGCGCTGGTTCGGGTCGACGACTGAGGCGGCCAATGCGGGGCGCCGGCCGGACGAAGGCCTGAGCTATGTGGTCTTTGAGAACAAGCGCGTGCTGCTGCGCGACGTGGTCGCCGAGCTGGGCGCGGCGATCGTCGGCGCGAAGATTTGGAAAAAGTACCAGCGCTGGCCGGTCTACAGCAAGTTCTTCGACAATCTCGGGCCGCTGCCGCACCACCTGCACCAGGACGACAAGCTCGCCAAGCTGGTCGGCCAGGAGGGCAAGCCGGAGTCCTACTACTTCCCGCCGCAGCACAACAACCTGGGCGCGCGCTTCCCCTACACCTTCTTCGGCCTGGTGCCGGGCACCACCAAGGCGGACATCATCCGCTGCCTGGAGCGCTGGAACAAGGGCGACAACGGCATCACCGACATCTCGCAGGCCTACCGCCTGAAGGTCGGCACCGGCTGGTTCGTGCCGCCGAACGTGCTGCACGCGCCGGGCTCGCTCTGCACCTACGAGCCGCAATGGGGCTCGGATGTGTTCGCGATGTTCCAGAACCTGGTGGATGAGAACTACGTGCCGTGGTCGCTCCTGGTCAAGGACGTGCCCAAAGACAAGCAGAAGGATCTGGACTTCATCGCCGGCATGGTCGATCTCAAGGAGAACACCGACCCCTACTTCTACAAGAACCACTTCCTCGAGCCGGTGCTGGCCAGCGGTTCCGAGCAGGACGGGTATCTGGACTACTGGATCAACTACGGCCGCGTGAAGGGCTGGCAGTGCGTCACCGCGAAGCGCCTGACCGTGTTGCCGGGCTGCTCCTGCACCATCAAGGACAACGGCGCCTACTGCCTGATCGCCGTGCAGGGCGAGGGCACGATCAATGGCCAGCGCCTCTCCAGCCCCAACATGATCCGCTTCCACGACATCACGGACGACGAGTTCTTCGTGGTGCACGATGCCGCGCGTGCGGGCGTCACCTACGTGAACGCCTCGCAGAGCGAGCCGCTGGAAATCCTGCGCTACTTCGGCCCCGAGGTGAATCCGGACGCGCCGGAGATCGGCCGGCACGGTTAATGTGTCATCTCACACAAAGGCACGAAGGACACAAAGGTGGATAACGCAAAAATTCACTTCGTGCCCTTTGTGCCCTTCGTGTGAGAAATCATTCGCTTTAGAAAGGATCACGCCATGTCCCATACCTTCCCGAAACTTCATAACGCCACCTGGCCGGGTGTCGTGGGCAAAGGCCCCGGCACGCCCGAGCCGGCCATCGACCTTGCGACCATGATCGACCTCACCGCGGCCGCCTGCGTGGACGGCGCCCGGTTTGACGGCATCGACCTCTTCCTCTGCGCGCCGCATGTCGACATCGACTCGACGGATGATGACCTCAAGCGTCTTGTAGACACCGTGACCGCCAAGGGCTTGGCCATCGGTTCGCTGGTGGCGCCCGTGTGGAGCGGCTGCGCCTTCGGCGACGCCGAGAAACGCGCCCACTGGCTGGAGCAGGTGCGCAAGGCGTGCCGCATCGGCCAGAAGCTGCGCGAACTGGGCGTGCGGCCCTCGGGCGTCATCCGCATCGACTCTTCGGGCGGCGTCGCCGACTGGCTCAAAGATCCCGCCGGCAACACAAGACTCATCATCGACACCTTCAAGCAGGCGTGCGACATCGCGGAGGACGCGGGCGAGTGGCTGGCGGCCGAGGGCGAGATCTGCTGGGGCGGCATGCATTCGTGGCGCGCCATGCTGGATGTGCTCGAAGGCGTGGACCGCCCCAAGACCCTGGGCTTCCAGGCCGACATGGCGCACACGCTGCTCTATCTTCTCGGCTACAACGCGCCTGAGGCGCGCCTGGTGCCGGAAGATTTCGACTGGGCCGACACCGCGACCTTCCGCGCGGCCTACACGAAACTCGCCGCCGCCCTGCGGCCGTGGACGATCGACTTCCATGTGGCCCAGAACGACGCCACCGTCAAGGGACAGGGTTCGCACGACAAGACCGGGCGCCACTGCCTGCCGGACGATCCCAACGGCAAGCTGGATATCGTCTGGTGCGCGGGCCAGTGGCTGCGCGACGAAAAGGGCGAGCTGACGCGGGCCATCCGCCACCTGTGCTGGGACGGCTGCATGTTCACCAATGAGGTGATGAGGCTGCCCGGCACTTGGAACAGCATTCTTGGGGCGATGCTCCAGGTGCGCGAGGCCCACGGCTGGACGGAGTGACATGACGGCGACGGGGCCGAGGGATTCGATTCCGTCGATTCAATCGATTCTTTTCGAACAAAAGGAGGACCCAAAATGGCGACCAGGAAAAATCTGAACATCGGCATGATCGGCTATGGCTTCATGGCCCGCACCCACTCGAACGCCCACCGCCGGGTCGGCAATTTCTTTGACCTCGAATACCAGCCCGTGCTGAAGACCGTCTGCGGACTGGTCGAGGCCGAGGCGCAGGCGTTTGCCGACCGCTGGGGGTATGAGTCCTGGACGACGGACTGGCGGCGCGTGGTCGAGGACAAGAACATCGACGCCGTCGAAATCTGCGTCCCCAACAACGTCCACGCCGAGATCGCCATCGCGGCGGCCCAGGCCGGCAAGATGGTGATCTGCGAAAAGCCCCTCGCCCGCAACGCTGCTGAGGCGTTGGCCATGACCGAAGCGGTGGAAAAGGCCGGCGTGCTCAACTTCGTCTCGTTCAATTACCGGCGGATTCCGGCCGTGACCTTGGCGAAAAAGCTGATCGACGAGGGACGCCTGGGCAGGATCTTCCACTACCGGGCGAACTTCCTGCAGGACTGGACGATTTCCGCCGACGTGCCGCAGGGCGGCATGGCGACCTGGCGCCTGGATGCCAAGGCGGCCGGCTCCGGCGTGACGGGCGACCTGCTGGCCCACTGCATCGACCTGGCCGTGTGGCAGAACGGCGCGATCAAGGGAGTGAACGCCATGACGGAAACGTTCGTGAAAGAGCGCAAGAATGTCGAGACCGGTCAGGTCGAGCCGGTCAAGATCGATGACGCCTGCACCTTCTTCTGCCGCTTCGAGAACGGCTCGATGGGCAACTTTGAGTCGACGCGTTACGCGCGCGGCCACAAGGCACTCTTCACCTTCGAGATCAACGGCGAGAAGGCCTCGATCCGCTGGGATCTGCACGACCTGCACCGCCTGCAGTACTTCGATCACCGCGACGAAGGGATCGTGCGCGGCTGGCGCTCCATCCATGTCAGCGACGGCGACCAGCCGTACATGAAGCACTGGTGGGTGCCGGGCCTGCAGATCGGCTACGAGCACAGCTTTGTGCATCAGCTCGCCGATTTCCTCGAGGCCGCCGCCAAGGGCGAGAACGCGCGCCCGACCTTCCGCGACGCGTACGAGACCGCCCGGATTTGCGACGCGGTGCTGGAGTCGGCGGCCGGAGGCCGCTGGGTCAGCCTGTAACCTGCGCCCGGCGCACCGGGCGCAGGTTACGACATCGGCTCGGCAACCGGCCTTCTGCCACTGAGATCGATGCACGCTTTGCGGAAAGCCGCAGGCGTGATGCCGTATTGGCGCTTGAAAAGCCTGTGAAAGTGGCTGAGGCTGTCGAAACCGAGTTCTGCGGCGATCGCGGCGACCTTGGCCTCCGGGTCTTTGAGCCGCCGTACCGCCTGGCGTAGGCGCAACCGATTGATGAAATCTGTGGGCGTCTCGTCATAATAGTGCCGGAAGCACTTGCAGAGGTGGCTCGGGTGGCAGCGGCAGATGGCGTGGAGTCGGCTCGTCGCATGCACGAGGGAGTCCCACTGTTCGGCCTTCTCGCGCAGCCGCTCCAGCCACATCGGCGGCAGGGGCTTGTCATCCCGCGCCGCTCCAGTTCCGGCCGGCAGGAGGAGCCTGGCGAAAAGCCGTGCGGCGAGAACGCGCGCCATGAGCATACTGTTCTGGGGCGCGACGGCCTGCTCATTGCTGACCTTTTCCATTTCCAGCATGAAGTCGCGGGCCTCGTCCGGCGGCAGGTGGAGGCAGGGGGCCTCAGGCGCGGTGTTGAACCGGTGCGTGATCGCCGGATTGCAAAGATAGGACATCAGGTCGTGGATGACTGAGGCCGTCAGGACGAGACTGGCGAAGACGGTGCGCTCGGCGTCGACCGGCAGCAGCCGGTGCAGGTCGTACGGGCGCACAAACACCAGCGCCCCCGGCGGCAGCCTGCGGCGAACCCCGTTGATGTCATGGATGAGTTGTCCCTTGACCAGCAGGATAATCTCGGTGAATTCATGAATATGGGAGGTTCCGATCTCCTCGGCGTCCAGAAGGAAACCGAGTTTCTGAAGATGCGGGAAACTGTTCATGGCATAGACTTCGCCGTCCTGCAGAAGATAGAGAAATACCGCCGTCGATGTCTCTGCCAAGAATCTGTCCTGCTGGACCGTGAAGATCAACGCCTCTTCAATTCCACTCATGGGGCAAATATAGAGCATGTGATTGGAAAAGCAAGTGCATTCACTTCCTCTTGCGTTCCGCGCGCTGCGGGTGTATGTTCGTGACGTATTTTTCTGATCGGTTGTCGATGATAGGAAAGAGCGAAACATGG
>DAOTKE010000184.1:0-5053 GCA_035449085.1 Kiritimatiellia bacterium | reverse complement strand
TATCCGCAAGTTCCGGATGGCTCTCGACCAAGCGCAGGATATCCAGCCAATCCTTCTGCCGCTTACTGGGCCGCCGACTTTCATCGGCATACGCGGCTAGCTTACCCGCCAGCGTATCTTCCAGCGAAGCCACGCGCATCAGCATGCCCCACACATCCGCAGCCACAGCACGCGCCGGAAATTGTCGGTAGCGCTCTTCGGTGGAAATCTGGACGCTGACCTTCGAGATACCTTTCAAACTGATCGGCCAAGGGAAACGCTCCGCTTTAAATCCCTCTTTCTCCAACGCGCTGACCGCCTCCTCGACGCGATCCAGAGCAATCACCAGATCGACATCGGCCGTCACCATCGGCTCTTCCGCCCAATGGTTAACCGCGATACCGCCAATCACGCACCAAGGCACATCCAGCCGCTCGAGCACGGAGACGAGACGCATCACGTCCCCGCCTCCGCCCGCTGTCTGCCAATCGTAAAATGCCTTCTGCGTCATGCCGCTCTTCCGCCACTCAGCTCACGTCGTGTATTCCGCGTTGATCTTCACGTAGTCATACGAGAGATCGCACGTGTAAATCGTATCCTCGCCCTCGCCGAGATGCAGATCCACCGTCACCTCGAAGGCCCGCTTGCGCATCACGTCCTGCATAGCCTTGAGCAGCGCCTTGTCGGCCACGCGCCCCTGGTCATACGCACAGATGTCGCCGTAAAAAATCTGCGCCTTCTGGTCGTCGACTTCCGCGCCGGAATAGCCGACCGCCGCGATCACGCGCCCCCAGTTGGGATCAAGCCCGAACCACGAGGTCTTGACCAGTGCCGACTTCGATATGGCGCGCGCCGCCGCCTGCGCTTCCGCATCCGTCCGGGCGCCTTTGACGCGCACCGTCACGAATTTGGTCGCGCCCTCGCCGTCCAGCACCATCTTCTTGCCCAGTTCGAGGCAGACCGTTGTCAGCGCGTCCACAAAATACTGCCACTGCGGATGGTAGGGCGTCAGCAGCGTGTTGCCCGCCGCGCCGCCGGCCATCAGGATCACCGTGTCGTTGGTGCTGCGGTCGCCATCCACCACCACGCGGTTGAAGCTCACCTCCACCGCCTCGCGCAAGGCCTGGTCGAGCGCCTTGGGATGCACCGCCGCGTCGGTCGTGATGAAGCCCAGCATCGTCGCCATGTACGGCTCAATCATGCCGGAGCCTTTGCACATGCCGCCGATCACCACCGTCTTGCCGTCGATCTCCAGCTCCACCGCCACCTGCTTGTCCACGGTGTCGGTCGTCATGATCGCATGCGCCGCGTCGTCACCGCCGCCGGTGCTCAATGCCCCGGCCGCCAGCCTCACGCCTGCCGCGATGCGATCCATCGGCAGATGCGCACCGATCACGCCGGTCGAGCAGACCAGCACAAGCTGCTCGTCGATCCCCAGCGCCTCGCCGGCCAGACGGGCCATTTCGCGCGCGTTCGCCAACCCCGTCTCCCCGGTGCAGGCATTCGCGCAGCCGCTGTTCACGATCACCGCCTGGGCCTGTCCCGAACGGGTGCGCTCGCGGTCGATCTGCACCGGCGCCGCCGCCACCTTGTTGGTCGTGTACACGGCCGCGACCGCCGCCGGCGCATCCGCCACCAGCAGCGCCAAGTCCTTGCGGTCCTTGTACTTAATGCCGGCCGCCACGCCGCACGCGCGAAACCCTTGCGCTGCGGTCACACCGCCTTCCACGTACTCAAACTTTTTCATGATCGTCTACAGAATCGGAGCGAACCCCTACGCCCACCCTGCCGGACCGGCAGCAGCGCACGGGTATCCCTTGGTTAGGGCGCATATCATTAAGGATATTACGGGCAAAGTCGATGCAAAAGTAAGCGCCCCCTCAAGCGGCCTCATCCCGCAGGGCGCACTCCGGTGCCTTGCCCGTTTCCGTCCAAGAGCACTGGAGCCCGCACTCTCCGCAGTGAGCGGGAACCTACCGCCGGGGATCCGGCTTCACCGGGACAGGCGGCGGGCACCACGTCCCGTTCGGCGTTCGCCGTTTGACGTTCAACCGCCACGCAAGGCGGCACTCACATGGTCTGGGCTTCGACCCCCAGCAGGAAGGCTTTGACACCGGCCTTCTTGCCGATGGTCGCGCGCAGGTGCGCGAAGGCCTGCATCACGACAGCCGCCCGCTCTTCCGGCAGCACAAAGAACGCCAGGGTGTTGGCGCCGGGCCAAACGGCGTCATCCAGCCGCGGCCCGGTGGTTTTCCCCTTGCCCACCACACGGGGCACCTTGGTGAAACAGGTCACCCCCAACTCTTCCATCGCGGCCATGACCTCCTCATCCACCCCGATGTTGTAGACCGCCATCACCATTTTCATACGCCGTCTCCCCCCCATCCCCTGCTTAGGCTCGCCGCATGGCGCGATCCCCGAGCTGCCCCAGCGCCGCCGCATGGAAGGCCGCCACGGCCGGCACACACGTTGCCCGATGCCCTTTGACGGCTTCAACAAACTCACGCCGCAGGTCGACCGGCCGCAATGCGGCAAGCGGCAGCCCCGTCAGCAGCCTGCGGTCCGACGCCTCGACCGCGCCGCGCGTCACCCAGATCCATTCGCCATTCTCGCCGAGCCAACGCACGCCGATACCTTTTTCAAGCCGACCGCCGTCGGCCACTTCGATTTCAACGCCATCGCGGTAGTTGCAACGAAAGCGGAAAGAGGTCGCGGTATCGAAAATCCCGTCGCGCGGATACTCGCCTTGACCGACAACCGACACAGGCAGTTCGGCCACTTTGCCCGCACCCCAGAGCGCGATGTCGCCGTAATGCCCGATCCACTCCGCCAGGCTGCCGCCGCCGTACGCGCTCATCCAGCGCCAGTGGTACAGGCCGCCTTCGGAGTCCGTCCATTCCACCGGCCCGCGGCCGCCACCCGGCAGGCCCACCTCGATCCGCGCCACACGTCCGATCCGCCCGCCCCGCACCGCCGCCACCGCGCAACGGAAGGCCGGCTCCCCGCGCAGATGCGCACCGGTTTGCCACACGCAGCCGCTACGCGCCACCGCGCGGAGCAGTTCACGCCCTTGCTTCAAAGTGTGCGCAAACGGCGGCTCGGCATACACCGCCTTGCCTGCAGCGATCGCCGCCAGCGCAACCGCCGCGTGCAGCCTGTCAGGCACCGCGACCACCACCGCGTCGATGTCGGCCCGCCCGCACAGTTCCCGATAATCCTCCGTTAGATCACAAATATCGCGGCCGCCAGCCCGCGCCGCCACACGGTCACGCGCCGCTTCAGCCCGACCGGCATGCGTCTCGCAAATCGCGCGCACCTCAACATCATGCCTGTCGAGGAACCGTTCCAGATTGATCCGCCCGATCCCCCCCACCCCGACAAGTCCCAGCCGCACCGGCGCACGCGCCACCAAGCGCCCGCTCAATCTCACGACTACCCCGCCGCAGACGAGACCTGCTGCCGCACCACCCCGCACCAAGAAGTTCCTTCGCGATAGCTTCATCTTGTCTCTTCCCCACATGACTTGAGCGTTGAACGTTGAGCGTTGCACGTTGAGTGTTGCACGTCACCTGTTGCTTATTGCCTGTTCCCTGTCACCCGTTCTGCGTTCCACCCATCTCCCATCCGTCTCGCAACCGTTGCGCGACGCGACGCAGCCGTGCGCAGACTGAATCGCGGCCGATCAGCACCAGCATCTCGAAGAGGCCCGGCCCCTCGGTCAACCCCGAAACCGCGACGCGCACCGGATGCACCAGCGCGCCCAAGCCAGTGCCCCGCGCCTCGCCCATCGCGACCAGCACATCGTGGGTGCCCTGCACGTCGAAGCTCGGCAGCGCCTCGTACCGTTGCGCCACCTCTTCCAGCAACTCCGGGACACCCTCGCCCTTCAGCCGCTTCGCCACCGCCTTTTCATCGAACAGATACTCCTCCGTGAAGAAGTACCGGCACGATCCCGGAATCTCCGAGTAGAACTTGGTGCGGACCTGCATCTGATCCAGAATACCCGAAAGATCACGGCCCTCGACCGACAGTCCTGCCGCCTGGACACGCGCCGTGAACTCGGCCGCATACACTTCGCGCGGCTGCCGCCGGATGTACTCGCCGTTCATCCAGACCAGTTTTTTGAGATCGAAGCGCGCGGCACTCGATTTACAGCGTTCGAGCGTGAACAGTTCGATCATCTCCTCGCGCGTCAGCACTTCGCGGTCATCGCCCGGAGCCCAGCCCAACAGCAGCAGGAAGTTGAAAAGCGCCTCAGGCAGATAGCCCTGCTCCTTGAACTCGCCCACAAAAGCCGCCCCGTCACGCTTGGAGTAGGGTTTGCCCTGGTTGTTGACGATCATCGGCAGATGCGCGTACTGCGGTATGGGCGCCCCTATGGCCTTGAACAGTTCAATGTGCTTGAAGGTGTTTTCCACATGGTCGTCGCCGCGGATCACGTGCGTGATGCCCATGTCAATGTCATCGACCACGTTCGAGAGATGGAACACCGGCGTGCCGTCCGAACGCACAATCACGAAATCCTGCGTGTCCTCCGCCTTTTTCCTGATCGTGCCTTTGACGAGGTCGGTGTATTCGAGCCGCCCCGTCTTAGGCATGCGGAAAATCACGCATTCGCCGCCGCCGCCCTTGTTGTCCTTGTAGGCCAGCCCGCGGTTGACCAGATCCTCTGCCACCGCCAGATGCCGCGCCATCTGCCTGCTCTGATAAACCTCCGGCTCATCGTAATCCAGCCCCAGCCACTTCATGCAGTCGAGCAGCGTGTCGATCGCCGCCCGCGTCGAACGCTCGCGATCGGTGTCCTCCACCCGCAGCAGAAACTTGCCGCCGGTATGCCGCGCGAACAGCCAGTTGAAGATGGCGGCGCGGATATTGCCGATATGGACATTGCCGGTGGGACTCGGCGCGAAACGGACTCTGACAGACATCTGAAACACTCCTTTGAAACCTTGCGACTCAGAAGGCGTCAGTGTACCGCCCCACCACTCGCGAGACAAGCGGGGAGTTGGTAACATCTCAAAAGGGTGGGATTCAAGATAGTTGATGGTTAAGCGGCAGGGAGATGGGAGCGGAA
>DAOTKE010000183.1:0-5114 GCA_035449085.1 Kiritimatiellia bacterium | reverse complement strand
CTCCCCCCTCGCGCTTCCCAGCATCTCGACCCCCTTGATTTGGAACCGCCGGATTCTTGACCATCTCATTTTTATCGCGTTATAGTGTTGCTGTAATGGGGTAACGCTTGAAACGGAGAATGCTCATGATCAGGAATGGGATCGTAATCGCATGTTTCGGCGCGGCAACCATCGGGCATGCCGTGGAATCAGTGGTGCAAAGCGCACGCGCTGTCCCGGTAGTGCGAGAGGCGGATGTCGTGGTAGTCGGAGGAAGTAGTGCGGCCGTGGCCGCGGCGCTGGCCGCACGCAGCCGTGGCGCCAGCGTTTTCCTGGTGGCACCGCGCACTTATCTCGGCGACGATCTGGCGGGTACGCGGGAACTCTGGCATGCGGCGGCGCCTGAATTTATGGCCCATTCCTTGGCGCAGCGCATCTTCATGTCCCATGTCCCGTTCACATATCAGGCCAGTGTCGCGCCGGATAGCGCCCATCCCGATAATGACAACACACGCCTGACCGACGGTGTCCAGAACAGTGCCTCCACCGGTAGCGTTCAATATAACAGCGATGTGGTTATCACTGTCGATTTCAGCGGCGTCGGCACGATCACGGGGGCCGATCTCTACTACTATGTGAGAACATCAGGGACCGGCCCATTCAAGACTGAAATTGCTGGACTCGAATACAGTGAAGATGGCGTCATTTGGACGGCAGCATCCGTCACTGTCCAGTACGAACAACAGACCACGGCGACTGATCCCACCTGGTTAGCGAGGATCGTGCCTGCGGCGCCGGTGCGTGCCCGTTATGTGCGGCTGGCGTGTGATATACCGTCAGATGGCGGCTTTACACGTCAGTTGCTGGATGAGTTGATCTTCTATTCCAGCGGTGACGACCCTACGCCGGGTGCCTGTTTCAAGACAACGCCGCTGATGTTGAAACGTGAGCTGGAGTTGGCGCTGGAGGAGTCCGGTGTCGCTTTCCTCGGCGGTGCGCCAGTCTGTGATGTGTTGCTCGACGCGGATGGGCAACCGTCCGGTGTGGTGATGGCCAATCGTGCGGGACGCCAGGCTGTCACGGCGCGGGTGGTGATCGATGCCTCTGAAAATGCCTGGCCGGCGCGGTGCGCTGGCGCGGTGATGACCGATTTTACGCCCGGGCCATATTCCTTTTCGCGGATTGTCCTTGCAGATGCCACCGATGCGCCGTCGGCACAAGGGTTGAGCGTTGAGACGTTGCCGGGATATGCCACTCAGGCCACCATCAGCGGTGTTGCGGCGCCGCCGGGCATGCCGACAAGTGTGAATGGACGGATCTACCGTTGTCGCTTTACCGCCAACCTGGAGCGTGGCGATATCATGGAGCTGTTGGAGATCGAACAATTCGCGCGTGATCTGACATGGAGCGCCACCTGCCTTGATCAGGCGGATCGTTTGGCATGGTTGCCGCCCGATCACATTGTCGGCGTCGCCGCCGATTCGGCGCAGGGCTGGACGGATGCGGATGCGCTCACGCTGGATGCTTTCCGTCCGGAGGGGGTCGCATATCTTTACGTGCTGGGGGTGCGGGCCGACATCTCACGCACGCTGGCGGCCGACCTGCAAAATCCTGCGCGTCTGATGAAACTTGCCGACCGCATGGGTGTTGCGGCGGCTGCGGATGCATGGGCCCGTGCGCCGCTCAGTGGCGTTGTCCTGCCGGCCAACGAGGACGCCACGCCCGGTGACGAAGAGGTGCGGGAGTTGCTGTCAGGTTTGCCGCCTGCCTTCACAAATGCCTGTGGTACGGTCGCCGAAGGAACGCAGGCGTTGCCGGTGTTGGCGGAGTGTGATGTGCTGGTGGTGGGGGCCGGAACGGCCGGCGCGCCGGCCGCGATCGCCGCCGGCCGCGCCGGTGTTGACACGATATTGATGGATGTGCTCTATACGATGGGCGGCGTGCAGACAGATGGCCGCATCGGTGCCTACTATCACGGTAATGATTGCGGTTTCTCCAAGAACGAAGTGGATCCGGGCTGGCAGGCCATCGGCGCTTCGCTTTATACGGCCAAGGCAGAGTGGTATCGCCGTACCTGCCGTGCCGCCGGTGTGCGCGTACTTTACGGTACGCTCGCCAATGGGGCTGTCGTGGAAGACAACACGGTGAAAGGTGTGGTGGTCGTGTTGCCGGATGGGCAACGCGGTGTCATCCGCGCCAAGGTGGTGATCGATTCCACCGGTAATGCCGACATTGCCGCAGCCGCTGGCGCAGCAACAGAATTCGGAGACGGACGCGAGCCGGCGGTCCAGGGCGCGGGGTGGGGCCGCCACATCCTGGGAAATAGCTATGTCAACAGCGACATCGGTTTTGTGAACGATGCCGCTGTGGGAGATGTTTTCTATTTTGCCCGGCGTGCACGGAGAAGCGTACCGGCGAGCACATGGGATGTCGGACAAAATCCCGCGACCCGCGAACGTCGACGTCTGGTGGGGGTGGTGACGGTCACGCCGATCGATATTCTCAACAACCGCACTTGGCCCGATACGATTGTCAGGCCGGCCAGCAATTTTGACTCACACGGTTTCACCGTGCATGACCTCTTTTTCATTCTCGACCCTGGCACGAGTTCGATCACGGCGAATCTGCCGTTCCGTGCCCTGTTGCCCTCAAGCATGGACGGATTACTTGTGACCGGGCTCGGTATCAGTGCGCATCGCGATGCCATGCCGTTGTTGCGTATGCAGCGTGATGTGCAAAATCAAGGCTATGCGGCCGGACGCGCGGCGGCGATGGCTGTTCAGGCCGACGTTCCTGTACGCGCGATCGACATCGCCGCCTTGCAGGCCCACTTGGTCGAGATGGGCATTCTGACTCCCGCCTCCGCCCATACTGTCGACAATTTCCCCTTGGCCTCGACCGTCATCCAGCAGGCGGTGACGGATCTGACCAATCACTATGCGTCACTGCCTATCGTACTGGCCGATCCTGTCGCGGCACTGCCCCTGTTGCGCACGGCCTACGCAAGCGCCGCACAGCCGGCCCATCGTCTGATCTATGCGCATGTTCTGGGGCTGTTGAATGACGCGACCGGCGCGGAAACATTGGCCACAGCGGTCAGTGCGAGTGCCTGGGACAGCGGTTGGAACTTTCGCGGCATGGGACAATATGGTCGCTCCGTCAGCATGATGGACAGTTATCTGGTGACGCTGGGACGCACGCGCGACGCACGGGGCATTGTGCCGCTGATTGACAAGACACGTCTGCTCGCCGGCACATCGCAGTTTTCCCATATTCGAGCTGTCGCGCTGGCAGGGGAAGGTCTCGACGGCGGTTCGGTTGTGGAGCAGCTCTCTTCCTTGCTCACACAGTTGCGTGGGCAGTCGTTGCCGCCTGACGCCACGCCGCCGCCGATCCCCGGTTATTCGGACACCGAGGCCGATGCCGAGCGCAACCGTTGTCTCAAGGAACTGGTCGTGGCGCGTGCGCTGTATCGTTTGGGTGACGATGCCGCGCGCAGCGGTGAGGAGGTATTGCGCCTATGCGCAAGATCCGCGTGAAGTCTACGCCGCGCATGCGCGGCAGATCTTGGCGGACGGCCCGCTCAGCCAGATTGCGGATGGAACATGGATCGCTGGCGCATCGCAGGCCGAATGGTCCAATGCCGCCAACTGGCTGGATGGCGTGCGTGCCAACGGTTACGGTGTCAGCGCGTTTTTCACCAATGCGCTGGCCACGCCGCAGACGATCTCGCTGCAGGACGGCCTGCAGAATATTGGAAGACTGCATATTGCGGGTGCCGAACGTACCTTTGTCGATGGCGTGTTGGATTTCAGCGGTGACACACCCTCTATTACGGTGGCCGACGGCGCACAGGCAACGCTGGCGACCGATGTGGTCAGCGTGCAACCATTGGCCAAGAGCGGGCCCGGCACTGCTGTCTTGGCGGGGATCGTCACGCTGGGTGGCCTGACGATGGAAGCGGGAACGTTGCGTCTGAGTGATCCGAGTCCACGTTTTGTCCAGGCATACAGCACTGATCCGTCACTGCATAATAGCACTGCAGGTAACACTTCGCTTTCGTTACGCACGGACTTTCGTGTCAACCGCCCCATCATGGTGACGCAACTGGGCGCTTATGACAGTGGTGGTGACGGGATCGCCAACTTCAAGAAGGTCGCCATTTTTGCACGTACCGGCGGATCGCCGCTCGCCGTGACGGCTTTCGCCACGCGGGGGGAATACGCGGTGAAGGGAGGCTTCCGTTTCCATCGCCTTCCCGTACCGGTTACGTTGCTGCCCGGTGAATACGCGCTGGTGACATACGGCTTTTACAACACCGATCGTTACATTGAAGCCGGCAAAGGGGCCGTTGGCGACATGGCCGGCACGCTGGACGACGGCGATGGCGCGATCACTTTCCTGCCCGGCGCATACAGCACAACCGGTGGTGAATTGGCATTCCCGACAACAGTGTTGCCGGTTCAAAGCAGCTTCGCTGCGACCGCCGGCAGCTTCATTTTCGCCGCCGATGCCGCAGCCAAACAGATCGTCGGGCCAGTCACCTTGCCTGCCGATACAACACTGGAGATCGGTGCGGCGGATGTCCGCCTTGACGGCGGTCTGCTGCCGGGTGACGATGGATTCGGCCACGTCGAAAACACCGCGGCCGCATATCCGGTGAGCCTGAGTCTGACAGTGCCTGCCGGTGCAACGAATGTGATTCCGGCCGCCGTTTTCAGCGACCGTCAGGAAGGGCCGGTGACACTGGTCAAGAATGGTGCCGGACGGCTCGATCTGCAAGGGACGCTGCCGTTGGCCGGCGGTTTGCATGTCGGTGCCGGGGTGGTGGCGGTGGACGATGTGAACGCCATTGGGCCGGGTGAGCTTTCCTTCGGTACGGGGGGCGTATTCGAGCCGCGCGCCGGGGGCGTCGTCGACCGTGTGATTTACGCGCCGAACCAGTCGGGCGCCAACAATCGATCAACGCGGTTTGTCGTGCCGTCGGGATCGACGGTCACCTTCACGCGCGGTATCGAAGCGCCACGGGCTTATTCGTACGCTGGTTTTGTGTTGCAGCCGCATGATGACCCTGCGCGCTTTCCCGATGGAAGCGATGAGGGCATGCCTTTGACGGTTGTCAAGATGGATGGGGC
>DAOTKE010000182.1:0-5163 GCA_035449085.1 Kiritimatiellia bacterium | reverse complement strand
TTCTTCAGGCCGATATCCACGAAGGCGGCCTGCAGGTCGTGCTCCAGATTCTGGACGCGCCCCTTGAAGATACTGCCCACGAGGCGCTCTTCGGTAGGGTGCTCGACCTGGAACTCCTCGACCCGCCCATTCTCAACCACCGCCACGCGCGTCTCGAGTTTTTCGACATTGACCACGATCTCGCGCTTGGGTGCGCTTTTTTTAAACCATCCGAACAATGACATGCGTTCTCCTCCTTGCTAAACCTGTGAGCGGCGCTGTCGACGCCCGCTCAAAACCTTGTCTCCGATTCGCGTCCGTAAATGGACACACTCTGGACGATCCCGAATGCCGCCATCATGGTCAGCATAAAGGTGCGCCCGTAACTGATGAACGGCAGCGGCAACCCGGTTATCGGCATGATCCCGATCGTCATCGCAATGTTGATGAACATGTGACTGAAGGTCAGGGTTATGATGCCGACGCAGAACAAGCGCCCCGTGTCGTCTTGGCAACGAATCGCCACCCACAGTCCCGAGACCAGCAGGCCCAGGAACAGCAGCAGCACCGTCAAAGAACCCGCGAAGCCGGCCTCCTCAGCCAGCACCGCGAAGATAAAGTCGTTGGATGAGACCGAGGGCGGCAGATAGCCGAGCATGTACTGCTCGCCCTTCAGATAGCCCTTGCCCCAAACGCCGCCGGACCCGACCGCGATTTCAGACTGGCGGCGGTTGTATCCGCTTCCGTGCAGGTCTTTGTCCGGGAAAAGAAACACTTGCAGGCGCCGCACCTGATGCGGCTTGAGATGGGTCATGGCGATCAACTGCTCACGCCGCTCGCGCGGCAGGTCGCTCTTTTCGGCCGTGTAGATCAGTCCCAAAATCAGGGTGGCGGCGGAGACACCGACCAGCACGCAAGACCAGACGATGCGCGGTGCCACGCGCGCGGTGAAAAGCATGGCGAAGACCGTGGGCACCAGCACCATCGCCGTGCCGAGATCGGGCTGCATCAGGATCAGGACGGCCGGCACGCCGACCGCTATAACGGTCAGTAAAAACATGACGGCGCCCCGCTTGACGTCGCGTCGGCTGTAGAGCCAGGCGAGCAGCATGACCACCGCCAGTTTGGCCGGCTCCGAGGGCTGAATGCCAAAAAGCCAGCGCCGCGCCCCCATGTGCGCCTCGCCAATCAATGGCACCAGCGCCAGCAACACCAGGCCAACCAGATAGACCAGCCACCCCCAACGTCGAATCACCGTCCGGTAGTTGGCCCAGGCCAGCAACAGGTAGACCACGAAACCGGCCACCCCCATCTCGGCGTGGCGCATGTAGAGCATACGCAGTTCCGGGTCTTCGCGCACCGAACAGGCGCTGTAAACGAACGCCACCCCGATCACGATCAGCCCGGCCATGCAGGCGAAAAGCAGCGGATTGAGGCGCTGGAAACGTTCAAGGAGAGATTTCAGCATCTTAGTCCCCCCTCACTTCGGGCGCGGTTGTGTCCGTCGTTCCGTTACGCTCCTCCGGCGGCGCCTCGCCGAAGATGGCCGCCAGCACGTCATGCACCATCGGGGCGACGGTAAGACCGCCCGATTCGCCGCTCTCGACAACGATCGCGATCGCGACGGTCGGCTGTTCAAAGGGCGCGAAGGCGGTGACCCATGTGTTCTTGCGGCGCACGCCGCCCACATCGACCTCTGCCGTGCCGGTCTTGGCCGCGACCGACGTGCCGCGCACGCGCACACGGCGTCCGGTTCCCAGCTCCGCCACGTCGTGCATGCCGCCGCGTACCAGTGCAAGGGCTTCGGGTGACCATGCCATCGTGTTGAGTTTTTCCGGCAGACCGGCGCGCCGCACCAGATGGGGACGATAGACTGTGCCGCCGTTGGCAAAAGTTGCGGTCAACAGCGCCATCTGCAACGGCGTGGTGAGCAGCAGACCCTGGCCAATGGCGATCTGACAGGTGTCGCCCGGGCGCCAGGCATCGCGCATCTTTTTTTCTTTCCACGCGCCAGTGGGCAGCAGGCCGCCCGCCTCACTGGGCAGGTCAATCCCGGTGGGGGCGCCAAGGCCAAGGCGGCGCGCTTCTTCGTAGACAGGGCCGAACCCAATGGTGTGGCCAAGGTGGCAGAAAAAGGCGTTACACGACTGTTCGATCGCTTTTCGCATCGCAATCTCACCGTGGCCATAGGTGTTCCAGCACCGCAGCCTCATGGTGCCAAGCTCAAAGACGCCTCCGCAGACGTAAGTCAAGTCGGGCGAGATGCCGTGGCGTAACGCGGCGATCGCGGTGACCGGCTTGAAGGTGCTGCCTGGAGCATAACGGCCCAACACGGCGCGGTTGAAAAGCGGTAGCGCGGGGTCGTCATTCAGCCTTTTCCAGACACCGGGTGTCAGGATAGGGACAAAATCGTTCGGGTTAAAGGTGGGACTGCTGGTCAGAGCCAGCACTTCGCCGTTGCGGGGGTCGATCACCACGCCTGCGCCACGCCAGCCGCGCAACACCTTCTCCAGCGCACGCTGGACCTCCACATCAAGCGTGAGGTGCACGTCGGCACCGGCGACCGAGGGCTCGCCCTCCCAAACGGCATGCTTGTAGCCGCGCGCATCGACACGGATCAGACGTCCGCCCGAGGTGCCGGTGAGGGTCGAATTGTATTGCTGCTCGATGCCCTGCTTGCCGATCATCTCGGGCAGGTAGAAGTGGATCTTCTGACCGGGCAGCGGAAGGGGACGGTCGCGCCCGACATAACCCAGCACATGCGCGGCGAGCGCACCTTGCGGGTAGATCCGTTCAGGCTGCACAAAGACGTCCACGGCGGGGAACGGTTCCACCGTTTCGGCCCAGCGCGCGAGGGTTTCTTGGTCCACGTCGCGCCAGGCCAGCAGCGGCATCGGCAGACTCTGCAGCACATGATTGGAGATTGCGGCGAATGAGATCTGTCGAGGAATGCCCAGTTCGGCGGCCAGGCGGTCCACGTCGGCATCCACCGCCCGGATCGTGTTGATCCAGGGGCCACGTTTGCGCAGCTCTTCGACGTAGTAGGCGATACAGTAGCTCGCACGGTTGTCGGCCAGGCAAACGCCGTTGCGGTCGAAGATGCGGCCGCGCGGTCCCGGCACCTGGACGCGCCGCACGCTCTGACGCAACTGGTCAAGCGCAAGCACCGAAAAACGCTCCACCTGCACGCGGTGCAGCGACACTGCCAAAAACACGATTCCTGCCGTAAACAACAGCGCAAAGAGCGCAATCCGCCAGCTATCGGTCAGTTTCTGCCCATAAGATCCCATGTCCCTCTTTCACCGGCTTGACAAGGCCGGAGAGGCGGTCGGTCAGACCGCAAAACACAAATCCCGTGAGACCGGCCAGCAGGCCGGCCTGTACTGTATAACCCAACACCTTCAGGCTTTCCAGGGTCGCAAGCGCGGCGCTGCCATGCAGCCACAGCCGAGTCCAAAGCCATTGGGCGGCGGCCGCTGCCGCCGTCAGCAGTGCGCCTTGCAGCAGTCCGGCCACCAGAAAGACCCGTTGCAGCAGACGCACGGAACCATAGAGCAGCATCAGAAAGAGCGGCGTGCAGAGCGGCGGCAGGTCTCCGAGTGTGTCGGTGAGACCGCCCGCCCAGACCGCCGCCGTCAAGGCGACCCATATCGGTCTGGTCAGCGCGGCATAGAGCGCCACAGCCGTCAGGAAAACGGGCTTAACGGGGAAGGCATCGATCACGGGACTCAGATCCTGCATCAGCGCGGCCATGAGCAGTGTGAAGACCAGGACGGGGAACTGCATGTCAACGCGCATGTTGGCCTCCCCGGCGTGTCAGGATGAAGACCTCGTCGAGCGCCGCCATGTCTACGGCCGGCATCACGGTGGCCTCGCGCGCGAGACCGTCCCGCTCCAGACGGCTCTCCAGCAGGTAGCCGACCGTGAGTCCTTTGGGGTAGGTCGGGCCCAGTCCGGAGGTTACGACACGCGTGCGCGGCGGCGGTTCGAAGTCGCGGGCCAGATAGCGCAGCCGCAGCGGCTCAACGACGTAGAGCAGGTGTAAGGACGCGTCGGCGGCCGGGCTCGATCCGCCACCGTACAGGATGCCGCGCACGACGCCCACGCCCTCGCCGGGGGTCTCCAGTTCGCAGGCCACACGGCTGTTGGGGTCGGTGATCAGCATCACTTCGCAGGTGTGTGGAGAGACCTCCGTGACACGCCCGACCACGCCGTCCGGAACCACCACGGGGTCGCCCTTCCGAACTCCGTGCCGCGAACCCTTGGCGAGCCGTACGCTCTGCCAGACGGCCGCGGTGCCGCCACGCGACAGCACCGGGGCTGCCTGCCAGCGGCAGGTGACCGGCGGTGAAAAATCCAGCAGTGTGCGCAGGCGGGCGACCTCGTCCTCCAACGCCTCAGCCTCGGCAGCCGCCATGCGCAGGCGCGCCACATCGCGCTCCAGCATGGACACGCGCGCCGCCATGCGGGCACGCGTCAGCACAGCCTGCAGGCGGACCCACACGATGCGGTCAAACCACACTTTGGCGTTTTCGTAGGGATAGAGCGCTTCACGTGAAAGCACACTCGCCCCGGCATGCCAGAACACCAGCATGCCGAGCGATGCCGCCAACAGCCATACCCACCATTTCGTTTGCTTCACCCTGGTCGCTCCCCCGTTTCACCGGGCAGGCAGTGACCAGAAAGCAACCGTGGAAAAGATCACCGGCCCATTTTCGATTTGGCCAGAAAATTCAGCTCGTTCAACACCACTCCCGTCCCCTCCGCGACCGCGCTCAGCGGGTCGTCGGCCAGCGTGACGGGCAATCCTGTCTGTGACGCGATCAACTTGTCCAGCCCCCGCAGCATGGCTCCGCCGCCGGCCAGCACAAGCCCCCGGTCCACAAGGTCGGCCGACAATTCAGGCGGACACTTCTCCAGCGTGATCCGCACGGCGTCGACGATCGAGGAAACCGGTTCCTGCAAGGCGTCACGAATTTCTTCCGAGGTGACAGTCAGGGTCTTGGGAAGTCCGGCCACCAGATCGCGGCCCTTGACTTCCAGCGTGCGCTCCTCACCCAAAGGATAAGCCGAACCAATGGTGATTTTGATCTCCTCCGCGGTCCGCTCTCCAATCATCAGATTGTAAACTCTTCGCATGTACTGGACGATGCACTCGTCCATGGCGTCGCCGCCCACGCGGAC
>DAOTKE010000181.1:0-5177 GCA_035449085.1 Kiritimatiellia bacterium | reverse complement strand
CATTTTGCCAGAAAACCTTTCACAAGGAGAACAGCCTTCTCATCTTACCTCAACGCTCAAGTTATGGACGACTGACAGGAGAGACTCTGCGATATGCCTTTTGAATTCAACCAGAAAAAAGCGTTTGTGTGCGATCTTGACGGTACGCTGTTCATGGGGCCGCACCCGATCGAGCCGGCGGTCCTCTTTGTGATCGATGCCTGCAAGAGCCGTCGTTTTGATTTCTATTATCTGACCAACAACACCTCGAAAACGCCAGAGGCGTATCTCGAGAAGATTGGCGGGGCGGGGATTCCAGTTGTCGAGGAGCAGATTCTGACACCGTTGACCACCTTGGAAAACTACATCCGCGAACGGGACTATCACTCGGTATACCTGGTCGCCAGCGAGGCGGTGACCGCCTTCCTGCAGGGGCGGATGCCTGACGTTGTGTTCGAGTTCGCCCCGGAACGGAATCAATTGATGGCGCTGACGTTTGATCAGGAACTGACCTACGAAAAGCTGCGCCGTCTGGCGGTGCTGCACAATGCGCGGCCGGAGCTTGACTTCGTCGCCACGCATCCCGACGCCTGTTGCCCGAGTGAACATGGTCCGATCCCGGATGTGGGCGGCATGTTGGCGCTCCTCAAGACCACGAATGGTATGGTGCCCACGCAGGTGTTCGGCAAACCCTCGCCAACTCTCATGGATCCGGTGTTGCAGCGTTTCACGCGTGACGAGATCGCGGTGGTCGGCGATCGGCTCTACACGGACAAGGCTATGGCGGACTGCGCGGGAGTGGATTTTGTCTGCGTGCTTTCCGGCGAAACCACGCGTGAGGATCTGGCTGTTTACACCGGTACGCCGCCGGCCGTGGTGGTGGAGCAGTTTGGCGAGATCGCGGCGATGGGCGAGTGGCGCCGGTAAGGCGAGCCGCACTCTGTGGATCGTGAGAGGAAGAAGGAGAAGGGCGATGCGATCACGTATCAAACCGGATCGACGCGGGCGCGCGCGGCCTTTTTCTCGCTGTGCTTGCGCTTCTCGTCAAGCATCCGTGCCTTCTGGCGGCGCGAGCGGCGGCGTTTCTGACGGCGGATTTTCTCCATGGCTTGACGGCGCGCGGAAAGCTCACTTTGCGTGCGCTCCAAAATCTTTTCCGCCAGTTCGCGGCGCGCGATCCAGCGGTTCATCTCGCGCGAGCGGTGGAGCCCACATTTAACCGTCAGGCCGCTGGGCGCGTGATAGAGGCGAACAGTCGATGAGGTCTTGTTGGTCTTCTGTCCGCCGGGGCCTGAGCCCAGGATGAACGACTCTTCAAGATCCTCCTCGAACACCGAGGCCAAAGCCATGCGCGCTTTGATCTTTTCTAGGGTTTCCGGGCTGAGCAAAATAAACTCCTCTTACCTGATGTCTGATTCCTCACCTTTTCTCAATGGTCGGCAAGTGCCCAACGCAAGCAGGCCATAAAACGTATGCTCGGCGTCTCCTTGTACGGCCGTGGGAGATGCACCGAACAGACCATCGTCCAGCCAGCACGCCTCGATGAAAGCCAGATCCCGTTCTCGCGTGGCATCCGGGTGCTGCACCTGCTCCGTCTCGGCAACGCATCCCAGCGCGAACCGCGTTACCGCAGTGGCCAGCAAGTCGGCCTGCGCACCGGAGGCGGAGGCGAATCCGCCGCCCGCGCATTGCCGCTCCTTCAACGCGACACGCATACCGGGTGCTGACGCTCCAGCCAGTGTGGCCAGAACGAGCCCCGCAGCGAGTCGCGGCGTGGGCAGTCGTGCGGCCCTGTCCGACTGAAAGAGATCCTGCTGGCCCCACCACGCGACGCGTGCCATCCAACGCGGCACCTTCCGTGCCGCGAGGCATCTCAAAAAGGAGGCGTATACCCCGCGTGTGTCGCCGCGCATCAGCGACAGGACGATCACCCCATATGACGTGTCGCGCACGGTTCGGCTTTCGCAGGCCAATAGCAACGCGGCACACTGTGCATCAATCGCCCGCGTCGCATGACGGTGCGCGGCCATGTACGCGCATAGGTTGTCGCGGTCATATGGTACGCCGAGGGCCCGCAGGCAGAACCAAGCGAACAGGGTGAAGTAGGGATCGGAACGGCCATCCAGGCCCGCGAATCCCCCGTCATCCCGTTGCAACGCTTGCAACGCGCCGCACAGCGCCTCACGCGCTGCAGCGGTGAGTCCCTCCGCGCCGCGCGCAGCGGTCGCCTCCATCGCCTGGAGCACATTGATCATGCGTTTCAGGTGCAAAGGCGGAGCCGGCGCGTCGGGAGCGCGGGCGTTTGTTCTCCGCCCGCCGCAATAGGTTATTTGAAAAGCTTCTTCAGGCTCTTGGCGGCGTCCTTAGCCGCGTCAGATGCGCCACCGGTCACACCCTTGATCGCATCGCCAGCGCCTTTGGCCGCATCTTCAGCGGATTTCACCGCGCCAGCCGCTGCATCCGTCGCACCTTTGGCCGCGTTAGACGCCGCGCCGCCGACTCCCTTGAGCAGATCACCCGCTGCACTGGCCGCGCCGGTCACGGCTTGGGTCAGGCCGCCCAGGATACCATTGATGACCTCGGTCAGCGCATCCACAGCCGAGGCGCCGCCCGACGACTTGCCGATGTCGCGCACGGTCACCGACGGCAGCGGAATGGTAAGGGCTTTGCCCATAGTCATACCCGAAGAGAACGACACTTTGGCGTTCTTCAGCGAGAACTCTTCGATCACGACCTTCTTGCCGGGCTTCTTCTCTTTGTCGGTTTGCTTCTTCTCCTCTTCGGAGGCCTTTTTGGCATTCGCCATCATGGCGTCAAAATTGGACTTGCCGTCTTTGCTTTCATACGAAATGGCCGGGGCATCGATCTGGATCTTGCGCACCACGATCGTGTCGCTCATGAGTGATCGCATGTTCAGGCCGACCTCAACATAATCGACGGCAAAGGCATCCTTGTCAGAATAACCCTGCGGGTTGCCGACCTTGACCTGCGACACGGTGAGACTGCCCGCCAACGGGTTGAGCTTGACGTCGCCGACCGAGACCGGCACCCCCAACGCCTTGGGGCCGCCAACCGAGGCGGCCGTCTTGACGATCGGCCCGATGGTCATTGGCAGCGTCAGTACCGCCACCACCAGCAGCGCCACGACCGCGATCACAACCCACATCAGAATCTTGCCGAGCTTTTTCATAACGGCCCCTCTCTTTCGCATCTCATCGGTGAACCGGCAGAGCCGAAAGGGCCGGGGATCCGCATCCCGGCACCTTCGGCTCACGGATCTTCCGTGTCCAGTTACACGGTGTAGGTCGAAGCGGCGGTATTACCACCACTCTCCGTCCAGATATGATGGTAGAACTCGCCGCGCGGCTTGTCAACACGTTCATAGGTGTGCGCGCCGAAGTAGTCACGCTGCGCCTGGAGCAGGTTCGCCGGCAGGCGGGTGCTGCGGTAGGCGTCGAAATAGTTGAGCGCGGTGCTCATGGCCGGCACCGGGATGCCAAGATCGACGGCGGTCCTGATGACGGCGCGCCAGGCGTTCTGGGCTTTGGCGACGGTTTTCTTGAAGTACGGGTCGAGCAGCAGGTTGGCGAGCTGCGGATCGGCGTCGAAGGCCTCCTTGATCTTGCCAAGGAAACGGGCGCGGATGATGCAGCCCTGACGCCAGACCAGCGCGATCTCACCGTAGTTGAGGTCCCACTTGTACTCCTTGGCCGCGGCGCGCAGCAACTGGTAGCCTTGCGCGTACGAACAGATCTTCGAGGCGTAGACGGCCTGCTCAAGCTGTTTGACGAAAAGCTTCTTGTCGACCTCGACTTTCGCGGTCGGCCCCTTCAGCAGCTTGGACGCGGCGACGCGCTCCTCCTTGATGGCCGAGAGGCAACGCGCGAAGACCGCCTCGGCGATCTGCGGGATGCCGATACCCAGGTCGAGGCCGGCCTGCGAGGTCCATTTGCCGGTGCCCTTCTGGCCGGCCGTGTCGAGAATGATGTCGACGATCGGCTTGCCGGTCTCCTCGTCGGTCTGCGAGAGGATGTCTGCCGTGATCTCGATCAGGTAGCTGTCCAGATCGCCCTTGTTCCACTTGGCGAAGACCTTCTGCATCTCCTGGGCGGACATGCCGAGACCGCGCGCCATCAGGTCGTACGCCTCGCAGATGAGCTGCATGTCGCCGTACTCGATGCCGTTGTGCACCATCTTCACGAAGTGGCCGGCGCCGTCGCTGCCGATCCAGGCGCAGCAGGGCGTGCCGTCATCCACCTTGGCCGCGATATCCTGGAAGATCGACTTCACATGGGGCCACGCCTTGGCGTCGCCGCCGGGCATGATGGCCGGCCCCTTAAGTGCGCCTTCCTCGCCGCCCGAGACACCCGTGCCGATGAAGCGCAGACCCTTCTCGGCCAGATACTGGGTGCGCCGGATGGTGTCCGGGAAGTAGCTGTTGCCGCCGTCGATGATGATGTCGCCCTTCTCCAGCACTGGCAGCAGCGCTTCGATCGTCTGGTCCACAGCCTTGCCGGCCTTGACCATGATCATCACGCGGCGCGGTTTCTTGAGGCTAGCCGCCAACTCCTGCAGGGAGTGGCAGCCGATCAGACGTTTGCCGGCGCCGCGGCCGTTCACGAAGGCGTCAACCTTCTCGACCGTGCGGTTGAAACAGGCCACGGTGTAGCCCTTGCTCTCCATGTTCAAAATGAGGTTTTCGCCCATCACCGCGAGGCCGATGAGCCCGATGTCTGCTTTGGTCGCTTTCTTTGCCATGGTATTTTTCCTTTTTTCGAGGGATTCGAGGGAATCGAGGGAATCGAGGGAATCGAGGCTCGAACCCATCGAATCTTTCGATTCCCTCGATTCTTTCGAAAAAACCGTCCGTGGCCGTCACACGCCGCTGTACGCCGCGAACCCGCCGTCGACCGGCACGACCACGCCGGTCACAAAGCCGGCCGCCTGGTCCGAGACCAGCCACAGCAGCGCGCCGATCAAGTCCTTCGGCTCACCGAAGTGGCCCATCGGCGTGTGCGCCAGAATCTTTTCCGAGCGCGGGGTCGGACTCCCGTCCGGATGGGTCAGCAGCGCACGGTTCTGGTCGGTCAAAAAGAAGCCCGGCGCGATCGCGTTGACGCGGATGCCGGCCTTGGCCATGTGCACCGCCATCCACTGCGTGAAGTTGCTGACCGCCGCCTTGGCCGCGCTGTAGGCCG
>DAOTKE010000180.1:0-5231 GCA_035449085.1 Kiritimatiellia bacterium | reverse complement strand
GTGTTTCCCTGATAAACAACGCGCGAGCCCAGTTCAAATAAAAACGCCCTGGATGGCCCCGGTCGTACCGGCAGTTCCGACACTTCGACCATCACCGGCACGCCCGTTCCCACTGGTACTGTCGGCCCAAAAATCCTCTGCGCTGCGCCTCAGAGTCTTTGCGCCTCTGCGTTAACATCTCCCCGTCTCCTGCACCCACCGCGCATACGTTCCGCACGGTGTCGGCAGCACGCGCTCTTCTGCGCCGATCAGCACCATCTCGCCACTCTCGATCCGGCCCCCAAGACCACCGACCGCCTGTCCCAGGACATTACCCAGCACCACCGGCGTATAACCCGGTGTGTGCGCGCTGAGCAGGATAAAGAGCGGTTCGTCCGACAGCAGATCGCGGCAGAGGCGCAGCGTCTCCGGCAGATCCTTCTCGATCTTGTACAGCTCGTTGTTCTGGCCGCGCCCGAACGTCGGCGGATCCAGGATCACCGCATCATAGCGCCGCTCGCGCCGTACCTCGCGGCAGAGGAACTTGTGTGCGTCGTCGGTGATCCAGCGGATCGGGTGCGCCTCCAACCCATTCAGGCGGGCATTGTCGCGCGCCCACTGCACCATGCCCTTCGAGGCGTCCAGGTGGCACACCTCCGCGCCGCCCAGCGCCGCCGCCAGCGTGGAGCCGCCCGAATAGGCGAAGAGGTTGAGCACCCGTATCGGACGGCCGCGCTTCGCGCAAGCCCGCCGCACAGCGTCGCGAATCCAGCACCACTGCGCACGCTGTTCCGGAAAGATCCCGAGATGCCCGAAATCGGTGCCGGAAAGCCGGAAGACGATGCCGCCGACCCGGATCGTCCACTGTGCGGGCAACGCCCCGCGGTTGTGCCACTGGTTGCCCTCGGCCCGGTCGAACGCGGCGTCCGCGCGCGACCACGCCGTGGCCGGCAGCACCGGCTTCCACACCGCCTGTGCGCACGGCCGCGACAGCACCACGCGGCCGAACCGCTCCAGTTTCCGGCCGTCGCCGCTGTCCAGCAGGGCGTACTCCTCATCCATCCGCGTGTCAGGCTTCATGCCGCTCTCGCTCCGGGTTGTTACACTGTGAGGTGCCGTGCCAGCGCCGCGCGGAAGGTCGCGTCAGCCAGCAGGCGCGGCAACTTGGGTGCCAGTCGCGCGACCGGCAGGCCGTGCAGCCCGCGCGGCACACACGACGCAAACAGCCGCTCCAGCCGTTCCGGCGCGGCGCACCGCTCGATGGCCGGCATCTCTTTGTAGGCCATCTCGATCAAGTTGAGGTAATCGAAGAGACGCGCCTCTTCCGCGCTCAGCACGGGAGCGGGCGACAGTTCAAAATCGATCAACGTCAGCACGTCCAGCCGCGCGTCGGCGTAGACGTTGAGGAGTGACAGATCCATGTGCGGCTCGCCGACCAGCTTGTGGAAGAGCCCCGCGCGTTCGGCGGTTCGCTCGATGGCGTCCCAGAAGGAGAGGCGCCCCGCCCGCACGCAGTCGAAAAGGCGGCTGCCCGCCAGATAGCTGTTCAGCATCGCGTCACCCTCCTCGGTGCGCCACAGCGGGCGCGGCGTGAGAGCATGGCGCCAGCCGGCCTCGCACAGCCGCCACTCGCGCGCGACACGCTCGCGCGGCGTCAGTCTGAGCCGAGGTCCGTTGCGGCGCGCCTCGCGCGGCGTCCCATCTGGGATGTAGGCCGGATTGGCGATGCGCAACACACCGACCGGCCGGCCTTCACGCTCCACAAAGTAGACGTAATCATGGCCGCCGCCCCGGCCGCGCTGCACGCTGACCGGACCGCCGCACACCGCCGCCAGCTCGGGCAACACCTGCGCAAGACGCGCCTCCCCGCCGCGGTAGTGGCGGCGGCGCTTGAGCGCACGGTGCAGATTTTTGATCAGCCGGATCACGATACTAGGCCAGCAACAGCAGCACGGCCATGGCGCTGAAGAAAATGCCGAGCAGAACCTTGACAACCACCAGGTTGCGCTTGCTCCACTCGATCAGCGCGGTGAGCTGCATGCCGCGGTGGAAACAGACAAAAACCGCCGCCAGCGGCAGCACGAACAGGAGATTGTAGACGATCAGCAACAGCCAGACGCAATAGTTGGCGCAATCCTTCTTGAGCATGTACATCAGCACCGGCACGTAGCTCTGGCCTGTGCAGACACTCTCCAGCACCGTCACGCCCGCGCCGGTCACCAAGCCGCCCAGGATCGGCCCCCCCACGCCCAGACGGCTGTGCATGAAGCCGTGGATGCGCGTCTTGATCGTCTTGGGAATTTGCAGCGTCACGTCGTCCGGCCGCTGCGACTTGCGGAAACGGAACGCATCGCGGAACGAGAGCACCGCCAGCGGGATCATGCAGAGGCCCAGCACGACCTCCACCACCTTCTTCACCGTCGCGAAGTTCGGTGCCTGACGGAACACGTAGAGAAAGCCGAGCCCGAGTCCCATGTACACCAGAAACGAAGCGGAGATGAACGAGACGCCCACCAGCAGCCGCGTGCGCCGCGTGGCCTTGGCCACCGCCAGCACGCTCATGAAGAAGATCAGTGTCGAGATCGCGCACGGGTTGAAACCGTCCAGCAGACCGCCGAGGGCCACCACCGAGAAGGTCAGCCCGTCCGCCTTGCGGCGCACCACCTCGTCCGCCTCGCCTTCCGTTAAGTCAGGGGCGCTCGGCGCACGCCACGACGGATCCTGCCGCGCCCCCAGCGCCGCGTTCACGCGCTCGAGCAATTCGGCGGCGATCGTCTCGTAACCCGACAGAAACACCGTGTGGTCCACGACGATTGACACGCGCCCGTTGTCGTGGTTGTCACACCGCTCCTGATACGCCACCAGCAGCGGGATCGTCTCTGCCTGTGTCATGTCGTGGCTGACCAGCTCATAACGCCCCTCGAACAGTTCCTCCAGATCCGGAAAGACCTCGCGCTTGACGCGGTCACACTCAGTGCAGCCCGGCGAGAAGAACAGGTCCAGCCGCACCTGCTCGGCGATGTCGGCGCACGCGCACGCCGGCAGCCCGACGGACACGAGCACCGCCAGAATAATTTTTAGCGCAGAGGCCCAGAGGCGCGGAGACGCGGAGGGTTTTTGGGAGGGGAGGGACGAAAGGAAGGAGAAAGGAGACGGCAGGGCGGTCTCGCCGAGGCCGCCGCGGGAGCCTCGGCGCGGCATCCCTTCTGCCGGCAGGTTCGGCAGATCCCCGTAATGGAGTGCGGGAGCTTGCCCCCGCTTTTCAAAGCGGCGGTACGCCGCCGCACGCCAAAAGAATCTTGTCATCCTGGCCGAAAAACCCCTCATACCCGTCTTGTTTTCTGGTTTCATATCTCGGCCCCGACCTTCGGTGTTGGGCGTTGGGCGTTCAGCATTCGTTGGCACGATTATACCAGCGCCTTGAGCATGAGAGCGGACCAAGTCATCACGCGCGTGAATTGGTCAAGTCCGAACGACTCGTTGGGGCAGTGGATCTTGTCCTCTTCGCGACCGAAACCGACCAGCAGCGGCGCCGCGCCGGTGAGCTGGTGCAGACGCGCCACCACCGGGATCGACGCTCCCTCCCAGCGGAAGATCGCGCCACGCTCGTCCATCTCGCCCAGCACCTCCGCCGCCAGCCGGAAGACCGGCGAGTCCAATGGCAGCCGGAAACCCGGTGCGCCCACACACTCCTCGGAAATCTTCAGCGTCATGCCGCGCGGACAGTGGGCTTCGAGATGCCGACGCACCGCGTCAAACGTCTCTTCCGGCCGCTGGTCCGGCACCAGCCGCATGCTGAGCTTCGCGACCGCCATCGCAGGAATAACAGTCTTGGAGCCCGGCCCGCCGTATCCGGAATGGATGCCGTTGATCTCGATTGTGGGCTCGAAACAGCCGCGCGTCACCGCATCCAGCCCCCGCCGTCCGCCAGCCGGCGGGCAACCGATCTCGCTCGCATACTGTTCTTCCGTCACCGCGCCCTGCCGCGCGAGATCCATCTCCTCCGCCGACGGATGATGCACCTGATTGCAGAAACCCTCCACCGCAATCGCGCCGTCGGCCGTGTGCAGCGAGGCGAGCAGCTCCGCCATACCCTGCGCCGGATTGGGCGCCACGCCGCCGTGCACGCCGGAGTGCAGGTCGTAAGAGGGGCCGGACAGCGTCACGGTGAGGTGCTGCACCCCCCGCAGGCCGGCCACGATCGAGGGCCGGTTCTCCGGCCCGCACGAGGTGTCGCTGACCATCATGACGTCGGCCTGCAACCGCTGCCGCAGAATCGGCGCGAGATCGTTCAGCGCCGAACTGCCGCTCTCCTCCTGCCCCTCCAGCACCAGTTTGATCGTTGGCAAACTTTCACCGGCTTCAACCAACGCTTTCACGCCCTGCAAGAAACCAAATACCTGGCCCTTGTTGTCCTGTGCGCCGCGCGCGTAGACGCGTCCATCGATCAAGGTCGGCTCGAACGGCGGGGTGTGCCAGCCGTCCAGCGGATCCTCGGGCTGCACATCATAGTGACCATAAAAGAGCACCGTCGGCGCCCCTTCGCGTCCCGGGCGCTCCGCCACGAGCACCGGTACCGGCAAGCCGCTGCCGGGCGTCAGGATCTCCGTGTCGAAACCCAGCGGCCGCAGGAATTTTTTTAACCACGCCGCCGCGCGCGCGCACTCGCCGAGCCGCCTGGGGTCCGCGCCGACCGTCGGGATCCGCAGCAGGTCGAACCAGCCGTCCAGGATCGCCTGACGGTGTGTCTCGAAATATCGGTTTGCAAACGCCGCGTCGATCATGCTTCACCCGTCATCGCAAGTTGAGCGCTATACGTTCAGGGTTCGGGGTTCAGCATTCCGTCCCCCGTCCCCTGTCTCCCGTCACCCGAAACGAAAAAAACCGCTCACTCCACGCCCAGGCAGAAGGTCAGCGGTTAAAAGTGGAGGTGCGAAGCGGAATTGAACCGCTGTACGAGGTTTTGCAGACCTCTGCCTAACCACTCGGCCATCGCACCCTGACGAAAAGGCTACTTTTTCATCCCGGCGCGCAGACGCTCTTTCAGCCGTTTATTCCGGGCCTCGCGGCGCTGGCGCTTCAGACGTTTTCTAAGCTGTTGTCCCATAACGGGGACGCACTGTAGCAAAGCCCGCCCGCCACTGTCAACCGGAAGTTCGGCTGGCTTTCTGGTTTCCGGGTTTCGGTGAATCGGCAGACCAACGCGGGCGAAGCCCGCAACCCAATTCAATCTCACACAAAGGCACAAAGGC
>DAOTKE010000179.1:0-5245 GCA_035449085.1 Kiritimatiellia bacterium | reverse complement strand
TCGGTCGTGACGTTGATCTCCATCATCGGCGTGGTTCTGGGCGTGGCCATCATCATCATCGTGCGCGCGGTGATGACCGGCTTCGGCGACATGTGGCAAGAGAAGATCCTCGACTTCAAGCCCCACATCACGATCACGCCCAACGGCGGCGTCATCGAGCACGAGGAGGAGATCTGTCGGCGTCTGGAGCAGGTTCCCGGCGTGACCGCCGCCTCGCCCGGACTTGAAACGCGCGTGCTGGTCGAACACCGCCGCCGTGTCGTCGCCCCGTTGCTGATCGGGACCGACCCGCAACGTGCGCGCCAGGTCATGAAGCTCGACACGCTCGTGGCCGGTGCCTTTGACCTTGCTGGCGACACCGTGGTGCTGGGCGTTGACCTCGCCGCCGAGCTCGGCGTCGGCATCGGCGACGACATCCTGGTCTACTCGCCCATGAATCTCGTCACAAAAGACGAGGTCTATTTCCCTGAACGGCTCACGGTCTCCGGTATCTTCGATTCTGGGCAGCGCGACTTCGACTCGGGTTTTATCATCACTTCCATCACCGTCGCGCGCGATCTGATGGGCATGCGCACCGGCGTCTACTCGATCCACCTCAAGGTGAAGGAGCCCCAGAACACGGCTGCCTTCACCCACATTGTGAATGACGTGCGTACGCGCGTTCCGGTCTACGCCGTGCGCACCTGGCAGGAGATCGACAGCCAGCTCTTCAATGCCCTTGCTGTGGAGAAGAACATGATGGTGATCCTCCTGATGTTCATCACCGTCGTCGCGATCTTCTGCGTGACCAACACGCTGATCGTGCTGACCGTGCAGAAGACCGACGAGATCGGCCTGCTCAAGGCGCTCGGCTTCTCTTCGCGCCAGGTCATGGGGGCCTTTGTGTTGCACGGCTGGATCCAGTGCCTGGTCGGCACCGTGCTCGGTATCGTTGCCGCGCTGCTGATCCTGGAGAACCTCCATGCGTTGGTTGATCTGCTGGCGCGTTGCGGCGTGGAGGTCTTTCCGAAAAGCATCTACGGCCTAGCCGAGATCCCGTGGCGTGTCGTGCCGCATGAGGTCGTCCATGTGGCCGTTTCCGTGATTCTTTTCTGTACCGTGGCCAGCTTCCTGCCGGCCTGGCGCGCCGCCCGCATGGATCCGGTCACCGCCCTGAGGAAAGAGTGATGCTCGACGCAACCGACCTTCACAAGACCTATCTCCTGCCTCACAAACGGGTCGAGGTGCTGAAAGGCGCTTCGTTGCATGTGGCGCAGGGCGAGCGTGTCGCCATCGTCGGCCGCAGCGGTGCCGGCAAAAGCACGCTGCTGCACGTGCTGGGCGGGCTTGACCGGCCCGAAGCGGGCGAGGTCTGCATGGACGGTCAACCGCTCTACGCGATCTCACAGCGCCGCCGGACCGCGGTGCGTGCCGCAAAAATCGGATTCGTCTTCCAGTCCTACCACCTGCTCTCCGAAATGGACGTGACCGAGAACGTGATGCTGCCGGCCATGACGGGCGTGCTGCGCCTTTCGCGCCGTCAGGTGCGTCAGCGCGCGTTGGCGCTTCTGGATCAGGTGGGGCTGGCCGACCGCGCCACCCACATGCCGCTCGAACTCTCCGGCGGCGAGCAGCAGCGCGTGGCGCTGGCGCGCGCACTCATCACCGATCCGGCCTTGATCCTGGCCGACGAACCCACCGGCAACCTTGACCGTCTGACCGGGGGGCAGATCATGGAGATGCTCTTTGGGCTCTCCTGCTCGCGATCACTCTCGCTGGTCATGGTCACCCATTCGCCCGAGACCGCCGCCCTCTGCGACCGCGTGCTCGAATTGCGCGACGGTCTGCTCCAGACACCGTAAGAACTGTTCTGATGAACGGTTCTGCCGCGTCCCATCTCAGGCCATGCCCCACCCGCCCTGGCAGCGTGAACCGCACAGCCCCAGGCAGAACAGGCCCATGGCCATCAAGGCCGCCCCGACCACTCCGAGACAGAACGTGCGCAGTGGCAGTAGCGCTGTGCCCGCAATAGCCGCCAGCGCTCCGAGCGCACACAGCGTCACAACGATGCCGAGCGAGAACACGGCACTGTCGAGCACCGCGCGCGAACGCTCGTGTTCAAACGAGAACCCGCCCGCGCCGCCAAGCACGATCGGCAGAAACGTGATGTTGCACGGAAGTTTTTTCTGACCGTTTCTCTTGCATACGACTGTTATGCCTTCCCCGTCGGCCATTTGTCAAGCCGTGCCGTTAGATTTGTTGCTTATAACATCCTTACGGGCAAAATGTTATGACAGCCACAAAAATAATGTTTGGAAATAATGCAAAAGATGCCCATTATGTATAAAGGGGATCTGATGTGCCGGATCTTGCCGACAAAACCATGCGTTACAGGGTGTTCGTGGAGGCCCTCGAGGGGCGCAGTGCGACCTTCGGGCTTACGTGAGTTACCTGCTGGGCAACACGGACGCGGTGGACGACGTGGTGCAGGAGACCAATCTCACGCTCTGCCAGGAGTGGGAGCGGTACGATGCGTCCCGTCCGTTTCTTCCGTGGGCCAAGACGTTGGCCTACTATCAAGTGATGACCCACCTCAAAACCGTGTCGCGCGAGAAGGTCCTTTTTGATGAGACCGTGGTCGATTTTCTGGCAGTGATGGATTCCGCCGACGAAAATGATGAGGCACTGTCTGAGCGTCAGCTCCACTGGCTTGAAGAGGGCATCAAGGCACTTCCCTCGCGCGACCGGTCGCTGATCAATTTCCGCTACCGGCACCGGTATACCCTGACCCGCCTGTCGCGGCGCTACCGGATGTCCGTGGCGTCGCTCTCGCTCGCGCTGATCGGCATCAGAAAAAAACTCGGCCTGTTCATCACGGCCAAAATGCGGGAGGAGGAAAAGTATGGTCTTTGACCCCCGCGAAGAGTTTCTGATGCTGCTCGCCTGCGTGATGGAGCGGAACTGTACGCCGTGCCAGGCCCGTCGGCTGGCCGACCTGATGCGCGAGCACCCCGAATTTGTCGTACTTTACCGGGAACAGGTACAAATCGAAGAACGGCTCCGTTGGATGCTGGACAGTCAGGCGTATACCCAGCCCTGCCTGCCCTTTCTCATGAGCCCGCGCAAACCACGGATGAATGGTTCTCTAAAAAAGATCGTGCGGGCAGTCGCCGCATTGATCGTCACAGGCACGGCGTGCTGGCACACGGCGGCTTGGCTTCATAGATCGGCGCCGGAATGGCGCCGTAACGCCTTGGCGGCCGCCGCGGAGTGTAACGGATCCCCCGTCCCGGTGGTCGCGCTCCAACGAGTAGCCGATCTCGACCTGCCTCAGACGTTGCCTGGGACGGTGAACCTCGCGAAAGGATACGCGCGGCTGTTATTCCCCGCGTCAGGCGTTGAGGTCGCCCTGCTGGGGCCGGCCGAACTGCATGTGCGCGACGCGATGCATGTGACGCTGCAGGCCGGCAGCCTGATCGCGGACGTGCCGCCCCGCTCGGTGGGGTTCACGGTCTGCGCGCCGGGCCTCGAGGTCTGGGACCTGGGCACCCTATTCTGTGTGACAGTCACAGAACGGGGCGCAGACGTCTTTGTGTTTAAGGGGAGCGTGCAGGTGAACGATGACTCAGGTCAAGGCATCGACCTGTGCCAGGCCGGCGAAGGCATCCGGACGCTGGGGCCTGGCAACACCTTCAAGATCGGCACCGATTATCGCGGCGCTCAGGCTCGCTTCGCTACCGTGCAGGGCCGCGCCGCCATGACCGACCCGGACATGGCCATGCGGGTCGCCCGGGATCTCGCCGACGGCTGGATGGCGGTCTACGCCCCGGACACACCGATCATTCCTGCTGCCGTGTTGCAAGCTGACGTCGCCAAGCAGCCGATCCCTTTTTCAAAAGAACCGTGGGTACGGCCCTCCGTGCGCACGATGACTGCACAACCGCGGGGTGTACCCGTATCGATGACAGAGGAGGTCACAATGAAAAAAAGTGGCGCGGCATCCGTATGGGCCGCCGCATCCGTCATGCTCGGCGCGGAAGGGGCATCCGCCCTCTCCAACGAAATCATGGTGAACACATCGCTGACGCAGAATCAGCGCTGGGAGGCCGTGATGACCAACGAGGTGACGCTGGCGTGGGACTGGCACCCGCAGGCGCAAGAGGCCGAACTGTCGATCACCGGCATGCAGACGGCATGGCATGTGCCGCTCGCGAAAGACACGACCAGCTATCTGTGGCACGTCTGCGAAACGGCGCCGCCGACGGCGGAGGATGTCTTCGATCTCCGACTGACCTTCTACGCTGACGGCGGCGCGGTGGTCGGGGCGCTGACCTCGCGCGTGGCACTGGTGAAGGGCGCCTTCGGGCAGGCGGAGGTGAATGCCTCGCCGGCTGGGACCGCGTGGAACCGGGTTAGAACCGATGTCGTGATTCCCTACGACGCCGGCTGGACTGCAGCGACCGCCGACGCGACAAACGCCGTGCTGACGATCGCCCGGGAGGGCGGCGCGGCCCGCGACATGCCCCTCACCCCGGCATGCGGCTTTTTCGGCTGGAAGCTGCGCCACAGCGACTGGGGATACGGCACCTTCGCCCTCTCGCTGGCCTTTCCGGAGACGGTGCCGGATGTCTGGGACGCGCTGCTGATCCGGCTGGCCGACGGCACCTTGATCAAGATGCGGTGAAAAAGTCTTGCGTGCGTGAGTGCAAAATGGGAAATCGATTCTCTCGAATCCGTCGATTGAATCGAGCGAATCGACAAAGGAATGAAAGCAATGAAAACGACAGCAATGAAAGTGACGTTGGTAGGTTGGATGGCCTGTTTCGCGTTCGGTGTGCTGGCGGACAGCCCCGAAATCCGTGATGTGATGATTCGCCAGCGCTGGCCGTGGAGCCGGCTGTGGATATCGACTATGTGCTGACAAGCGATCAGAGGGTCGACATCGCCGTGACCGCTTTCAACGGCATGGAGCCGCTCGCGCTGCCGCTTGGATCGCTCGCCGGGGATCTCTTCGGTCAGACGTCCGGCGCTCATCGGATCGTCTGGGACCCGATGGCCACGGTTTACACAAATGCGGGCGTACTCGGCCAATTCCGCGTCTCTTTGACGCCGACGTTGCCACCGCTCTACATGATCGTGGATCTGACGAAAACTGTCGGCGAGGAGGGGCAGATCGAATACGTGTACGAGGAGGCTCTCACCAACGGCCTGTGGGGCGCGTGGGCGCGCAACCCGGTCACGAACGACGGCCAGGTCATCGAGTCCG
>DAOTKE010000178.1:0-5290 GCA_035449085.1 Kiritimatiellia bacterium | reverse complement strand
TTTTTCTTCAACCCCCGGCTTCTGGGTGATCACCAACAATACGATGCGCCGTGCCGATGGCTATATCCAGCTCACGCGCGAAAGCGGCAAGTGGAACGCTCTCCAGAACGCACGCGGCGCCGCTTATCTCCAGCACAAGGTCGCTGTCAATGCCCCCTGGACCGTCCGATTCGGTTACACCTGCTGGGCACTCGGCACCGACCCGGCCGACGGCGTCACCCTTGTCTTCCACAACGATCCGCGCGGCATGTCGGCCCTTGGGGGCGTCGGTGGCCATCTGGGATACACGGGAGGTGACACCGAAAAGATCACCAATTCCGTGGCCGTCGGACTGAACGTCACCGGTCACCAGATCCGTTTCGGGCGTCAAGGCGCGTTCGTTGACTCGCGCTCGTTTCAGGCTGGGCTTCCCAAATTGGCGCTGCAGCCGGTCAAGAGCCTGATCACGGTCAGTTACGACGGTGTGGGAGAACTGGCCGTGTTCATCGACCGCCCCGGATCACCGGTTTACCGCTACGCATGGCGTGTAGACGTGCCCACGGAGGTTGAGGGCAACGAGGCCTTCTTCGGTTTCACCGGCAGCACAGCCTCCCGCCAGGGCCAGCATTCGATCTCAGACGTCACGTTTGAAGGCGGTTACAAACTGCCGACGTACAGCCGTACCGGTGGCCGGATCGCACTAGCCGCCGACGAAACGCTGAACGCCGTAGCCGCGGCTTCACCCGTTCAACGCGGCTTTGTTCTCGGGGAGCTGACCTACGGCGACCAGACGGTCCTGAATCTCGAGACGCCGCAGTCGCTTGCAGCTCCCTTGCCCGAGCCCGTGCTGCTTGACGAGGGGCTCTGGCAATTGAATGGCAAGGCGTCCTGGAAAGCTCCGGGGCATGTCGCCGTTTCGGCCAACGCCACTAACAGCCCCGGCTCTGTTTTCACCACCAACGCCTATCCGGTGGCGCACTCGTGGACCGCAACATTCAATTACGACATCGGGGAAAAAACGACCCCGCCGGCCGACTACGTGACGTTTACCCTGCAGGGTCAGTCACCGTCCAGCACCACGCACACGCCCAATCCGGGCTTTGCGCTCATGTGGCGCTACTATGAAGGCGCGATCCGTACCACTCAGCTCAAGATGTACACCAATGGGGTCATCGTGGTCGCGAGCACGGACCTGACCCCCGTCAACCTGGTGACCGGAGGCCCCGCCCGCATGAGTATCCGCCATGACGCGGAGGCGCGGACCTTGACGGTCATCACTGAGCAGGCCGCCGGCGCCGCCACCAATGTCTTCACCGGCGTGAGTATCCAGAATGCCGTCGGCGCCTCCTCGGCGTTTATTGGGTTCGGCGCCTACACGGGCGGCCTCTCTGCCGAAAACATCGTGAGCGACTTCTCCTTCACTGCGGCACCGCTGAAAGACGAGGCGCTGCCTGCGTATGTCGCGTTCGACACGATGAGTGGCAGCGGCACACTCATCAAGCGCGGCGCGGCCGCCCTGGGGCTGATGGGCGACAACGACCGGCCGACCTCCAATATCGTGCTCCGTCTGGAGCAGGGAGGCCTGGTGCTCGGCAAGGCGTCGGAAGAGCCGCTCTCCTCGATCAACAGCGGGGGTGACTGGATCTTCAGCGACACGCGGCTCGGCGGTTGCGACGGCACGTTCAAGATCTGTGAATACCAGACCTATTTCACCGGCACCGCCATGTCGGCCCGTCGCATGCCTATCGCAGTCCCGTGGACCGCAACCTTCAAGCTGTTCATCGGCAAGAGCACCACGAGTCCCGCCGACGGTTTCAGCTTCTTCCTGCACAATTCTCCGCAGCGGCTCGGACTCGCCGCAGGCACAACCGCAGAGAGCGGTTTCAACGCGATCCCCAAGAGTTTCGGAGTGCGTTGGTGCTTCTATCCGAGCCACTCAGAAAATATGTTGTATAAGACATGTATCGGCCGTAACGGTGCTTGGAACACGGGTACCGCTCAGAGTTACCTGCCGGCAAAGATTATCAAAGGCTCCGAGACCGCCTTCACGCTCCGCTACGAGCCTGCCTCCGGAACGCTCTCCTCCATCATGGCGCATGACGGGACGGTTGTCACCAACACCTTCACCGACATCAATCTGGTTACGGACGTGCAGGACACGGAGGCCTATATCGGGTTCGGCAGCGGCACCGGCGGTTCCTATCAGGAGTTGTTCGTGCGTGATTTCCGCGTCACGTATGATGAGCCAGCCGACGCCGCCTCCGGTCAGGACTATCTCGCCAAGTTGATCCTGCCCGACGCTTCGACCAACACGGTCACGCTCGACACATCGTTGCCCGACCGCCAATTCCGGCTCACAGCAACGGAGATCGGCGACGATGCGACACTCCGCGTGAACGCCTCGCGCGAGCCAGGCACACTCGTACTCAATGCCCCGGCGCTGGCTGGCGACGCTGCGTTTGACATCGATGCCGGCTGCACACTGGCGATCAGCGACCTGACCGGCGGTGAAAGCCTCACGAAACGCGGTACGGGCACGTTGACGCTCGCGGGTGCGACGGCCGACTACGCCGGCGGCACACGGATCGAGGCGGGCACGCTGGCGCTCGACGCGGCACACTTACCACGTTCGACCGACCTGCATGTGACATCCGGCGCGACGCTCGGACTGACCTTCACCGGCAAACAGTATGTGCATACGCTCAGCGTGGATGGCGTGCTGATGCCCGGCGGGGTCTACACGGCGGAGAAGGCGGCGTGGATCGCAGGCCCCGGCACGCTGGTCGTGACCTATCCGCCGGTCGGCTCGATGATGTTCCTAAAATAAGCGTTTCAAAAAGGAGAGACTATGAGACCCCTCATCGTGACAAGCTTGGCCGCATTTGGTGCGGCGATGACGCTGTCGGCTGCGGACGGCACCTGGGTCGCGCCGGGCGGCGGCGTGTGGAGTGACACAGCCAACTGGCAGGATGAGACTGTGGCCGAAGGGAGCGGCGCGACCGCCACCTTTACTGCCGGTGGCGGTACGGTGAACAACGACATGGAAGCGCTCACGCTGCGCGGGCTGCAGCTCGGCGGCGCGGGCTACATCCTCGCCGGCAACACGCTGGCGCTCGACGCGGCGGGGTTCATCACGGTATTGGACAACAACCATATCGTCGGTCTGCCGCTGACGCTGGGCGGCAATACGGATGTCACGACGGCACCGGGCACCGTTCTCGCGCTTGACGGCGACATTGACGGTGCAGGCGGTCTCACCCTCACGGGTGGCCAGTTCGCGCTCAACGGGGCCAACTCCTTTACCGGCCCCTTCAACCATATCCGCGGCATCGTGTCGTTCGCCGATCTCGCTGCGCTCGGCATGAGCAGCGAGCCTGTCGTCCTCGGCGAGGGGGCCTTCCGCTACACCGGGCCATCCGCCGCCTTCGCCCGCGACCTCACGCTGCGCGCCGGTGTGCAGGCTGCCACGAACCGCGCCGCGGTCATCGACATCACCGATCCCGCCGCCACGCTCACCGTCTCCGGTCAGGTCCGCACCGAAGGGGGCGCGTTCGTCAAGACCGGTCCCGGCACCGTCGCCTTCACGTTTCCCGGCGCGCAGACCATCGGCCTGAACTATTACGGCGGGGCTTCTGGCGTCCTTGCCTTCGATGAGGACGGCATCCTCACGAACGGCAACAACCGTTTCACTATTGAGCGTGGCACCGTGCGCCTCGGCGCGCCCGGCCAGACCAACGTCATCCAGGCCGGCTGGGTCGGCTGCCGCAGCCTCTATTCGCCGACACTTGAAATCAACGGCGGTTACCACCGTTTCATCAACGACTTTTTCACGATCGGCCGCGGAACCGGCACCTCCGCATCGCCTCAGTCGCCCGGAATGATTATTGACGGCGGGGCGACCGTCACCATGGAGGGATCGGGTTTTGTCATGTCCAACGCGCAAGGGGAGCCCGACCATCGCTGTCGTCCTTGGCTGCGTATCGACGGCGGCTCCACCCTTAAAGTCAACGGCTCCATCTTTCTCGGCGAGCACAATAGGGCCACCGGCACGGTCGACGTCGTCAACGGATCAACTTTTATTTCCGATCATCAGACCAGCGACCGTGGCCTGATCGTCTCACCCTCGTATGATGCCGATATGACGGTCACGTTCGACTCGGCCTCCACCAACCGGGCCTACCTGATGCGTGTGGCGCGCGGCGGAAAGGTGATCTACAAAGGCGGCAGCGTGCTTGAACTCGACGGTTCGCCAGTCAATGCCACCGCAGGCGGCAACACTGAGGGCAGCGTGACCTTCGACAATGCGACGCTCAAGCAGCGCACCGCCACGCGTTCGGCCGACTGGTTCACCGGCAGCCACAGCCTGTTTGTCGGTTCCGGCGGGCTGACGGTCGATGTCAGCACATACGGCTGGATCGGTCCGGCTCTCAAACCGTCCGGCACGGGCGGGGCGATCACAAAAACCGGGCCGGGCACGCTGGCCCTTCCGCCGCCGCAAGTCCCGGTCACGGTCGCCGCGGGCACGCTCGCGCTCGCGGCCGATGCCGTCAATGTCGCGCCGGCAACAACCGCGCCGATCACCGTGTTGCCCGGCGCGTCTCTACAGGTTTCTGGCGCCAACGTGCTGAACGTCACGCCTGTCTTGACGGATACCCTCCTGCTGAAAGCGCCTTCGCTCGCCTCCCACTCCGACAACTGGACCTTCGGGGGCATCGCCCAAGCCGGTCGTACCGACGGCCATCTGCGTCTTACATACGACCTGAGTACAAACCCAGGCGCCGGCAGTGCCTGGCTGACACGTAAACGCGCAGTCACCGGCCCGTGGACCGCCCGCTTCACCTATCGCGTCTTCGCGCAGACGACCACGCCAGCCGATGGTGTGGCGTTCATCATCCAGAACGACTCGCGCGGCACAGCCGCACTCGCGGGCACGGCTCTGAATGCGGGTTATCAAACCTCAACCGGCATCCCCGGCATCAGTAATTCTGTCGCCATCGGCCTGATCGGTTACACCAGTTACCGCCGGCTCACCCTCGGTCAAGGCGGCCTCTGGACAGTCACCAATACCGTGTTGCCGAGTTTTGACAACAGCGGGGCCCCTTGGCAGGTGACCGTCCGTTATGACGGAGCGGGAACACTGGGTGTTGAGGTCGAACGCCCTGACCGCCTGTTCCGGCACGCGCAAACCTATGCCGTGAATCTCGCCGATGAGGTCGGCGCGGACGAGGCATATGTCGGATTTGCTGCCGGCGTCGGCGGCTCCTACGGCGCGCACACCATCACCGATTTCACGTTCGAGAACGACGTGGCC
>DAOTKE010000177.1:0-5299 GCA_035449085.1 Kiritimatiellia bacterium | reverse complement strand
CCTCCCCCCTCGCGCTTCCCAGCATCTCGACCCCCTTGATTTGGAACCGCCGCGGGCTTTGCTTCCTGATTGCATGTGACGGGCGGGATGGCGTATCCTATTTGCCCTTTCGGAGAAAAGCATGAGCGATAAAAAAGTGTCGATGGCGGATTTCGAGTCGCTGCTGAACGCGCAGTTGAGCACCTACCATAAGGGTTTCAACCCCGGGGACCGGGTTCGCGGAACGGTCAGCAACATCAGCAACCAGTATGTGACGCTGGATGTCAACGCGAAGCGTGAAGGGCTGGTGCCGATCGCGGACATGACGATGGAGGACGGCACGCTGCGCTGCGCGATCGGCGACACGGTCGAGGTGATCTTCGCCGGCATGCAGAACGGCGCGTTCCTCTTTTCCGGCAGCATCAACGCCAAGCAGGTGGTCGACCGCACGCTGGCAGAAGCCTACCAGCGCCAGGTTCCGATTGAAGGTCGTGTGGAAAAAGAGATCAACGGCGGCTATGAGGTGACGGTCGCCGGCAAGCGCGCCTTCTGCCCGTACTCGCAGATCAGCCTCTTCCGTCAGGAGGGTGCCGAATACGTCGGCCGCACCTTCAATTTCTTGATCTCTGAATATGGCGAAGACGACCGCGGCCCGAACGTGATCGTCAGCCGCCGCGCCCTGCTGGAAAAAGAGCGCGAGGCGCAACGTCAAGAGCTGGTGGAGGATCTGTACGTCGGCATGATCGCCACCGGAACGGTGACGCGCATCGTGGAATTTGGCGTGTTCGTCGATCTCGGCGGTGCGGAGGGCCTGATCCCGCTCAAGGAGATCGCCTGGGGCCGCGACGTTAAACCCGAGGACGTGGTCAAGGCCGGCGACAAGGTCGACGTGCAGATCAAGGATCTGGACTGGGGGTGCAACCGTATCTCGCTCAGCCTGCGCGACGCGCAGGGTGATCCTTGGGACGACGCGGTGGCGCGTTTCCCGCAGGGCGCGACCTTCATGGGCAAGATCACGAAGATCGAGCGTTTCGGCGCCTTCGCCGAGCTTGTGCCCGGCGTCGAGGGCCTGATCCCGATCGGCAAGCTGGGCGGCGGACGGCGCCTGATGTCGGCGCGCGAAGTCGTGACCGAAGGCCAGGAGCTGCTGCTGCAGGTCGACAGCGTGGATCTTGAGCGCCGCCGCTTCAGCCTGCGTCCGGTGGATGAGCGCATCAAGGCGCTCAAACCCGGAGAACTGGGCGAAGGCGCGAAAGTCGAGGGGATCGTCGAATCAATCCAGCCCTTCGGCATCTTCGTGCGTCTCTCGGAGGAGAAGACCGGCCTGCTGCACATCAGCGAGACCGACATCCCCAAGGGCGGCAATCCGGCGGCGAAGCTGGAGCGCCAGTTCCCGCCTTCGAGCAAGATCGAGGTGGTGGTCAAGTCGGTCGAAGGCGACCGTATCTCGCTCACGCTGCCGAGCAAATGGGAGACGCGCGGCAGCGGCGAACCGGAAGACGACGTCGCGAACTGGCGCGCCGCCAACGCCAGCGCCAGCTTCGGATCGCTCGGCGACGCCTTCGCGAGCCTCAAGCTGTAACGGGTCAGTCATTTAACACGCCGGTCGCAAAACGGTCATGGCCTGCGTAGTCCTTGTGGATGGCCACTTCGGAAAAGCCATACTCTTCCAACAGTGTGCGCAGCGCCGGCCCCTGGTCGTCGCCGATCTCGAAAAAGACGCCGCCGCCGGACTTCAGAACCATGACCGCGTCCAGCAGCATGGCGCGGTAAACCCGCAGCCCGTCCGGGCCGCCGTCCAACGCCAGCCGCGGTTCATGGTCGCGGATGTGGCGTTCCAGACGGTCGACGGTCTGCGACGGGATGTAGGGCGGGTTCGAGACCAGCACATCCACGCTGCCCGGATCAAACTCGCCGCAGCCGTCGCTCTCGGCGAACAGCACACGCTCCGCGAGCCCGGTCAGAACCGCGTTCTCGCGCGCCAGTGACAACGCCGCGGCACTCACGTCCAGCCCCACGAACACGCCTTGGTTCAGCGCGTGGGCCAGGCTGAGGATGATGCAGCCGCTGCCGGTGCCGACATCCACCACCAGCGGCTTCGGCGACCGGCTGATCTGCCGTGAGGCCAGGACGAGATCCACCAGTTGTTCGGTCTCGGGCCGCGGAATCAAGGCACGCCGGTCGACTTTCAGCGTCAGATCGCGAAAATCCCACCGGCCCAACACATACTGCACCGGCTCGCCGTCCGCCACGCGTTTCAGCCCGCGACGCAACGCGTCCACAATGCGTGCCTGCGGCACCGCATCCAGATGCCGGTACAGTTCCAGCCGTCCGCAATTGAAAAGGCGCGCCGCAAGCCACTCGCACACCGTGCGGGCGTCAGAGACGCCATGTTTACGCAGATACGCGTCGCCCAGAACGATCAGTTCGCGCAACGTTTTGGGCGTCTCACTCATCCGGCCTCCGGTCTCAGAACGGCGTCGGGTCATCCATCGGCTCGACGCCAGCGCCGCCCTCGTATTCGATCGTCGTGCCGTCGGCGTCCTTCTTGTCGATGCGGAAGGCCTCCAGGTCCGTGAAATACTTACCCTGCCACTCACGGCAGCGGATGCGGAAGGCGACGCTGACCCGCTCGCCCGGAGCCACGTTGTCCAGCTGCGCGGCCCGCTCCTTGATGCAGGTGAATTTGACATCCTGAGGATAATCGTCCTCCATCGCCAGAAGAAACTCACGCTTTGTGAAGCCGCTGGCAAAAGTCATGGGCTCGAAAATAGTTTTGACCGTTCCGGTCATCTCATATGTGTTGCTGGCCATCGATTTAGATCCTTCTTGTGACGTTCGTGCCGCCGAAAAACGGCACTCGTGTGATGCGTCGTATTGAACCACATTCAGACTCCTTGCGGCAAGCCATCGGTTCATCCTCGCTTTCTCCTTTTCTCTCCCTTTCCGCATCCGGTATAATTTGCGCGTGATGACGACTTCCGAACCCATCCGCCATCTCCTGATTGTGGCAGGCGGCGGAACCTATCCCGCCTGTCTGGCCGCCGGTGCGCGCAAAGCCGGCGTGCCCCGTATCACCATGCTGGCGCTGCGCGGTTCGACTGAGCGTGCCACCGTCGCGCTGGCGGACGAGTACGTGTGGTTCGGCGTGGGCGAAGTGCAGCGTATCTTCGAATGGGCCGCGCGCATGAACTTCTCTCACGGTGTCATGGCCGGCGGCATCACCCCGCTCGCGCTCTTCCGCACGCGCTTCGACACGCTCGCGCGCACCTGGCTCAAGGAGCTGCCCGCCAAGAACGCGCACACGATCTTCGGCCGGATTGCGACCGAGATGGAACGTATCGGCATCCGCGTGCTGCCGGCCTCCTGCTACATGGACGATCACATTCCCGGCGTGGGGGTGCTCACCCGCCGCGCACCGGACGGGCGCGAGGCGCGGGACATCGCCTTCGGGCATCGGGTCGCGTGCGAGATCTGCGGTCTGGATATCGGCCAGACGCTGCTCGTGAAGGATGGCATGGTGCTGGCCGTCGAAGCCTTCGAGGGCACCAATCAGGCGATCCGCCGCGGCGGCAAGCTGGGAGGACGCGGCGCTGTGGTGGTCAAGGTCGCCAAGGAGGGCCACGACATGCGCTTCGACATCCCCGTGATCGGCGCGAAAACTATCGCCGTGCTGCGTCGCGCCGGGGTCTCGGCGCTCGCCTTTCAGGCCGGCCGCCTGGTGCTGCTTGACCGTCCGGCCGTGATCGCCGCCGCCAACCGCATGAACCTCGCGATGGTCGGCCTCGACTCCGGCCTGCCGCCCGCACCGCTCAGGCCCGTATGAATCATCCCTTGAAAATCATGATCTGTGCCGGCGAGGCCAGTGGCGACATACACGCCGCCGCCCTGATGCGCGCCCTGCGGGCCGCCACGGACCGGCCGCTTATGTTCCGCGGCTTCGGTGGCGACGCCATGCGTGCTGAGGGGGCCGAGCTGCTTTACCACACCGACCGCATCGCGATCATGGGCATCACACCGGTCTTGCGCAACCTGCCGTTCCTGCTGGGCATGATGCGGCACATGAAGCGTGAGATCCTTGCCTGGAAACCTGACCTCGTGCTCACGGTGGACTATCCCGGCATGAATCTGCGCCTCGCCCGTTTTGCGCACGAGCGCGGCATCCGGGCGGCCCACTACATCTGCCCGCAGGTCTGGGCCTGGCATCGCGGGCGCATCCCGAAACTCGCGCGCATGCTCGACCAGTTGCTCTGCATCCTGCCGTTCGAGCCCGATCTCTTCAAGCAGACATCGCTTGACGTGCGCTTCACCGGTCACCCGCTGGTCGACCGTGCCGCCGAAACGCGTGCCGAGCCTCCGCCCGCGCTCCCGTGGCACGGCACGCACCGCATCGCGTTGCTGCCGGGCAGCCGCGCCAGCGAGATCACGCGCATCCTGCCGCGCCTGCTGGAAGCCGCCGCCCTGCTTGAGGAGCGTCTGAACGGCGATTGCGCGTTCATCATCCCCGCGCCCACCCCGGCCATGCGCACGCTCGGCGAAGCGGTCGCCGCCCGCGCCCGAGTCCGGCCCACGCACCTTGCCTTTGTCGATGGCCAGGCGCGCCACGTGATGCTCCAGGCGCATGCCGCGGCGGTCGCCTCCGGCACCGCCACGCTGGAGGCCTGCCTGATGCGCTGTCCCACCGTGCTGGTCTACACGGCCAGCCGTGTGACGTATTGGGCCGCGCGCTGGCTCATTAAGGGGGTCAAGCACCTGGGTCTCGCCAACATCATCGCCGGCCGTGAGGTGATGCCTGAGCTCCTGCAGGACGGCTTTACGCCGCAACGGCTGGCCGACCAGCTCGAGCGCTATCTGGCCGATCCCACTGCACGTGCGCAGACACTGGCAGCGCTCGATGGGACAATCGCCCTGCTGGGTGCCGGAAACGCCTCAGCCCGTGCAGCCGCCGCGATCGCCGAACGTTTCTGGATCCCGAAGCCTGATTGATCGGACGCAATGTAAACCCGGACGGCCCCGCCACTCACCGGTTGCCTCAATTTTTCACTTTTTTCACCTTACACTTCACGGGTTGCAATCCTTACTCAATTTCGATAGATTGTATCTGTCTTTAAGAGGGCAACCAGCTCCCGGCACATTCGAAAGGCGAAACTGCTATGAAAATGTCACCTGTGTGGTTGATTGTGACGATGGCGTTGTTCAGCAGCAGCACGTATGCGGCTGACCGAGCGTGGCAGGCAGAGGGATCGGGTAACTGGTCTGATCCGCTGAATTGGCAGAACGGGATCTTGCCAGGTGCCACCGACAGGGCGGTTTTCAGCAA
>DAOTKE010000176.1:3257-5325 GCA_035449085.1 Kiritimatiellia bacterium | reverse complement strand
TGGTGGCCTTCACCTCGAACACGCCGTCGCCGATGTCGAGCACCGAGATATCGAAGGTGCCGCCGCCGAAATCGTAGACCGCGATCTTCTCGTCCTTTTTCTTGTCCAGGCCATACGCCAGCGAGGCGGCCGTCGGCTCGTTGATGATGCGCAGCACCTCAAGCCCCGCGATGCGCCCCGCGTCCTTGGTGGCCTGACGCTGACTGTCGTTGAAGTACGCCGGCACCGTGATGACGGCCTGCGTGATCGGGGTTCCCAGATAGGCTTCGGCGTCGGCCTTCAGCTTCTGCAGGATCATCGCCGAGATTTCCGGCGGCGAATAGGTCTTGTCGACGATCTTCACATGGGCGTCGCCGTTGGCGGCGCGCACAACGTCGTACGGCACCATCGAGATTTCGTTCGTCATCTCGTCGTACCGGCGACCCATGAACCGCTTGATCGAATAGACCGTGTTCTTGGGATTGGTCACCGCCTGCCGTTTGGCCGCCTGGCCCACCAGGCGCTCGCCGCTCTTGGTGAAGGCCACGATCGACGGCGTCGTGCGCAAGCCCTCCGCATTCGGGATCACCACAGGCTCGCCGCCCTCCATGACGGACATGCAGGAGTTGGTCGTTCCCAAATCGATACCTAAAACTTTTGCCATGTTTTCAGCTCCATTCCGTCCGCCAAGGTTCTCGCTGTCACGTATTCGACGGACGCCCGTTTACTAAGCAGGTGACATGCCATCCTTCCCGAACACTTTCGGGACATAAAGACATAATGCGTTTAAAAACAATATGTTATGTGTTTTTTAATCAGCCCTTGACGGCCTGACTGAGACACACTCACAAGCGTCTTGTCACACTTCACCTGTCGCACTGAGCCACAAACGGGCCATTATGTCCCACCACGTGGCGCGGCTTCGGCAATACGGTTAAACAGATGTTTTAAAAAATTGTTTACGTCGGCAATAGGGGCGGGCACCGTGCCGTTTATCCGGCTGACAGCGAAACCGTCGGGACCGAGGATGGATCGCTTGACGTTCCGGTTCCGAGTGTCTACACTCGCGGACACGGTGATGAATCGTTCACCCATGTGGTAGGAAGGGGGACTCCATGAACAATCTGAAACGTGCCACCTTGGCAGCCGCCGCCGTTTTTGCGGTATTGGGCTCTGCCGCCCGCGAGCGCAGCAGTCCGTTCAGCGGCCGCAGTTCGTCGGCCAGTCAGTCGAGCACCCGTGAAAGTGGTCTTACCGCGCGCGGCACATCGCAACCCGCCTCTACGCGGTCTTCTTTCGGACAGCCGGCCCCCGCCAGCCGCTCCTCGGCGGCGCCGGTTGCACCGCGCGTTCAGTCGGCGCCATCGCGCGTCAGCCCGCCGCAACCTTCCGTCACGCGCGCGCCTTCCGCACCTGCGGTGACGCGCCAGGCTGCGCCGCGTCCGGTGGTCATGCAGCCGCGCCCTGCCAGCACGCCTAGCGCGGCCCCATCGCCCCAGACGCGCACCGCCGTCACACGCGCGCCCGACACAGGCAGCCGCACGGCCCCGTCCATCACGCGCTCCGAGCCGGCCGCGCCGTCGGCCGCCACCCCGCGCGCGCCCACCGTCAGCCGCACGGCCCCGTCCATCACGCGCTCCGAGCCGGCCGCGCCCGGCCGGACACGTCCCGAAATCAGTGCGGCGCGCACGCCCGCGTCCGGTTCAAGCCGCGCGACACCGCCCGTCACGAGCCGCGAACCTTCGCCCCGAACGGCGGCCACCGAACGGCCGACCACCGCGCGCACGGCTGCGACGCGCCTCGATCGCGACGCCATCAGCCGCCTGCCCTCCACGGCCGAGCGCACGGCGGCCACACGTCTCACGCGTCCTGACGAGCGTTCGCAGATTCAAGCCGCCACACGCGGCACCGCCGCACTGAGCCACGGCGGCACCTCCAACGCCCTGCGCCCGCGCGGCACCGCCGACAGCCGCCTGGCGTACGCTCCGGCCTCGCTTCGTTCCGACGCCGGGCGTCTCTCGACGCGCGACACCTCGTTGTCGAACGCGCGCCGCAGCGTGCCCGAGCGTGTCAAGCCGCGCATAGCGGC
>DAOTKE010000176.1:0-3157 GCA_035449085.1 Kiritimatiellia bacterium | reverse complement strand
CGTTGTCGAACGCGCGCCGCAGCGTGCCCGAGCGTGTCAAGCCGCGCATAGCGGCTCCGCGCATCTCCAGCAGCCGCTATCACGACGGACGCTACTCGGTCTACACGCCGCCGCCCCGGCATGTTACGGCACGGCCAGCGGGCCCGCTCCGTCGCCCCGTCTATCATCCCCTGCCCCCCCCTCGCACTTATCATCGCCACGATGTCCACCGCCGCCACTCCAGCTTCTACCTGAACCTGGCGATCGGCTCCGGTTGGTACACGCCCGGCTGGCATGGCCCCGCCTGGTACGGCCCGGTCTACTATCCCGCCAGTGGCTTCAGTTTCGCTTGGAGCAACCACCGTTACGGCCTTTCGATTTGGAACAGCACCCCGGTTTACGTCACACCGTACTACGATAGCTGGGTCTGCGGCGGCTGGGGCTTCAGCAGCCTCTATTATGGCGGCTGGCGTTCCGGCTGGTACGGCGGCGTCTCCTATATCTGGAACCCGTGGCCGGTCTACCGGACCGTTTACCTCTACGATCCCGTGCCGGTCGTGACGCGAACCGAAACGGTGTACGTCACGCAACCCGCCACGCAGACCACGGTGGTCTATGAGGAACAGCCGGACAATGCGCCCGCCGCGCCGCCCAATGTTACCCCGCAAGCCGCACCGGTCTCCACCACCGAGCCGTTGCTGCCGCAACCCGTGCCCGCACCCGCAACCCAGCCGGAAAACACGGCTGAGGATGCGGCGCCGGATGTGGCCTATACCGACACCGGAACCGATGACTGCTTCTGCCCCTGCGGCTGCAACGGCCGTCGGCCCTGCATCTGCGATTACGCGTGCGGTGCCGAATATGCGGTCACCCGTGAGGCATTCGACCTGAGCCTGAGCTTTGCTTCCTACGCCGAGACACTGGATCCCGAAGTGATCTGGGGCGTGTATGCCGGGCTTGACCGCATCGCCGCATCGGATGATGGCACCCTGTACGACAATCTTTCCGCGACCGCCTATTGAGGCACGAACGATTCCCCTTCATGAATATCCTGCGCCACCTTCTCATCCTTTCGATTTTTCTTGTTATTGGCTGCAAGACGGTGAACCGCGCGCGTCACGCCCAATCCAGCGCAGATCGGTTGCCCGGAGAAACCAGCGTCACTGCGGCGCAAATCGGCCTCAGCGCCGAGCGATCATTCTCCTTGCCCGAACTTGAACGTCTTGCGCTTGAGCATCACCCTGCCCTGCTCAGCGCGCGCCAAGCCGTCGAATCCGCCCGCATGCAGCTCCGCATGACACACGCGGGCCGCCTGCCGCAGCTTGCCGCCAGCGCCGCCTACAATCGCAGCACGCAGAACACGTGGGGACGCTCCACCTCTTCTGAGGCGCGCGGCACTTGGAGCGCCGGCGTGGGGCTCGACCTGCTGCTCTACGATTTCGGACGGCTCGACGCCGCTGAACGTCAGGGCATTGAAGATCTCATCGCCGCAGAACAGAACCTGCTCGACACCGAACTCGAAACGGTGTATGCGGTGCGCGCCGCCTTTTTTGAATGCCACCGCAGCGTGCATCTGATGCGCGTCGCCGTCGAGAGCGAACGCCAGTACGCGCAGCACCTCGAAGAGGCGCGCATCATGACGGAGGTCGGGACCCGCCGCCAATACGACGTGACCAAGGCGGAGGTTGACTGGGGCAACGCGCGGCTCGAGGCCGTCACGGCCAGCAACAACCTCGTCGTGGCCCACGCCCAGCTCAACCGGGCGCTGGGACTCGCCGAAAACCCGGATTACCGGATCGAGCCGGGTGAGCTGCCTTACGCGCGTCGTCATCCGGACGCCCTGCTCGCCGACGCCCGCTTCAACGCGCCGTCGCTGGCCGTGCTGCGCGCCCGCGAGCGCGCGGCCTCGGCGTATGTGGATCAGACGATCGCCGATCTCTACCCCGAGTTCTCGCTCGGCGCCGACGCCGACCTTTCCGGACGCGGCTTCCCGTTCGTCTGGAACCTCTCTGGCGCCCTGCGCACCGCGCAGAATCTCTTCGACGGACACCGCAAGACCGCGCGCATCGACGAGGCCGTCACGCAGCTCCGCCGCGCTCGCGCAGCGGTCGCCGAGGCCGAGCAGACCCTTTCCCTCAACCTGGTCACAGCCGTGGCCGAACGCGAAAGCGCGCGTAAACGCGCCGATATCGCGCGCCTGATCCAAAGGCAGGCGGAAGACAACCTCGCCATCGTCAACGAACAGTACCGTGTCGGCATCTCCTCTTCGATCGAACGAACCGACGCGCAAGTCGCCCTCACCCAAGCGCAAGCCAACGTCATCCGCGCCGCGTACGATGAGCAGGCCGCCATCGCGCGCATCGCCCGCCTGACCGGTGAACCTGTCACGCGATGAATACCGTTCCCTACTCCGATCTGATCTCCTATTACGTCGAGCGCCCCGACAGGCGCGCAGTCGACCTGCGCGCGGCGGGGGTGCCGGAGTGCGTGGTGCTCGGCCAAGCCCTGTACCGCCATGCCTATCCGCCACTTCAAGAACACTGTCATTTCGGCGTGGTTGAGCTGGCCTTTGTCGAGAGCGGGTTTCAGCCTTACAACCTGCTGGACCGGGAGTTCACCCTGTTCGGCGGCGAGGGCACCATCATTCCGCCGGACACCCGCCACGGGTCTTCGGGCCAGCCCTCCTATCCGTGCAAAAAAGCCTGGGTCCAGTTGCTGCTGCCGGAAGGCCGACGGTTTTCCTCTTGGCTGGGCCTGTCAAACGACGAGGCGCAGCCGGTCCTGGAGATGCTCCGCCGCCCCGCGAATCTCTACTCGAAATGGCCGTCCGACTTCCCGCATCGCATCAATCGGCTCTTCGCGGTCGCCGACCGTCCGCCATCGCCCATCCGCACCGCGATGCTGCGGACCGGTCTGCAGCACATTCTGTTTGAACTGCTCGACCGCAACGTGCCCGAGACCGCGCCCGCCTACCAACTGCGCGTGCGCAAAGTGATCATGTGGCTGGAGACGCACGCCGGCGACTCCCCGCCTGTCGAACGCCTCGCCTGCGAAGCCGGCTTGTCGCTCTCGAGCTTCAAACGGATCTTTCACTCCGTCACCGGCATGACGCCCCACGCCTATATTCTCCACAAGAAAATCGACCGGGCCATGAACCTGTTGTTGGAGGGTAAAAAAA
>DAOTKE010000175.1:0-5352 GCA_035449085.1 Kiritimatiellia bacterium | reverse complement strand
CCCTCCCCCCTCGCGCTTCCCAGCATCTCGACCCCCTTGATTTGGAACCGCTGCGCACCCTGGTTCACGCTTGCATATCGTGTGCACGTCTGCTATCGTAAACGCGTTTTTCGAATGGCGAAAATAGCTCAGTTGGTTAGAGCAGCAGATTGTGGATCTGCGGGTCGCGGGTTCGAGTCCCGTTTTTCGCCCCAGTTTCTTGCCCCAGTAAAACGCGAGTTTTATTGGGGTTTTTCTTTTTCTATGCCGTCTGTGCAAACATAAGCGTAACGAATAAGGAATCCTGAAATGATGACAATCACCAAGTCTGGTTGGGTCTTCACGGGTGTTGCAGTGTTATCAAGGGTCCATGGATCGTGCGTCTTGCACCGCTCGCCGTGTCGCGCGAATGGCGCGAGTGGGTCGCGGTGGGCGAAAAGAACGTGCAGAGGGCCTCAGATGTCTGGGCCGGTGAAGTGTGGCTGTGCAGTGGGCAGAGCAATGTGTCCATGGCGAGGTGGACGAATGCCCCTAAAATGGAGCTTCACAAACAACCGCGTGCCCTTTGGAATGCCATGATTCACCCGCTCGCGCCGTTTTACATCCGGAGTCTGTCAGGCTTTTGGGTTGACGATGGGGGGGGGGCGTGGGACAATTCCGCGCCACGAAAGCCATTGGAGAGTTGAGGGGGATACGTCGGGTGAGGCTTTCGGTTTTTGCCGGTGTTTTTGTGGATTCCTCGAACCTGTGGAGAAGGAGCGACGAAGAGATGAGCCGTAAGGTTTTGTTGTCAGCGAATGAGGCGGTCGCATGGGCGGCCTGTAAGGCGGGCTGCGCCGTGGCGTCGGCTTATCCCGGAACCCCCAGCACCGAGATTCTTGAGAATGTGGCGAAGTTCAAGGATACGATCTATTGCGAGTGGGGGGTGAACGAAAAGGTCTCGATGGAGGTCGCCATCGGCGCCTCGATCGCCGGCGCACGCGCGCTGACCGCCATGAAGCACGTGGGCCTCAATGTGGCGATGGATCCGCTGATGACCTACACGTATGTCGGCGCGAACGGCGGACTGGTTGTGGTCACGGCCGACGACCCCGGCATGCACAGCTCTCAGAACGAGCAGGATTCCCGCAACCTGGTCAAGTTCGCGCGCGCCGCGCTCTTCGAGCCGGCCGACAGTCAGGAAACCTTTGACATGGTGCAGGCCGCGTTCGGGGTCTCGGAGCGGTTCCAGGTGCCGGCCTTTGTGCGGCTCTCGACCCGCACGTCGCACACCTCCACGGTCGTGGATGTGGGGGACGGTTTCGGCCCGGGGAAACCGGAACGTAAAACGTACGTCAAGGACATCCGGCGCTACATCCCGGTGCCCATGTTCGCGCGTCCCCAACGCCTGAAGGCGCAGGAACGCACCGCCGCGATGCGCGCGTTCGCCTGCGAAACGCCGTTCAACCGCGTCGAGCGCGGCGATGACCGGCTCGGCATCATCACCTCCGGTGTGACGTACCAGTATGTGAAAGAGGTCTTCCCTGAGTTCAGCGTGCTGAAGCTGGGTTTCACCAACCCGCTGCCGAACGAGTTGGTCAAGACCTTCGCGGCGGGCGTGGCGCGCGTGCTGGTGATCGAGGAGCTGGACCCGTTCCTCGAAGAGCAGGTGCGGGCACTCGGCATCCAGGTGGTGGAGCACGAGACCGAGCTGAACATGCTGGAGATGAACCCGATGCGCCTGACCGCGCTGCGCAAGGAGCTGCTCGGCGATGTCGAGGTGCCCGCGGTCAAGCGTGCGGACGCCGGCCTGCCGACGCGTCCGCCGGTGCTCTGCTCCGGGTGCAGCCACCGCGCGGTCTTCTATACCCTGGCCAAACTGGGCGCGACGGTTACAGGTGATATCGGATGCTACACGCTGGGCGCGTTCCCTCCGCTCAGCGCGATGGACACCACGATCTGCATGGGCGCCTGCATCGGCAATGCCTTCGGAATGGAGAAGGCCGGCAAAACCGGACGCCTCTGCGCGGTGATCGGCGACTCGACCTTTTTCCACTCCGGCATGACCGGCATCCTGAATGTGCTCTACAACGGCGGCACGATCACCACGATCGTGCTCGACAACCGCATCACCGGCATGACCGGCCACCAGGAGAATCCGGGCTCCGGACGCACCCTGTGCGGCGATCCCGCGCCGGTCACGGACATTGCCGAGCTGGCCAAGGCGATGGGCTTCAAGCGTGTCGCGCGCGTGGATGCGTATGACCTGGCCGCCCTGGAGCGCGTGCTCAAGGAGGAGCTGGACGCCCCCGAGCCGTCCGTCGTGATCGCGGGCGGGCCCTGCCGCATCGCCGCCAAACTGATGAACGCCGGCGCGTGCGAGGTGGATCCGGTGAAATGCAAGGCCTGCGGCGCCTGCTTCAAGCTGGGCTGCCCCGCGATCGAGCGCGGCGAGCCGACGCCGGACGGCAAACGGTTTAAGTCGCGCATCGATCCCGTGCAGTGCTCGGGATGCACCATGTGCAGGCAGACGTGCAAATTCGGTGCGATCACCAAAATCCGCTAGCGCGTAAGGAGTTGACGGACATGAAGACGATGAATGTTTCTTTGGTGGGCGTGGGCGGGCAGGGCATTCTTCTCACCAGCGATATCCTGGCGAAGACGGCGGCGCTGGCCGGACTGGATGTGAAGAAGAGCGAGATCCACGGCATGGCGCAGCGCGGCGGCAGCGTGATCAGCCAGGTGCGTTTCGGCGAGAAGGTGTACGCGCCGATCATCCCGGACGGCGCCAGCGATCTGCTGGTTTCTTTCGAGCGGCTGGAAGCCCTGCGCTGGCGGCATCTGCTCGCGCCGGGCGGCAAGGTGCTGATCAACGACATGAACATGACGCCGGTCACGGTCTCGAGCGGCCAGCAGGCTGCGGTGACAGATCTGGATGAGCGTCTGCGCGCAGAATATCCGTCGGCGCTGTATGTTGACGCGCTGACCGTCGCCAAGGAGGTGGGCAACACCCGCACGATGAACATGGTGCTGGCCGGCGCGCTGTCTGTCCTGACGCCCTTCAGCGCCGAGCTGTGGCACCAGGCGATGCAGGAGCGCATCCCGGCCAAGCTGGTCGATATGAACCTCAAGGCGTTCGAGGCGGGGCGCGCGCGCGCGGCGACGCGCTAGTGCTCTTGAATACCCGTGTTCGCGAGACTCCTCCAGATCGTGACAGGACGCGGCGGCGAGCGGAACAAGCCGCCGCGCTCGGCGGTGGTGGGTGCCTGGGGCGAGGCGCGCGCGGCGGCGTTTCTCAAGGCGTCCGGCTATGCGGTCATCGGGCAGAATGTGCGTCCGGACCGTCATGACGAGATCGATCTGGTGGCGCGGCGCGGCGACACGCTTGTGTTCGTCGAGGTCAAGACGCGCCGGCGCGAAGATTTCGGCCGGCCGTTGTCTGCGGTGAACGCCCGTAAGCGCCATGCGCTGAACCGTGCGGCGGCGGCCTATGTGCGCAAGGCCGGCTACCCGCAGCTTTATTTCCGTTTCGATGTGGTCGAGGTGTTGGGCCAGCCGGAAGAGGGCGAACCGCTGATCCGACACGTCGAGAATGCGTTTCCGTTTGAAGCGCGTATGCGCTTCTCGTAAAAAAGTCAAAAATTTCCTGTTGGATTTCGCGCTTCTCGGCCAATATGGGTTACAAGAGGTCGGGGCGGAAATGGACAAAACCGCGATAAACAGTGTGGATGAATCCTTTGTCGTACTGTTGACCAGTGCGCAGTGCGATCTGCATGCGTACGTCGCTTACCTTTTAGGTGGTCGCGACGAGGCGCGCGACGTACTGCAGGAGACGAATCTTGTCCTTTGGCGCGAAGCCGCACGTTATGACCCCACGCGGCCTTTTCTGCCATGGGCTAAAAGTATCGCTTACTACCGGGTTTTGACCCACCTTAAGAAAAAATCACGCGAACGTCTGGTATTCGATGAAGATATGGTCATGCGGCTTGCGGAAGTCGATGCCGGACATCATGATGATTTGCATGATCGCTTGAAGCTGCTGGACGGGTGTCTGGAAAAGCTGACGCCCACGCAACGCGCCGTCATCAAGTACCGCTACCACATGAACTGGGCGGTACAACAGATCGCCAGGAAGTTTGCCTGCAGCGATGCCGCCATGTCGATGATGTTGACCCGTATCCGCCGCGCGTTGGCGGCATGCCTGAAACAGGCCATGAATCGGGAGGTACATCCATGATCCCCCCCCGTGAAGAGTTCATGGCGCTGGTCGGTCGTATTATCGATGGCGATGCTGATCAAACGGAACGTGAACGTTTTGCGGCGTTGTTGCGAGAATATCCGGACCTGATCACGCTGTACCGTGAACAGGTTGACACCGATGTGCTGGTGGGATGGCACCTTAAACAGAGTATCGATTCGAGCGAAGTGTGTGTGGAAAATGAATGTGGGCGTGTCGCGCCGCCGCATCGCCCCGTCAACAAGAGCGCAACGGTGCCACATGCACCGACGCATCGAAAGTCGATAAACTACCGTGCAGCCATCGCGGCGGCGGCGGCAGTCGCGCTGGCGGGCGGCGTTTTGCGGCTGACGACGCGCGGCTTGCACGGCAACGACAAGAGCGCACGTTATACGACTTCGAAGAGTTCGGCCATTGTGTGTTTGGCGCAGCATCATGCTGTCGGGCTGAGCCTGCCGCATAGCCTGCCCGGAATCGTCCGTCTGGACGCCGGGCTGGTCGTAGCCCGTTTGCCTTCAGGCGTCGAGCTGCGCCTGCTGGGGCCGTCGTCGCTGGAGGTGTGCGACGCGATGCAGGTGCGGCTGGAATCGGGACGGCTGCTGGCCGATGTGCCGCCGCACGCCGTCGGCTTCACCGTCCAGACGCAGGAACTGGAGCTTTGGGACCTCGGCACGGTCTTCGGCGTCACGGTCTCCGACGGCGTGTCGGACGTCTTCGTGTTCCAGGGCAGCGTGCAGGTGAACGAGAGCGCGGGCGAAGCCGTGGACCTGTGCGAGGCCGGCCAGGGCGTGCGGGCCGTCGCCGGCCGGCGGCCCTACAAGGTCGCGGCGGACTTCCCCGAGGCCGCCGCACATTACCGTGCGGTCGCGGGACGCCAGAAGGCGCTGCGCGATCCGGCCGCGGCGCTGGCGGCGTCCGACCGCATCGCCGCGCTCTGGGGCGAGCACCGGCTGCCGAAGGTCGTTCCGCCGCCCCCGCCGCCCGTCGCGGGCCTGCGGGGGAAGGTGACAGGGAAGAAGGAAGAGGGAAGAGGCAATCGCCAATCGCCAATCGCCAATCGCCAATCTCCAATCGCCAATCGGCAACTATCCCCGAGCGTCGGGGGTCGAGCGTCGAGTGTCCAAGAACTTTCACAAACAACGGCGGCCGCGCGGCCA
>DAOTKE010000174.1:0-5494 GCA_035449085.1 Kiritimatiellia bacterium | reverse complement strand
TCGCGCTATCCAGCAGCCTCGCAACTCGAAGAATTCTTGATTTGGAACCGCTGTAACGATGTGGGGTGTGCGCGGTTGGAAGAAGAGCACGGCGCATGGCGCTGAAAAAGCTGAATCACACAGAATCGTATCTAGTCAGGACAGCGCCGTCATGTTACACTGGCCAACGAAAAACTTAATGCGATATTAAGGGAAATGCAGACAATGGACACTGGGGACGCACAACAGGTGGGGGATGCTGTGAAATGCGCGGCGGAGGTGGATCCGCTTGAGTTGTCTCGCCGCCATCCGGAATGGAGTGCGTCGCAGCCGATGACGCGCTTGCAGAAGGGGGTGATGATCGGTCTTGTGCTGGGGACGATCATAGCGTTCGCCCTGACGCCGCTGCGGACCGCGCAGGTACTGATCGGACTCTGTACGCTCTTTTACGTGGTCAGCACGTTGTATAAGTTTGCGGTGATCCGCGCCTCACTCTCGCCGTCGTCCATCCTGCGCTTCTCTCCGGAGGAGATCGCGGGCGTTGAACCGCGCGAGTGGCCGGTCTACTCGATTCTGGTGCCGATGTACAAGGAGCCGGAAACGCTCCCGCAGATGGTGGCCGCACTGTCGGCCATGGACTATCCGGCGGACAAAATGGACGTGCAGATCCTGCTGGAGGCGGATGACGATCTGACGCTCAATGCCGCGCGCGCCCTGACGATGCCGCCCGGTTTCCGGGTGACCGAAATCCCGCCCTCTTTCCCGCGTACCAAGCCCAAGGCCTGTAACATCGGCCTTCATCTGGCGCGCGGCCAATACCTGGTGATCTATGACGCCGAGGATCTGCCGGAGAAGGATCAGCTCAAGAAGGCGGTGTTGGCTTTTGAGGCATCGCCTGAGAATGTGGTCTGTGTGCAGTCGCGCCTGAACTACTACAATCCGCGACAGAATGTACTGACGCGCTGGTTCACGGCCGAATATTCGGCGTGGTTTGACTTGCAATTGCCGGGCCTGGCCGCGATGGGTGCCGTGATCCCGCTGGGGGGCACCTCCAACCACTTCAAGACAAAGGTCCTGCGCGATCTGATGGGGTGGGATGCCTACAACGTCACGGAAGATTGCGATCTCGGCGTGCGCCTGGGTCGTGCCGGATATGCCACGCGCATGCTGGAGACCACGACATGGGAAGAGGCGTGCAGCGTCGTGCCTTTCTGGATCAAGCAGCGGACACGCTGGCAGAAGGGGTACATTCAGACCTGGTTCGTGCACATGCGCCAGCCGTGGAAACTGGCGCGTGAATTGGGGATCGTCAATTTTCTGCACTATCAGTTGCTGGTCGGCGGCGGGCCCTTCTCGGTGCTGATCAACCCGATCTTTTGGGTGATGGCACTGGTCTGGTTCGTCTTCCGGCCCGAAGGGGTCTCGCACCTGTTCCCGGGGCCGGTCTTTGCGGCTGGCGCGGCCTGCCTCTTCCTCGGCAATTTCGTCTTCATCTACATTAACCTGCTGGGTTGCTGTAAACGCAAGAACGACGATCTGATGGTGTGGGCACTGCTCACGCCGGTGTATTGGCTGATGATGAGCTACAGCGGCTGGCGCGCGTTCCTCCAGTTTTTCCGTGATCCATTCGTATGGGAGAAGACGCAGCACGGGCTGGTGAAGAGCGGCAGTCATTAATAGGTTATAGGTAAGAGGTGATAGGTAATGAGCGGAAGGCGAAAGGCAACAGCAAGAGGTTGTTGGTAGGCGATCGGAATGAATGCTGAAGATCGGACAAGTTATCGCAGGGTTCGCATGCTGACGGGGTTCGTGACGCCCGTGGTGCTGGCTGTCGTGCTGTTGGCGTTTGCGAGCCTGCACGACGGCTCGTGGGAGCCCGGCATGCAGGTGGCTGGCATCTGTCGTGAATTGCTGGCGGGCACGACGCAGGGGCGCCAGGCGCTCTTCGGCTCGTGCTGGTCGGCCCCGTTGCCGGTTCTGGTCTATCTGCCGTTCGCGTGGCTCTTGCCGGAACCGCTGGCCGGTTGGACGGCCTTTTTTGTGGCATGGCTCTTTGCGTTCTGGACCGTGCGCGAGGCGGTCAAGGCCTCCGGTCATTCGGGGTGGCGCATCGTGCTGGCCCAGGCCGCGATCGCCGGTATGGTGGTCGTGGCGCGCCAGCCGCAGGCCTTGCAACTCACGACACCGCTCACTGCCGGTCTCGTGTTGCTGGCGGCATCCTCGCTGGCCGACTGGGCCGCCTTCCGCCGACTGCGCGATGTGGTGGCGACCGGTGCGGCGGGTTCTTTCCTCATGCTGTGCGGCTTCCCCTTTTTCGCGCCCGCTGGTGTCGCCGTGGCGCTGGTGCCGCTGATGGCCTGCGGTGACCGCGAGTCACGGCAACGCGTGAAGGCGTGGGTTTTGCTCGGCTGTCTGCCGCTGCTCTATACGACCGGGGTCTGGTTGTTGATGAACCGCCTGATTTTGGGCGATGCCCTCTTTTTCCTGCGTTCGCTGCATGTCTTGGTGGCGAATCCGGTCAGCTTTACATTGGCTGTGCTGTTGCCGGGTGCGGTGCTGCTGCCCGCGCTGATCATGACGTGGCTATGCGACGCCCAGCGTTCCGAGACTGGTGCCGGTCCGCATGCGGCCACGGTCATTCTGATCTCTTTTGCCTTGATGTTCGTCGGCACGACCGAGGTGCTGGGACGTTTTGGCCTTGCCTGGGATTCAGCCACGTTGCACGTCTGTTTCCTTGCGGTGCTGATGATCGCGCTGGCGCGTCTGCGGCAACCGATCTACCGTCTGGCTGTGACCTTGGCCCTTTTTGTCTGGCTGACCACACTGTGGCTGGGCCATGTGCCTGCGTCGGCCACGGCGCAGCCGCGCGATAAAATCTGCCGTGGGGTCGAGGAATACGTCACCTCGCGTACCGCCTACGGTCGTGTCTTTGCGCTCGGTTACGCCGGACTCGATCTGTTGCGTGACTACACGGGCGAGCGGCTGGTGGCGAACATGGATCTGCATGTGGGTGCATTGCGGCGCGCCTACAAGGGGCAGAACCTTTACGTGCTGGTGCCCCGTCCCGAAGGTCCGGCACGCGCAGAGAGCGTTTTCTGGAAACATCCTGACATCTACCGGCACGGCGGCGACCGCCTGCTTTTCGCCGGGGCGTTTGGCACGTGGCACCTGTTCGAGATCATCTCGGCCCCCACGCAGGAACAGCTCGACGAATGGAAAAAGGCCGGAAGCCAATAAGTGTTAGTCCGAAAACAGCAGGCAGGCAAGAGTGAACGGTGAGCAGCACAAGAACGGTACGTGGGTGGTCGGGCATGTCGCGCCGTTTGCGGTGTGGATCGCGGTGATTCTCGCGCTGCAGGCATGGGAGAGCGTGGGCGAGGTGCCGCGCGCGGTCTATCCGTGGAGTTACGCGTTAAAGGCGGTCGTGTGCGCTGCGCTTTTCCTGTGGTTGCGACCGTGGCGCATTTACGCCGCGCTGCGGTGGCGCCATGTGCCACTGGCGCTGGTCGCTGGCATGGTTGTGGCTCTACTGTGGATCCTGCCGGAGACGCCGTGGGCCGGTCGCGTCGCGCCCGGCTTTCAGCTCTTTTACCACCGCTGGCTGATCATGATGCCCGGGACGTTGCCCAGTTACTTTAATCCTGACCTCGTGCCGCCGTTGCCGCCCGGACATATCTCGCTGGCCTTTTCACCGGAACAGGCCGGCTGGCTGTTGACGTTGATGAAATGGGCCGGTTCGGCCGCCGTCATCGCGGTCATTGAAGAGTTCTTTTTCCGTGGTTTCTTCTATCGCTGGCTCAGGCAGGGCGATTTCTGGCGCGTGCCGTTGAGCACGTTCGATATGCAGGCTTTCTGGACGGTTGCCGCGGTCTTTGCGTTGGAACATGACCGCTGGGCGGCTGGACTGCTGGCCGGCGTGATCTACGGTTGGCTGGCAGTCCGCACCGGCGGCGTCTGGGCCCCGGTGCTGGCTCATGGTGTGACCAACTTGGCGCTGGGCGTGTATGTGATCGTCTCGCGCCAATATGGATTTTGGTGAAGCGGGAGGAGCGATGGCCGAGGCGAAGTTGAATCGGGAATATGCCGTGCGTGTTGCGGGCGTCGGGCTTTTGTTTCTGGGGATCTGTATCTGGTCGCTCTACGACGGACGGACGGCCTGGCCCCGTCAGAACCAGATCATGGAGCAGGTGCGTCCGGCGTTGCTGGCGACCAATCTGACCGCCGAAGCGTGGCTGGCACTGGAGGAAGGGGAGCGTGAAACGCGACTGGATGCGGCATTTCGTGCACATGGAGTAAAGACGCCGGCCAAACTGGTGCGCAAGCTGGGTGAGCTGCGGATCCCTGATGCGACGCCTGACCGCGACGCCGCGCGGGCGGCCCAGATTGAGCAGGTGCGCAAAACGCTGGAGCAGCCGGTGTACAGTGCCCGCGACTTGCGGACGCAGGATGTGCAAGCCGTTGTCACGCTGGTGCTCGCCCTCTGTGCGTTTGCGGCGGTGGGCAGTAAGGCAGGAAAACGTTTTGTGGCGGATGACACGGGACTCCACGGGAATGGGGTGGGGGCACAGCCGATCGGTTATGATGACATCCAGTCTGCCGACTGGACCCGATGGGAAGAGAAAGGGATCGTCCGCCTGACGCTCAAGGATGATCGCCGACTGAGGCTGGACGGCTGGCATTTCGCGGGCATGACCGGGATCGTTGAGGAAGTGCTTCAGCATCGCCCGGACCTGCGCGGGAAGTAGAGCGCGTCCGTAAGGGACGCCTCGCCGAGGCCGCCCGGTTGCGCGTGCGGGCTCTCATCGCGGGCGAGGCCGTCCGCGCCCCGACATTCCGCGCGAAGGCAGGTGCCGGACGGCACGGAGGCCGTCCCTCCGTCATTGAAACCAAAGGTTTGCCGAAAGAACTGGAGGGTCGGGCTCCGTCCCGACCGGAGGAGGGGGTACGGGCGTCCGATTCCACCAAGCCTTCGGGACGGGCGGCCTGGAACGCGGCAGCAGGACGTTTGGCGTGATACCCGCATTGTCCTTCGCGTCGGCATCGGCGCCCTTTGACACGGGGGAATCCTACACCGCCTTTATTCCAGGGTTGGGTGGGCGATACCACCTGCGAGCTGCGTGTCGCCGCCCTCCTTTTCATGGACGCCGTAAAATTGGCAGACCGAGTCGAGCCAGATGATGATGCGCTGCCACTCCTCGGCTGAAAGCGTCACGCCGTGGTGTCCCTTTTTAAGATGGGCGTACAACGGTGCGGCCCGCGCACCGAAGGTGCCGGGAAAGGTCCGGTAAAAGCGGGGCGATCGCCAGTTGTTTCCGGCACCGCATGAGGTGAATCCGTCACGTTGGGCCAGCTCAGATAGGTGGTCGTGAAGCGCGTTGTCGTGTTCATCACCGGTCCCATTGCGTCGTCATCCGTCACACGAGGATCTATCATCACCAATGAACCGAAGGCTTGGCCATGATGAGGTGCGGCGGCGTAACGTCAATAGACGACCCGTATAACAGGTTCATGGCCC
>DAOTKE010000173.1:0-5532 GCA_035449085.1 Kiritimatiellia bacterium | reverse complement strand
AAAAAAATTATAAAAGCTGTTGCGCATTAAAAGGCACTTTGGTATTAATGTCCACCATTCCGATAGACATAGTAGACTATCGAACAACAACAAAGGAGAAAAGAGATGAACAAACTAACTGGCACGGTGACGAACTTCGTGTTTACGGCGGGACTTCTCGCCTTGACGGCTGAGGCGGGAGTCCCGCTGAACGGATTGCAGGGTAACGGCGGTATCGCCTTTAACCCGTTGGCTTATACAGCCGGAACGTATGCCGAAGGAGAAAAAGGCGGACTGGGCGAATGGCTCAGCAAGCCGCAGTTGGGCACGTGGTACGTCAACCTGGACGACGCCGACATTGACTGGTATGCCGCCAGTGTCGCTTTTTCGATCGCCAAGCGTCTGGAACTCTCTTATGGCTATGGGTTCATTAACGCCAACGGCGTAGACAACAGTATTAACACCCACAACCTCGGCGCGAAAATCAAGATTCTCGACGAGAATTTTGGCGACGCGGTCTGGGTGCCTGGACTGGCCATCGGAGGCGTCTGGAAAACGACTGACGCGTCCGTGACGAAAGACTTGGGACTGGATGACAGCGGGTTCGATGCGTATCTGGTCGCCACAAAACTGATCACACAGACCCCCATCCCGATCCTACTCTCGGGTGGCGTGCTGTACTCCGACGAGGTGGTCAACGGCGTTCTCGGCCACAACGATTATGACACGGTCTTCTTCGGCAACATCGATATCCTGCCGGCCAAGAACGTGGCTGTCGGCGTTGAGTACAAGCAGGGCGTGAACGCAGGCGACGGCATCCATAACTCGGATTACTGGAACGGGCACGTCGCATGGTTCGTTAACGAGAAGCTGACGCTGGTGGCGGCCTATGTCGACACGGGCGACGAAACGAAAGGCTTCTCCGATCTCGGCGTGGGCAGCGGCATCGTGCTCAGCGCTCAGTATGCCTTCTAGTTCTCCCCGGCCAGGATTACAGGATGAACATGACGGCGATAAAACACTCAAATCATGAAAATCCTGTAATCCTGTCCAACATAACTTGAGCGTTCACCAGCGGTAATAGCGGTACGGATCGTCGTCGGCCACGGGCGTGTCGAGATAGTAACTTTTCAGCCATTCCCGCTCCTCGACCGTCGCGAAGCGTTCCGCGAGTGGCGCGTCCAACGCCGCGCCCAGATTCGCCAAGAGCCGCGCCGCCATCGCATTCGCGCGCCGTTTGCTGGTTCGGAGATACGGCTTGGCCTGTTCGTCAATCAGCCACGGCGGCACCTGCCAAAGCACCACGCGCCCCTTGCCGTGCCGGATCACGCGCAGCGCGCCGTTCGACGACGCCTTCTCCTCCTCCGGCACCACCAGCGCATCATGCTCGATGCGCCCGTGCCACGCCCAGTCGGCGTTGCAAAGCCCGTCCAGTTCAGCCGGCCGCTGTTCAATCCGCGTGAACGTGGCATTCGTCCGCACCGTTGTCACGGGCACCGGACACCACGCCTGCAGGTCAGCGCCAGCAAGCCCCAGGCACACGACGTTCAAGCCGCCTTCAATGGCCTTGAAAAGATCCGGCGGCGGCGCGGACGCGCCAGGACTGACCACCAACAGGCGTCCCGCGCCGGACGGCCTGCCATGCACGACGCCAAGCTGCTGCGCGAGTCTATCAGCCTCGGCACCCAGCACAACCGTTTCACGGGAGGTCGCTTCCGGTGCGCGGTCCAGATATTCCAGCAGATTGACGACCAGCCGATCCGCCACCGGATCGTCTTCCGTCCGTCCCGTAACATCCAACTGGCAAAAGAGTGCGCGTCCGCGTCCCTGCACATGCTCCAGCAGCGCCGTGTACTGCAAGTCGAACTCACCATCCAGCAACGCGCGCCAATCACCACGTGCGGGCTTCTCGATCAGCACCGATGCCACGGTGCCGCGACTGCCGCAGCGCCACACGCGCGTGTTGGTGAACCCGCACCATGTTCCGTGCGGATCATGCGTCTCCGCAGCGGGCAGCCCAGTCAGGAAGGGCGTCACCAGCGTGCCGGAGCCGTTCCAGTCGCGGAACGCCGCCTCGTCCAGCCCGCGCGTCACGGGGTGTGCGGCACGCGGGAAAAGGCGGCGCGCGCCGCGTTCGGCAATGCGGAAACCGAGTCCGCGCTCCAGCACCTCCGCGCGTTGTTCAAAGACCAGCACGCGCAGTCCTTCATCCAGGCGCGACATCCAGGGCACGGACGCGCCATCCAGCGCCTCGCGCCCGATCACGACCCGCGCTCCGGGTGGAGGCACTTGCGTGCCGTCGAACCGCACATACCGCACGCCCAGCCGGTCGAAGAGGCGCGCCGTCAGGCCGTGCGGATCCATCAGACAGACCGGTGCGGACAGTTGCGGCGGGCGCGTCGGCATCACGGCGTGCAGCGCAATCTCATCGACCTGCGTCACGCCATCCTGAAAATTGAAAACAGCGGTCAAGCGCAGACGTTCTCCCGATCGGACTCGCTTCGGGAATTCAAACGTCACCGGGACTGCAACCTGTCCGCCAGGGGCAACCTGTCCTTGCCCCTGCTGTTCCATCAGTATCTGGCCCTTGCGCCACAACCGCCAGGTCCACGTCACGCTCTGCTCACGACGGCGGTCATTGAGAATCAGCAGGCTCTTGCGTACCTTTGCGCCGGGCGCAAAGTGATGGTCTTTAGCGGTCCGGGCCTCATCCGGGCCCGCAATGAACCCGCAGTCCGGCAGGTTCCAGCGCAGGAAGGCCGCGCCCACTTCGGTCGGCAGAAAGGCATCACGCGGCCCGAGATCCTGAATATACTGCCCGCCCGCCTGAATGCGGTCCGGCACGATGCCGGGACACTTGAGCCCTTTGAGCGGCATCTCGGCCTCGACCTCGGGGGTCGAAGCGATGCGCCGCCAGAAATCGCCCTGATCCCACGGCAACATGGCCGACACGCCCCGGGCCCGGTGGAAGCGCCAGTTGTCGTTGGCGAACAGCGCCTGCACGGCGTGGTAGTTCTGCGGCAACGCACGCAACGGCTGGTTGAGTGTGCTCCAGCGGAACGGCTTGCCCGTCGCCCACAGCCGTTCTTCGTGATCCAACGCGCGGACCGCCGCGTCACTGTCTAGATAGGCGGCGTCACCCCAGAACTGAGCCGCGAATTCGGCGGCCCACAAACTTTGGAAGGCCTCGCAGCGCCAGATGAATTGCGGGCCACGGTAACTCGACCAGCTCGAAATGTGCGGCAACCCCCACTCCACGAAAAAGAGCGGCTTGACCCCGTGCGCGGACCAATGCTCGATCCAGTCGCTGCGCTCCTGTACCGGCGCCCAGTTCAGGTAACAGTTCACCGTGTGCATGTCGCCGAGGTTACCAGACTGATGGTGGTAAACCGGACGTGTGGCGTCGAGCGACTTGACGATGGCCTCGGTGATACGGGCCTGTCTGCGGTTGCGCGCCCACCAGGCGCTCTTGGATTTTTCATCCTCCGGGATCTCGTAGATACCGTCAATCTTCTGCGGGTTCTGGTCGCCGTAGTAACCGGTCGCGTTGTGGTTCATCGCGTAGAGAATGACCGACGGATGGTTACGCACTCGCCGGATCAGCCAGGCGGTCTGCGCACGGTAACGCTCGGCCATCTCGGGCTTGTCCAACCGGTAGCCGAAATCCTTGAGGTGCGGCAGCGAGAGGGCCAGCAGCATGCCGGTCTCGTCGCAAGCCTCGAGCAGTCCGTCAAGATAGCTGACCGAACCTGGCGAGAAATCGTAATTGCCGGTGATGATGGCGTTGAAACCGTATTCGAACATCCGGCGACACATCTCGAGCGCCGCCGAACGGCAGGCCTTGTCGGCCGCGCTGACAGAGGTCGTATTGTGCAGCGCGCGCAGATGGATCGGCGTGCCGTTGAGTAGAAAGTCACGCCCCTCGATACGGATCTCGCGGAAGCCGAACGTCACCGGCGTTAACGTGTCCACCACCACTCCGGTCTTATCCAGCAGTGAAAGCGCCACCGTGTAGCGGTTTTGCGGCGTGTCGGCGTCCCAGAGCTTAGCGTCAGGCCACGCCGTGCTGAAACGAAGCACACCCGACGCATCCGGCACGAGTGCGTCCGATTCGAAGCGCCGCACGACTGCCGCCCCGCCGCGTTCACTGATCTCCGCCCGCAACCGCCACGGCCCCGCGTCCACTCCTGCAGTCTCGGCCGCGAACGTCACGTTTCGGTCACGCACCGAGGTGATGACCTGCACATCTTCGAGACGCGCTGCGGCCGTCAAGGCGGTGAGAAAGAAATCGCCCGTGATGCCCTTGTGATTGACACTCGCTTTGTCCGTCAGGATCCGGTCAGGAGCCATGAAAGCATTACGCTCGGCGGTCAACGGACGCGCCGTGACCAGCAACGCCAGTTCCTGCTCGCGGCCCGGCATGAGATGGCCGGTCAGATCCACATCCCCTCCGGGATACCACAGTTCGCCGCACGCCCGTCCGTCCACAAACACGCGCGCGTGTGTCTGCAGCATCGTGAAGGTGAGCATCAGGCGACGGCCTTTCCAGGCATCTGGTATTTTGAAGCGTCGTATATACCAGGCCTGCTCCACACCGCGCAGACCCACACGTTCCTCCAGCCAAGGGGCGAGCCACACCTGCTGCACGCCGTTCTCGGGCGTCCATTCGCCGTGCGGCCACATGCCCGGCACCTTGAACCAGCCCCAGCAATCACCCGGCGGCGGCACGACCGAGTCCGCCTCATTCGTCAGCACAGGCCGGAAGCGCCACAGGCCATTGAGGCAGACGCGCTCACGCGTCGCGGTGGTCTGACGCCAGGCGTCCGCGATCGGCTCGGGTTCCGCATCGGCGCCGGGCGGCAGCGGCGCGTCCGCCTTGATCAGCGCGCGCAGACGGCAGACAGTCAACGACAACTTGCGGAACTCGACGGTTCCTGACGCACCGAGATTGCAGGGCGACAACGCGAGCGTGACGGCCCCTTCCGGAATCGGATAGATGCGCTCGCATGTGGTCCAGTCCGTCGTGCCGATCATGCCGAAGACATTCGGCCAGGGGCCGATGCGCTCACCCCGGGCATCATGGAACGACATCGTGAGCCGACCGGTCTCCCACCCCTCCTTGCCTTGCGCAACGTCCGTGACCTTCATCTGCATCGCGAGCCGAAGACGTCCGTACTCCGGCTTCAGCGGGATGCGAAAACCGACGCCGGCCCCGGGGCCGGAGCAGACCAAGCGGCGCCCCTCCTCGTCCTGCACGATCCGCGCCTGCCTGCCCGCCGGCCAGTCTTCGGGCCAGCCTTTGGCATCGAGCCGCTCCAACTGGTTGTTCGGAATCAACTCCGTTCCGAGCTGCCCCGCCGCATTCAACGCCAACAGGCAACCTGCCAGCCACGCCATTCCCTGTTTCAATCGCATCTGCGCTCCTCGTTAAGCATTCGGCATGATGGTTTGAAGTGTACACCGCACTGCGGTCGTTCGTCTAACATGAAACCTCGCGACAGGGTGTGTGTCAGGATTGTGACATTGTTTCGGTTGTCATGCCGCACACGCGGG
>DAOTKE010000172.1:0-5614 GCA_035449085.1 Kiritimatiellia bacterium | reverse complement strand
GACCCGCCCCTCAAACAGGCCGGGTGCGGGTCTAGAGTTGAGCTTCACCGTGCCCCCCGTCACATGGACAACCGGACGCTCGATCGATTGTTCCGTCACATAGTCGGCATGGGTGGTCAGCAACGAGCCATCGCCAGGATCCTGCAGCAGGATGTAATTGTTCACATCGGTCGATCCGCGTCCCAGCGGATCGTACGTGAGTCCGCCAAGACCACTGGCCGGACCGACATCGCCCGTCCCATCTCCGAAGCGGATCTCGATCGTATGTGGACCAGGGGTCAACGTGTGGTTCTGGTAAACGACACCCTGACCGAGCGTCACGTCTTTAACCACCGTGCCGTCGATCATCAGGCGCACATTGTCGTCAAAGGTGAAGCGCCAGGTCCAGGTCACGTCGGTCTCCGAGCGGTTCCACAGATAGCCGGTGTAAATCCACGTGTGGTTGCCACCGCGCCAGAGTCCGTTTGCATACGTACTATTGGCGGTCTTGGCTCCATTACCGGCGCGCGTGGTGAGTTGGCGGCTGACCGGTTCGCCGGTATCCGTCGTATTCCAGTTCTGCAGGACGAGACTTTCCAGAAGCCCTGGACCGCGAGTGTCTGGGATGTCGACCGTCAGCAACGTCCCATCGCCCGGATCGATGATTTGACGATAATCAGCCGAGTTTGACGAGGCGCGACCCAGCGGATCGTAGGCGATGCCATAAGGCTCGCCGGTTGGACCGACGCTACCGGCTCCGTCGCCGAAACGCATCTCGATGGCATGCGGTCCAGGTGTCAACGTGACATTCGCCACCACGACCGCCGAGTTACCGGCCGTGAGTATCCGTGCACCATCGATGACGAGCGAGACGTTGTCATCGAACCGGGCACGGAACGACCACGTTTCATTGGTCGCGGCGCGGTTCCAGATGAAACCGGTATAGATCCAGGTATGGTTGTCTCCGGCCCAGATGCCGCCTGCGTAGCTGGTGTTGGCGGCCTGCGAACCGATCGCGGCACGCGTCGTCAACTGAAGACCTTCGCGGGGATTGAGCGAAGTGACATTCCAATTCTGTCGGAGCATGCCCTCCCAGAGTCCCGGCGTCAACGGTTTCGGGTACCAGGATGGGCCGAGCACGACTGGCGTACCGATCTCGAGTGTGCCCTCACCACTCTTCACCAGCGACGCTGTCGCGACACGTCCATTGATGATGCTTCCGCCCGTGACCGACACGCTGCCATTGGAGAGTGTGTTGCCGCACAAATCGAGCGTCCCGCCGTTAACGAAAATCGGAGCAACCGGTGACAGTGCGTTGGGATGATTGAGCCGCAGGGAACCTTCCCGCACCTCCGTCGGACCGAGATAGGTGCTGGCCGACTCCAAGGTGAGCGATCCGGTACCGAGTTTGGTCAGTCCGCCGGAAGTCGGAACCCCCAACACAGGCGCACCGAGCGTTGCCACTGTCGTGGCGCCGCCCCCAATCAGTGTGACCGACGGCATACTGCCATAGTCCATACCGGGCGACGTGATCTCGATGGCAGTGACTGTGCCGCTGGCTAAATCCACCCGTGCAAACGCGGTCGCGCCCTTGCCTCCACCGCCCGCGATCCGTACAAACGGCGCCGCAATATAGCCAGCCCCCGGCGATGTGACGGGGATCGACAACACGCCGAACCCAGAGGGACGGCGAAAGGGTGTCCGGACGAACAGCGCCTTGCCCGAAGACGGAATATCCACAAACGCGCCACCCTCGAAAAGGGTCACATCGGGATACACACCGGCGGCACCACCATTGAACAGTTCGACGTTGTCCGGATCCAAAGCGCGCAGCAGTCCGCCGTTCCAGTTGACCAGCACATCGGTGTTGGAACGGTTCGCGCGCCAGATACGCTTAGCATTCAGTTCACCGCCGTTCAGATTCAGGATGGCGGTCATGTTGTTGCGGTTCCCCATCTCAATCAGCCCATTGTTGGTGACCACGGCGTCCCCGCAAACCGTCATAACCGCAAACCCGGCATTGGCACTGTTATCGGAGTCATCGCCGATCTCAAGCGTAGCATTGCTGCGGAAGAGACCTCCCGTCACATGCACCACGCCTGTCCCGCCACGGCTGATCCCGATCGTCCCGCCATAACTGCCCCCAAACTCCAACACGCCGCCCCGCTGCTCGAGGATACCCGTCCCTGTTAATCCGGACCCTACCTGTGTGTATCCGTTGTTGGTCAGCACGCCGTCTGCCAAAAGGTAATACCCATAGCCGGAAATACCGATTCGCCCATCGTTGGCCATACCTCCCGTGTTGTGCATGACGCCGCCACTTTGATGCACCACGCCTAAAGCCGCTGCCCCATTACCCACCAGTAAGCGTCCCGCAATAAAGCCGTCGTCCTGGAGACGCAGGACACCACGGCCATTGTCGCCGATCAAGACTTGGGGTTGACCACTCACGTTATATCCTTTGTCCAGCGTTTCGATCCGAGTGGTGCCGCCCACTACCAAAGTAGCCAATGGGTCTGCGGCTAAGGGACTCTCGCCGACCACAACACTCTGGTCGCCAAGATAACGGCTGACCGGTGACAGATCCAACGTACCGCCGTACACACGGACTGGTCCGAGATTCACTCCCTCCCCCGACAAGGTCAACGTGTTCGGCCCAAACTTACGCACTCCCATTTGGGGGGGCAACATATCTGTGTAGACCAGATCCTCGTAAGCGGTGTCAAAGCCGATCGACGTTGTTGTACCGGAAAACGTGGTGCCGTTGTTGATCAGCGCATTGATTTCCGACAACGCAAAGCCAGGTTGCGTACCGGCGGCATCCGCGACGCGTAGTGCCAGACATCCGACATTGGCCACCTCAACTGCGGTTGCATAGTTCGGCAACGCAGCCGGGGCGACGGCATACAGGACGCCGTTCGAGATCACGGCACCGCCGGCCCAACTGTTGTTGGTGTTACGCAGGTAGGTGATACTGTTGTCATTGCCGACCTTGACCAGCCGCCCAGTGCCAGACAACTCACCGGTGTAAGTGTCGCTGCAGACGCCACCGCCATCAAAACGGACATTCCCGTTGAGTATGACAGGCCCGGACCAGTTGTTCAGATTCGTCGTGAAGCCAAGCCGGGTGTACACGCGCGAGCCCTCATCCAGGCTCAATGTCCAACCGATCGGTTTTGACACATTATAGAAATCGAAATACGCGCCGTTACGTACCGACATGACGTTATCGGCTCCGCCGGACAAGGATGCCGCCACCTCAAGCGTCACACCTCCATCCTGAATGTCAATGAATGAAGTCCCTTGGTCATTGGTGACCGTCGTATTGGTGAAACCGAAGAGCGAGGTCCCTTTTTTGGTGATGCCATGCCCGTTGAGATTCATAAAGGTCACGCTGGCGTTATTGCCGCGGAGATCCAGCCGTTGCGGGCAGTACACGGTCAGGTTCCCCAGCAGCGTTGCATACGACAACGCCCAAAACTGGCTTCGCGTGCCGGTGTTGCGCAGTGCGCCCTGGCCGTCAGGCCCTGCGCCAGAGACGTAAACATGCTCGCCCCCGAGACGTAACCCGTTGTCCGAACTACCCCAGAGGTCCAGCGCGGCCCCGTCCTGCACCACCGTGGGTGCGGCGGTCGAGCCGAACGTGGCGTTGTGCAGAACGCGCACGGTACCACGGCTCACGACCGTCGTGCCCGCGTAGGAATTCGCAACGTTCGCAAACGCGAGCGTGCCGTCACCGGTTTTGACCAGACCGCCGTTACCGCTGATCGCGCCGTTCGGCAGATCGCGCACCACGTCCGCCGGCACATCGACCGTCAGCATCCCCGCATTGATGGCCGTGCCGCCGGTGTGCGCCACCGGGCCCAGCAGGCGAACATCGCCGGGACCTGACTTTTCAAAATGCAGGTCGTTCGCGCCGTCGTTTTGCAGCGCGACGTTGACGTTGAGCGGTGCCCCGCCTGCCGCGTTGGCATTGGCCAAGATAAGCTTGTTGCCTGCAGATGCGGGAGCGGTCAGGACGCCATCCCCTGGCGTGGCGCCGAGTGTCAAAACAGCCGCGCCCGGCGTGATCTGCACGCGCGGCACCGAAAGCGTGGAACCGCCGAAGGTGACCACCGCATCCGTCACCGTCTCTTGCGAAAGTACCGCCACAGCCGTCGGATTGGCACCTAACGTAATCCCGCCGGCCGTACCGGCTGTCGTGATGCGCGCGATTTCGCCCGCGTTGTTATTGATCACCGAAGGCCCGAGCGCTGAAAGCGTTTGCTCCGGCAGGTTCGCCGCATGGATACCCAGTGTCGACGAGTAAGCAGCCAAAGCCGCACCGCCGTTGACGGTCGCCCACGGCCCGATCAGGCCGTCCGCCAGACCGGCAATGAATATCTTGACCGTTGACCCCAGCCCTTCCGCCGAGATGTCGATGGTTCCGGAAACATGGGTCAGCGACGCAACATTCACCGTGGCCGATTCGGTTCCCGGAGCAATGGCAAGGCGTGACTCGCCGCCGTCGATCTGCAAGGCACCTAAAATCGTCGTGTAGTGGGCTGCCGGGCTGCCCGCATTCAGCAGGAGCCGACCGCCGCGCAACCGTAGCAGCGTGGCGGTGCTCAGCGCACCGGACGCCGCCAAACCGATGGTCCCCTCGTCGAGAACCGTGGTGCCCGTGTAGGTATTGACCGCCGTCAGGAGCTGCGTGCCTGCGCCGCGCTTATACAGCCAAAGCCCCCCCGTGCCGCCGTTCTCGATGACGCCGTGGTTTTCGATCACGCCCGCCGGATCGACCACGTTGAAAATGAAGGCATGCCCGTTGTTATTTCCCGACCGGAAGGGGCCGGTAAAGGAGAGCGTGCCGCTTCCGGTGTGTTCGACGGTCACGTCTTGTGAACCGCCGGCGTTCTGATAGAAGGTGCGGTCGGTCGATCCGCTCTCGCCGGTGAAACGGAAGGTCGTGTTGTTCACCGAGAATTTGAACGCCTCGCCACTGCCGAGCGGCCCCGGCACCCCGGTGTTCGACACACTCGGCACTGACAACACGCCCGACGCCGTGATCAGCGTATTACCGGACTGCTCGTTGCCGGGGTTGGCCAGAATGATTGTGCCACCCCCACCGTTATGCTCGAAGCCATTGGCGCCGGTAATCTTGGCCAGAATGGTGAGGATCTTGCCGGCGGCCGCCTGATTGTCGGCAAAGTTTTCCCCCGTGTTCACACTGAAGCTCAATGTGCCGTCGCCGTCAATGACCGCATCCTCGTCCGCGCGGAGCACCAACGCTCCCAAATTGCCTAAGCTCAGGTGTGCGCCCGCCGCGATCGTCAACGTCATGCCGGGGTTGCGGAAATAGATTGTTTTGACAACCACATCCTGATTGATCAGCACGGCGGTCGGCGTATCGACCGGGAAGATGGCAACATCGGCGTTGCCGGCAGGCACGGCATTATCCTGCCAGTTCTGCGGATTCGACCAGAGGGTATCGCCACCCGCCCCTGTCCACGTCCTATCCGCGCCGTGTGCGCTTAAGAGTACTACCGCCATCCATCCTGTACATGCCCACTTCGACACACGCTCTAATTTCATAACCGGAGAGGCTCTTGCAAAACCCCCCGGACGCTGCGCCTGACGGCTTGCGTCCGGGGGG
>DAOTKE010000171.1:0-5633 GCA_035449085.1 Kiritimatiellia bacterium | reverse complement strand
CGCGCTATCCAGCAGCCTCGCAACTCGAAGAATTCTTGATTTGGAACCGCTGCAGGGTGCGATTCAGTTTTTTGGAACTGAATCGCACCCGGAACCCCCTGCTATCGACACATTTCTTCGGCGGCCCAAACGTTGAGTCATCTGGGCACGCCGTTTTGGAGACTCCGCCACAAATCAGCCGACATCCACGATGCCAAGCGGCGCGGCATTCTTCCATCCGCCTCTCGTGAAGTCCGGCACATCGACGGACGCCCCGCGCCGCAGTACAGAACGCTCCGACAGTTCCACGACGCTACTCCAGAGTGCCGTGTCGTAAACACTGATATCCAGCGGCAGCCCCTTGTTCAAGCAGTGGCAGAGTCGCAGCAGCAACAGATAATCCATACCGCCGTGGCCGCCGGATTGGCGCGCGGCCTCGCCCTTCTTGTCCCACAGCGGGTGCACATATTTGGCTTTGAGCGCGGCCAGTTCGGCGGCGCTCATCCAGTTGTGCGCCTTGTCACCCAGCGCCACGCGCAACGGATAATCCGACAACGTGCCTTTCGTGCCGGTGATCGTGTTGATCCGGCTGTACGGACGCGGGTTGGTGGTGTTGTGCTGCACCATGATCGTGCGGCCGCGGCGCGTCCGAATCATCGTGGTGTTCATGTCACCCAGCCGATAGGTCTCCTTCGCTTCGGGACTCCCCTTACCGAAGTGATCAACCGCATACTGCGTCAGACCGCGTTGATCCGAGCTGACCGAGGTCAGGAAGTCGAAGGTGTCACCGCGATTGATATCCATGTACTGACAGATCGGCCCCATGCCGTGCATTGGATACGGGTTACCGGTGTGTTGTTTACTGAAGTTCAATCGCCACATGCCCTGGTAACCGGTTTTGCTAAACTTGTAGGAGGCCAGGTCGTGCAGATACGCACCCTCGCCGTGAATCAGATCGCCGAGCACACCCATGCGGCACAGCATGAACGCGAACATCTCGTTCTCGCCGTAGCAGCAGTTCTCCAGCATCATGCAGTGGCGGCGTGTCTTTTCAGAGGTCTCAACCAGATCCCAACACTCGTCCACCGTGACGGCCGCCGGCACTTCAACGGCCACATGCTTGCCGCGCCGCATGGCGTAAAGCGCCATCGGCGCGTGTAGCAGCCACGGCGTGGTCACGTGCACCAGATCCACTTTGTCGGACTCACACAGCCGCTTCCAGGCATCTTCCGTCCCGCCGTAGACGTCAGCGTCGGGCTTCCCCTGCTCCTTCAGCCACTTCTGCTGGTTTTCGGCACGTTCCTGATAGAGATCGCAAAGGGCGGTCACCTGTGCGCCAGGCAGACCGGCGTAGATATGAACCGCGCCCGGCCCGCGCGCCCCCAGACCAATCACGCCCACCCGCACCGTCTCGATGGGGGCACACGTCAATCCCGTCACGGCCATCGAAGGCGCATTTGCCCCCACCGTGCGGCAACCGGTCGTTTTCCCTGCCGCTGCCAAGGCGACGCTCATCCACGCCGCCTGCTTGATAAATCCCCTGCGACCCAACGTTCCCGACATACGCCCCTCCCCGATTGATTTGGAATCACACTGTGGCGGTACTCTAGCATCTGGATTTTCACAGCGTCAACAGGCAATCAGCGGCACGCGACGTGCAGGTCAACAGGCCGGGGCAGTCCGGTCAAGGGCACAAGCGAACGCGCCATCCGTGTCCGACCGTGTGGGGATGCGTTCGATCACGCCTGAACAGACGAGCTCGGGATGTGCGCGGCGCAAGACCGTGATCTGACGGCGGTTCTCCTCGTGCTCAAGGCTACAGGTGGAGTAGACCAGACGGCCACCGGGCGCCAACAGGGCCAACGCGTTTTCCAGCAGGAGGGCCTGGGTTGCGGCCAACTGCTTCATGCGACGGGTCGTCCAACGCCAGCGGGCATCAGGCCGTCGCCGCAACACGCCGCTGTTTGAGCAGGGAGCGTCCACAAGAATACGGTCAAAAGGGCCGAGCGCCGCCAGTTCCTGAGACGTCGGCATCGTCAGGTCGCCTTGAAGGACAGTGACCCAGTCCTGACGTGTCCGCGCGAGATTGGCATGGATCAGGTCGATCCGGTCATCGTGCAGGTCAAGCGCGACCAAGCGATGACGCGGATCGTTCGCTGCCGGGGCCCCCATGCGCCAGGCGATTTGAATGGTTTTGCCGCCCGGTGCCGCGCAGGCGTCTAACACGCTCAGACCGGGGCGCACAGCAAGCAGGTCGATGGCCGCTGCGGTACCGGGGTCCTGCACGATAAATGCGCCCTCGGCATATCCGGGAACCTCTTCGACACGCATGCCATGGGGCAGTTTCTCAAAAACGCCGCCGTTCTCGCGCCGTTCAGCGGTCTCCGGCCCCTGACGCGGCGGATAGGCCAGCCAAGTGTCGGCCGGCTCATTGTTCCGCTCGCAGAGCGCCAGTGTCTCTTCCGGGCCGAAGCGGTGGAGCCAGCGGGTGATCAGCGCATCGGGATGGGAGGTCCGGATGCCGATGGGCTGACATGCCAATTCAGCCAGCACCTGATCACGCTGGCGCTGCAAATGACGCAAAACACCGTTGACGAGTCCCGCCGTCTGCCGCGAAGTCATCTTTGCGGCCTCCACCGTCTCATTGACGGCGGCATAATCGGCCACATCGGTCATAAAGAGCAACTGACAGGCTCCGACCAACAGGGCCGCTTCCGTCTCCCCTTTCGGCATCTTCCTAAGGAACCTCTCAAGCACCCACCCGAGCGAACGTTTGCGGCGGACCGTGGTGTAGACAAGATCGGTGATGAACGCGCGGTCCGGGCCGTCGGGGATCATTCTGTCCGGAAACTCCTGGGTGGCCAACCAGCGCGCAATAATAAAAATCGCCTCACGTCGTGAACTCATGGGCGTGAATCATAGAGGAGGGGAGTTTGAAAAGCAAGCTGGGGCATTTCGCCAATAACCGCTTGCCGCATATCTGTCTTTAACATATATTGAAGTTCTCTTCGACAATGACGTGGAGGTGCAGCATGATTTCTCGGCATGATTGCGGCTGGATGATTCTTGCGGCGTTTTCGTTTTTTGGTGTTGCCGCGATGGAATGGCCGGGCGGCAATACGGTGTTCATCCCGGCTGGCGAGAGTGTGACGGCCTCTCAGCCGCTAGGAAATGTCTGGGCGATCACCAACAATGGGACGCTCACCTTCCAGAGCGGCGCGAGTCTCTCCCTTATCAGCAACGTCATCTCCGTGGTGGCCTCCGGCGAAGGCGTGACCAGCTCGTTCAACCTGGAGTCCGGCAGTTCCCTCGCCCACCGCAGCAAAGACAGCAGCGGATATTCGTTCTACATCGGGCACCTCGGCGGCCATGGTGAGATGTCAATCGGCGCCGGCGCGTCCGTCGGCATCGCCGGCGTTTTGGGCATCGCTTTCAATCTGAACAACCAACGGGACTTCCCATCCTTCGGCGAGGTCTTCGTGGCGGGCTCCTTGTGTGTCACCGGCGGGGTGCAACTCACGGGCTTTTTCCCGAATGACATTGCGGTCTCGCCACCGCCCTACGACGTGTCGGCCCGCCTGACGCTCCAACCCGGCGGCGAGCTTGCGATCCCGAGCATCGCCGCGAACGACTGCGCGGCGTCGGAGTTCATCTTCGCGGGCGGCACCTTGCGCGCACTCGCGGACTCAACGTCCACGACGACCTTTCTCTTCGGTAACGGCGTCATTGATCTCATCATCGCCGACGGGCAGAATGCGATCTTCGACACCAACGGCAAGAGTGTACGGATCATCCCGAACGCCGCTCCGCGTGACACGTTTCGTGTCCTGCGCGGCGAGATGGGCGAGGGCAAACTCGGCAACGGCGGCCTGGTCAAGACGGGCGCAGGCAGCCTCACCTTCCGCCTGCCCGCTGCCTGCAACACGTTTACCGGCGCAGTCACGGTATTGCAAGGTATCCTCGACCTCGGTCGTCCGCTGGCGGACAACCAGACCGTCATCGTGCATGAGGGCGCGTCGTTCGTACCCTTCGGCGCGTCCGACTTCCCCAAGATTGCCTGGCTCGGCACGGAGAAACGCGCCTATGTCATCGGACGCGACCATCCCGACGGTATCGACCTCGTCAGTCTCGCGGATGTGTTCCACACCGACCGGCTGCAAGGCCCCGTGGACGGCGACACCCTCTGGTGGGTCAGCAACACCGTCACGCGCACAGCCGGCGACGGGCCCGAAAATCCCTTCCGCCTCATCGGCAACAAAGGCAGCGTCATGTTCACCAACACGGGCCTCGAAACGGTCTACCTCGCCATCGAGGGGGATGGTTACTTTCGGTTCCGGGGCGACCGCATCATGACGGCGGACAACGACGACCGCATCGCGCTCGTCGGCAATGGTTGCTACCAACAGTCCGCCGGCAGATTCCTGCTGAACGGGGTGAGTGCGGAGGTGCCCGCTGTGATGGCGTACACGAACGGACGCCTTCAGGTCAAAGACTATGGGGCGTTCGGCGCGGGTTACGGCACCAATGTCTTCGGGCACTTTGCAGCGGACGGCGTGACCGTGGATGCCGACAAGCTGGTCGTCGGCCACGGCCCCGGCAGCTACGGAACCTTCTCGCAGTCAACCGGCACCGTGACGTTCTCTCAGGCCTCTACCGTCGGCGGCAACTCGGGCCGCGCCGAGCTCACGGTCACGGGCGGCCAGTTCATCGTCAACAGCGACCTGCGCATCGCGGGCAACAACATGTGGGACACTGAGTGGCTACTTCCCTCCGCCGACCGCACGAACTCCTTCGCGGCCGTCACGGTCAGCAACGGCCTCCTTCGGTGTACGCTCTTGCATGTCACGCCGTGGTGGACCACGGATGGTTCGGGCAAGAATATCGAGGCGGCTGTGATACGGCTTCAGGCCGGCGGCACGCTGGAGGTTAACACGATCAACAAGAACGACGATCCCACCGTACCGATCCATTTTGAAGGCGGTATCCTCCGCGCCCGGCAGAACAACGAGGCTTTCATCCAGAATGGACAGCCCAACGGGCTGCTCCTATTGACGGCCACAGACGGCCATCCGATCACACTCGACACGCAGGGATATACCGTCGCCTACACCAACCATGTGATGACCCTCGCCTTCACCGGCGACGGCGGTTTCCGCAAGCTCGGCGCAGGTACGGCGCGGCATCTGCCCGACATTGCCGACTACACAGGCGACACGATGATTGAAGGCGGCACACTCCAGCTCTTCGCCAACAACCGTGTTCCTAGTGGCGTTGGTAAGGGCAACGTGGTCATCGCGGCCGGCGCGAGACTCGACCTCAACGGCAAGACCGTGACCCTCAACCGGCTCATCGGCTCAGGCCAGGTGGTCAACACCAACGCCCCTGTCGTGCTCGGCGTCCTCGCCGATGGATCATCCGACACGTGGATGCGGTCATGGCTCACCGGTGCCATCACGCTGGAAAAACTCGGCGCGGGTGAGTTGACCCTCGCCGCCGCTCACACCGTACCGTCGCACCTGACCATTTCCGCCGGTTCCGTACGTTTGGCCGCCTCGGAAGGTTACCCATATTACCGCTTCAAGATTGAAGGCATCAAGGAATCAACGGCGAACGCCATGCAGTTCTCTGAACTCGCGCTCTACAACGGCGATGTG
>DAOTKE010000170.1:0-5668 GCA_035449085.1 Kiritimatiellia bacterium | reverse complement strand
TCTCCCACACGCGCAGCAGCTCCTGCACGATCCACGTGCCCATGCAGTTGCGCAGAAAACGCGTATTGCCAATTCCGCCCTCGTTGCTCAGGCCGTACCCCATCGCCTCGGGTGTGGTGATCGGCTTCTTGATCAGCTTGCCGACCAAAGACCAGGTGCCGGAGCTGATGATCAGCGCCTTCTTGGGGTTCTTGACCGGTGCGGCGGCGAAAGCGCTGGCGGTGTCGTGCGAGCCCACCGCCAGCAGCGGCACCTCGTTCAGGCCGCAGGCGGCGGCCAGCTTGGGTTGCAGCGTGCCGATGCGCGTGCCGGGCTTGACGATCTCGGGCATCAGCTTCTTGGGGATGCCCAGGGCTTTGAGCATCTCGCGGCTCCACCTGCCCTTCTTGGCGTCCATCATCTGCGTGACACTTGCGAAGGTCGAATCCACCGCCGTGCACCCGCCAAGGTAGTAGTAAAAGAGCGCGGGAATCGGCAGGTAGATCGTCGCAAGCTTGAGCAGCTCCGGCCGGCGCGTGGCGATCCACAGGAGCTGGTTGGACTGGTTGAACGGCTGAAAGTGATTGCCGGTGATGGCATAGACTTTTTCCGCGTCGATGCGCGCCTTGACCTCGTCGCACATGGTGTCGAGCCGGTGGTCGCGGTAGCAGTAGACCTTGCCCAGCACATCGCCATCCTGCGTGAGGAAGTGCCCGTCCGCGCCCCAGGTGTCGATGCCGATGCCGTCCAACGTGTCGCCATACGTGCGCCGCGCGGCCTGCAGGCCTTTGACGATGTTCTGGTAGATCGCGGTATCGTCCCAATAGGTGCGCTCCGTCACCGCGCCGGTACGGTCCGGCATGAAGAAGGTCACCCCTTCATGCGCAAAGCGGTGCACCTCTTCCATACGGAAGGTGCCGTCGCCAAAGAATCCGATGAAACATTTGCCGCCCGACGCGCCCAGATCCACCGCGAACAACTTCTTCTCTACCATAACGCCTCCGTGAGATTCCCAAGGTTTGTGCGATAGTACCACACCGCCCGTTCACCGCTCAAGGCACTTGATTTTCAACTGACGTACCTCCAGCCCGGACTTGCATAACAGTCAACCTCTAGCCATAATGAGGCCGTCTTTTTTTTCACAACAAGGAGAGTATGATGCGTAAGAAAATTGTCGCAGGCAACTGGAAGATGAACAAGACAGCGTCTGAAGCCGCCGCACTGATCGACGGAATCAAGAAAGAGGTCGCGGACGTCACACAGGTCGATGTCGTGGTCTGCCCGCCTTTCACTGATTTAAAGGATGCGGCCGCCGCCTGTACGGGATCGAACGTGAAGCTCGGTGCGCAAAATGTGCACTGGGAGGCATCGGGCGCGTACACCGGCGAAATTTCGGCCGCGATGCTGAAGGATCTCGGCGTCGAGTACGTGATCATCGGACACAGTGAGCGCCGTCAGTATTTCGGCGAGACCGACGCGACGGTCAACGCGCGCACCAAGGCCGCGCTGGCAGCGGGGCTGACTCCGATCGTGTGCGTGGGCGAGACGCTTGATGAACGTGACGCCGGTAACATGGAGGCCGTGGTGGTGCGCCAGACCAAGGCCGGGCTGGACGGTTTGGGTAGCGATCTCGCCCGGGTCGTGATCGCCTACGAGCCTGTGTGGGCGATCGGTACCGGCCGCACCGCCACACCGGCCCAGGCGCAGGAAGTCCACGCCCTGATCCGCCGGACGCTAGCGGAGATCGCCGACGGCGACTTGGCCAATGCGATCCGTATCCAGTACGGCGGCAGCATGAAGCCCGAAAACGCCAAAGAACTGATGAGCCAGCCCGACATTGATGGTGGCCTGATCGGTGGTGCCGCGCTCAAGGCCGACTCTTTCGCGTTGATCGTCAAGGCGGGCCAATGACCAGAAGCGCATTGCGGGAACGGGGTGCCCCCTAGGGAGACTCACGGCGTCACGTCCCGAACGCGAAAAAATGCGGTCTTGTCCCCTCTGCGTTCTCCTGCCAGGTCGGCATCAGCGCGACCGGTCGGGATCCAACATGACACCTGAAAAAATGAAAATCACCAAAGTTCTCGTCTCTGGCGCTTTAATCACGGCGGTCAGCCTCTTCTGTGCGGCACCGTATTGTTTGGCCGCGAGTGGGACGGACGTGAAGTCGAAACCGGATGTCGTGATCTATGAGGGAACATATCCCGGCTGGCCTTGGATTACCGCCGGGGCCGACGGCTCGCTCTTCTGCGTGTTTCGTGACGGGACAGTGCACGGTTTTTCCGCCGAAGGAAGAGCGCTGTTCACAAAGAGTCACGACCGGGGCAAAACGTGGTCACCGGCAACGGTAATCGTCGATGAGCCAGGTGTCGATGATCGAAACGTGGCCATCGTCGAATTGCCGAACCGGGAACTGCTGGTGACGTACAACACCTATGCGAAGGACAACAATAACCGGATGATATCGCAGGTGATGTCAGTCCGTTCTGCAGACGGCGGCAGGTCGTGGGGACAACCGCAGGTCGGTCCGGTACCGAACAGTCAATCTAAGTCGGCGGCAGTCGTGCTGAAGGATGGGTCGATCGTCTGGCCTTTTTACATTGCTCCGAAAAACGGTGCTATAGCGGCTATTTCAAAAGATCTTGGTAAAACCTGGACTACGGTTCGCATTCCGGAGTCGTCCGAATTCACCGGCGATGAGTGGGACTTGGTGGAGGCGGAGCCCGGACATCTGCTGGCGATCATGCGGAACGCGAATCACAGCAAGCCCGCAGCGTTGTGTTTCTCGGAGAGTCGCGACGGCGGTTTGACCTGGACGACGCCCAAAGCCACAAACTTGACCACCGGCATGTTCGCGCCCGGCCAGATTTTCCTGCAAGGCACCAACAGGACGCTGACTGTACTCTATCCCGATCGCCGCATGACATCAGTCTCGGCCGCCAAAACGGACGATCCTGCCCGCCTCGCATGGAAGGTTGACAGCCGATTGCTCTGCTATTTTTACAACGCAGACCAATCACGCATTCTCGACGGCAGTTACGCGGTCTCCGCTCCTACGGGGCCTCATCAAAGGCTGGTGGTTGATTACGAAATCCGCCCCACATCGAAAAGGATTACGGGGTATTTCGTCGATTTCCCGGAAGACTGGTGAGTGCCTAAGCCGTTTCACGTCATCTTACCGCGCGAGCCGACGAGGGTTCTGTATGTGTTTAATGAAACCGCCGCCACCCCTGTTGAGCCGAATCAAAACGGTAGTCATTGCATCGGCAGCATCGCTCGGTGTGCTGGCGGCTGCGGCCGCCGCGGGTGTCCCTTGGCAAGCTCAGATACGGAAGGGCCATCCGCGCATGTTTTTCAACGCGGAAACATGGCCCGCCATCAAGGCCCGGGCGATCTCTGACGGAAATGTCCGGCAGCACCTCGACGCCCTGCTGAAGGCGGTGGATGCGTACCCCGCCGAACCGGTCTGCTCGGGATACGGCCCCGTCACGACACCGCCTTCGACGCCCATTCCACATGTCCGCGAGTTCGGCGCAGAAGCCGCGAGCTGCGCACTCGCCTGGCGATTCACTGGGCATCCCGAATACCTGAACAAGGCACGCAAAATGCTTATCGCGAGCGCCGCTGCATACCGTCAGGCCTATGCGAACCGCCGCGCCGTACACTGGTATTCTGAGCGCCGCATCCTCGCGCTGTGCGCCTACGACTGGATCTATGAAGGACTCACGCCCGACCAACGCCGAGAGATTATCGTGCCGCTGGTCGAGCACGTCGAAGAGATCCAGCCGGGGCCAGGCAAGCCTGCGGTCACGCGACGCAACACGGGAGGGCCGCAAACGGGTTTCTACGGCGTCACGAGCCTGCTCTGGTATTCGGGACTCGCCGCGTACGGTGACGGTTTCTGCGATGATCTCGCCCGTCGTCATCTGGAAAAGGGCTACGCGCTCAACCGCGACATGCTCGATTTCCGCGCCGCATCCGCAGGCGACGACGGCGTTCTGGTAAGCGGTGTGCCGGGGTACAGCATGGGGGCCTATCCGTTGGCGCACTTCAATTTCTTCCACACCTACCTTTCCGCGACGGGCGAAAACATCGCGATGCGCTACCCAGGACTCGCACTCTTCCCAAACTGGATCTGGTGGAACTGGATCCCGAACGCACGCGCTCCACGTCAGCCGCTTCAGTTCGGCTGGGGCGACGGCCAGCACGAGGGCAATCACCTTGAGATCAATCAGCTCTATCAGCACATGACGCAGTACATGTTCTTCTTCAAAGAGGCAGATCCAGATGCCGCACGCCTCGCCGCGCACCTGCGCGATCTTGCGCCGAATCGCGATCTCACGGGGAACTGGCCGCACTACCCGTTCATCCTCAACTTCGACAACGACGTCGCGCCCTTCCAGCGTGACGAACTTGCCGCCTGCACGCTCAAGGCACGCCACTTTGAATCCAGCGGGCAGTTCTTCCTCCGCTCCGGCTGGGAACCGGATTCAACCTACTGCCTGTTCACCGCCGGCGCGAAGAGCCTTGGGCACAAGCATTTGGATGAGAACAACTTCGTCATTTACAAGCATGATTTCCTCGCGCTCGATTCCGGCTCGCGCGGACGCGAGACCGACGCGAATTTGCGCCACTACTACGCGCAGACGGTGGCCCACAACTGTATCCTCATCCACAAACCCGGCGAGGAGATGCCTCGCTACTGGGGCCCGCTGAGCAAAGCGCCCGAAGCCAAGGTGAACCACGGCGGACAATTCGAGGGAGCCGCGAAAGTACGCGCTTTCCGCACGAACACCCTGCTCACCTACATTGCCGCCGATGCCGCGCCGGTGTACCGCAGCAAGTGCACCGAGGCCGTACGGCAGTTCGTGCATGTCCAGCCCGATTTCTTTGTCGTTTACGATCGTGTGGTCTCGGCCGATCCCACGTACAAAAAAGAATGGTTGCTCCACACGCAAAACGAGCCGGTTGTGACGGATCAACTCCTTCGCGCGGACTGCGGCAAGGGGCGCCTCTTCTGCGAGACGCTGCTCCCTGAAAACGCCGTCCTGGCCAAAGTGGGTGGCCCCGGCCGTGAGTTCTGGGCTTCCGGCAGGAACTGGGAACTCGACCCCGTGTTTGTCACGAACGCACTAAAGCGGGCGGAGAAGCGCGGCACGGGGCCGTATTTCGGCAACTGGCGGCTCGAGGTTTCTGCGTCCGCGCCACGTGTTGACGACCGTTTTCTGCATGTGCTCACTGCAACCGACACTTCCCAAAATAAACCGGTTGACGCTCGTTTGGTCCGCGAAGACGCTCGGGATGGTGTTTTGCTGACTGTGCCTGGCTACAAAGACAATGGACGTGTTGGCACACTGCAGATGACGATTCTTTTCAATCGCGCCGGAGAGATCGGAGGGGAGGTGCGCTACTCGGTCAGGAGCGCCGACGGTTCCGAAATTTCCTCCGGATGCTTGGTCTTCGAAAACAGCGTGACGCCCCAGGCCGGTGTCTTCCCGACGATGCCCGAAAAGAGGTGAACCCGCCATGTCGATCAACCGCCGCCGGTTTTTAGCTGCGTCTGCCTGCACAGGCGCGCTTTCCGCCTGTACGTCCGTAAAGCCGCCCAAGGTGAAACCCACCCGTTTCAAGCCCATGTCCATTCCCGGACTCGAACAGCGTCCAGACTTCTGGCGTGTGCGCCCAAATGAAA
>DAOTKE010000169.1:0-5912 GCA_035449085.1 Kiritimatiellia bacterium | reverse complement strand
AAAACGTTTATCAAGTAAGTTAAGGAAAGGTATCATATTATGTCTACTCGACAAACGACAAGAAAAAAAGCATCTGTGGCGGTAGCGGTGAAAGGATGGAAGATCCTGTTCGGTGTGATGGGCGTGCTCGGTGCGTTCATCGCGCGGGGGAATATTGACGATCCGGTTGCCTACTGGAGCTTCGACGATGCCGGTGGCGTCCTCTCCAACCTTGTGACCTCCAGCCCGTATCATGACGCGTCCGTGCTGTTCGGAACGCCGGGCTCCGGGCTCGCCGACGGCGCCTCCGGCATTGTCGGCAACGCGCTGGTGCTGGACGGGACCGCCGCCATCCGACTGCCGTATCACCAGGACAACCTGGGCACGTCGTTCACGCTCGCGCTGTGGTATTGGCAGCAGACGAACGACACGCGCCAGTGCGTGTATCAGACGCGCGACATTGCTGCGGCTACTTATGAAGCCGAAGTGAACGCGCATGACCGTTTTGCCAGTTATGCCGGCAATGTGCGTATCAATGCCGTAATAACCGGCTTACGCGAATGGATTCACATTGTCCATACCTTCGAGACGGAGGGCGGCACAACAAAGCTTTCATTATATACCAACGGCGTCTTCGTATTCAGCGGCAACGTCAGCAGCAACGCCATGTTTCACGCGAATCAGATCAGAGGACTGCATGTCGGTGCGTACCGCTCCGCGACGGGCCCGGCGGACGGCCGCTGCTTCAAGGGGATGATCGACGAACTGGCGCTGTGGGGGCGCGCGCTTTCCGCCGCCGATGTCGAGGCCGTCTATCAGCGCGGCGTCGGCGGACAGAAACTCGCCTTCACGGCGGTGCCGGTGCCGGTGATCTCGCTGGGCGGGAAGGATCTTTCCTTCACGCTGACTGCCGACAGCGGACTCCCCGCCGGCCTGTTCAGCAGCGGCTGGCTGAGTCACGGCGTGCAAGATCCCGCCTATCCCTTCACGGCGGCCGACACGGCGGCCGACATGTTCGGCTACGTGCCCGACACGGCGGGGCATGCGTCGGGTCCTTTCCATGCCGAGATCGCGGACGTGAAATGGCGGGTGCCGATGACTGCGGCGATGCGTCAAGTGTCGCAGGGCGATTACACGTTGGAGACCTGGATCCGCACGACTCACCGCGACCGGGGAACGTTGATGGGGAATCACTACAACTCGGCGACTCCTAACGGTGTCGTCAACTTTGAACTTGCCGGAACCAACAATGTCCGGCTCTATCAGCGCAACCTGTCCGGGGCAGTGACGGATTTAAGTGTGCTGGCCACAAACGTGAACACCCGCAACGGCCAGTGGCACCATCTGGCCGGTATCCGGCGCGGCGACACGATGCATGTGTACGTGAACGGTCAAGAGGTGGGGTCTGTAGTCACGCCGCTCGGGAGCTATCCGCTGTCGGAGGACTATCAGTATCTGGGTCGCGATGAACGGACCACGGTCGCCTTCAACGGCGAATTAGGCACCGCCCGTGTCTGGACGCGCGCGCTGAGCGCCGGCGAGTTGGCGGGTATCGTCGCGCTCGGGCTGCCGGGCGGCAGCGCGGTTTCGAAGGACGGTCTGCTGGCTGAGTACGACCTGCACGCGCCTTTCAACGCCTATAAGCCCGCTTTGGGTTTCCCGGGGTACCAGATCTCGCTTGCGCCGCCGAAGTTCAAACAGATCCCGATGGCCGATTTCACCTGTGAGGCCGTTTTCCGTACGACCGCGCCAAATATTGCATCCACGATTCTGATGGGAAACTGGTCGAACAATATGTACAGTGCCGTGAACCTGCAACTGGAGGACAACAACACCGTCCGATTATATTTGCGGAACACGGCCGGGACGGTGGCCTCGCTCGCCAAGGTGCCAGCGAACGTCAATACGCGTGACGGGAACTGGCACCGGCTGGCAGCGGTACGGGGCAACAACACGATGGCCTTGTATGTTGACGGCCAACTGGCGGGCAGCCAGGCCGAGACGCTGGGCGCGTATCCGTTGCAGGGCCCGATCTACTGTCTGGGGCGCGATGGTCGCGACCCATGGTCCAACAGATTCGTTGGCGACATCGCAGCCGCGCGGATCTGGACGCGCGCGCTGAGCGCCGACGAGCTGGCCGGGCTCGCGGCATCCAACGCGGTGCCGGCCGAGGGGCTGCTCGCCCAGTATCGGCCCATGCTGACGAACTCGCTGGTCACGGCCGGCTTCCCCAACAGCCGGTTCCTGCGCTCGTTCACGACCCGGACGAACAGCGCCACGCTGGTGTTTGCCGATCTGCCTCGGCACGACAAGATCGGTCTGGGCATGCTGCTGGCACAGCTCGATCAGATGGAGCCGGTGGCCGGCGGCGACCGTTTTGTGATCCGGGCCGACGGGGCAGAGGTGCTCAGCGTCGGCCTCGGCTCCAATCAGGGCGGTGAGCCTCAAGTCAGCACGGTGAGCGTGCTCGGCGTGCCGACAGATATCGGTGTGATCAAGAACACCCTGACGTGTGGCGATGACCTCTTCTTCTGTGGAACGTCCTGGAACGATTACCGCGATCATGTGTATGATCTCGCGCTGCTGGAGCCGCTGCAGAGCATTCCGCATTCGGCGGATACGCTGGTGGTCGAACTTCTCGGCATCCACGACGCGCCCCCCGAAAACGAGGGTTTCGGGATCGACCGGTTCGAGTTGACCGTTTATCCGCGCCGCGGCACGATGTTCTTTTTACGGTGACCTGCCGGATTACGGCGTCACAGGACACAAAGGGGTCATGTTGAAATGATGACAACACAAGAGATGCGCAATACGGGGAATCCATCCGACTTCTCGCGCCGCGGTTTTTTGGCGGCATCCGGTTTTTTGGCGGCAGGCGTCAGCCTGACCGGCAGCGCGGCCTTCGGGCAAGGTGGCGCGCCCGCCCGGCGCAAGCCGATCAAGATCGGGCAGATCGGCACCGGCAACCAGCATGCCTACAAAATGAGCACGCTGCGCAAGCTGCCGGAGCTGTTCGAAGTGGTTGGGCTTGCGGGCGACCATCCGGGCAAGCCGGGCAAAATGCCGGGAGCCGAGTGTTACAAGGGGCTGCCGTGGATGAGCCAGGAGGAACTGCTGGCGGTTCCCGGACTCCAGGCGGTGGCGGTGGAGACCGAAGAGCGGCTGAATGTGCCGGTCGCGTTGAACTGCGTCCGCGCGGGCAAACACATTCACCTGGACAAGCCGTGCGGCGAGTCGCTGCCTGCTCTCCGCACGCTGCTGGACGAGGCGAAGGCCCGGCAGCTCACGGTGCAGGTCGGTTACATGTACCGCAACAACCCGGCCGTGCAGTTTTGCATCAAGGCCGTGAAAGACGGGCTGATCGGCCGGGTGGTTGACTTGGATGCTTCGATGGGACGGTATGACGGTAAGAGTTACCGGGATCTCATCAAACAGTACAAGGGGGGCATCCAGTACATTTTGGCCTGCCACTTGATCGACCTGATGGTCACGATCATGGGCGAGCCGGAGCGTGTGACGCCCTATCAGCGCTGTACCCGCGGCGACGGGGTGCTGGACAACGGCCTGGCGGTGTTCGAGTTTGATGGGGGACGGCTGGCGACCGTCCGGATCTCCATCACCGAGGCACAGGGTTTTGTCAACCGGCGTTTCAAAGTGATGGGGGACATAGGGACGATCCTCATCGAGCCGCTCGAATCGAAGGGCAACATGTCGGGCGGTGTAGTGAAGCTTTTCTTGGAGGAGGAACGCGGCGGGTATAAAAAAGGGATGCAGACCATCGATATGCCGCCTCCCAAAGACCGCTACGAGGATCAGTGGCGTGAGTTCGCCGCCGTGTTGAACGGCGAGATGGAGAACCCTTATACCTATGAGCACGACTATCTGGTGCACAAGTTGCACCTGCTGGCGTGTGCGATGCCGATTGATGTGTGAGTGGCGTTGACCGGTGTGTCTTGTTGTACAAGAAAGACTAGGACAGCTTGGTCCGCTCGTATCCGTATGTGGTCACAGTTTGGTAAATCATGCATCGGTGAGGGGGAGGAGGATTATGAAGAGACGAGAATTCATTAAAACAATGGCTGCTGGCGTCGGGGGAATGTCGGTGGCGGGGACGCGGGCATTAGGTGCGACGGCGGCTGACAAACCGTTGCGTGTGGCGCTGATCGGTTGCGGTGGGTACGGCACGTATGCGCATATTCCGGCGATCCTCGGACAGGGCACCACGGTCGACACGATTGACGGCAAGAAAACGCATGTGCCTGTGACCGGCGGCGAGCGTCTCGTGGCGGTCGTGGATCCGGACAGCCGCCAGATCGCCAACGCGATGAAACGGGCCAAGCAGGCGCGTGCGGATGTCGACACCGACGCGATCCGGAAGTATGCGGACTACCGCACGCTGTTCGCCGAGATGGGGAGTGAGCTGGATGCGGTGGTCATCGCCACGCCCACGCACCACCATGCGCTGCCGGCGCTGATGGCCATGCGCAAAGGCATCCACGTGTATCTGGAGAAGCCGCTGGCGCATACCCTGGCCGAGGTGCGTCTGCTCACCGAAGAGGCGCGCCGCTGCGGCGTGGCCACGCAGATGGGCAACTGGGGACAGTCCACCGAAGGTCCTAGGCTCTTGTGCGAATACCTTCAGGCCGGCGCGATCGGTCCGGTGCGCGAAGTGCATTGCTGGAGCGACCGGGTGGACGGGCTGCCGCCAGACACCCCGCGTCCTCCCGCGCTGCCGGTTCCGAAAGAGCTGGATTGGGATTTATGGCTCGGCCCCGCGCCGCACCGCGATTTCCACAACGGGCTTCTGAATTTTTACTGGAACGCGTGGCGCGACTTCGGCAACGCCACCATCGGCAACATGGGCTGTCACATCATCAACCACGCCTATTTTGCGCTGAAGCTGGCGAGCCCCGTGTCGGTCGAGCTGGAGGAGGTCTATGGTGGCAGTGACGAAAGCTGGCCGATCCGTAGCCGTATCCGCTGGGACTTCCCGGCCCGCGGTGAGATGCCGCCCCTGAAGTTGTATTGGTACGACGGGATTGCGCCCGGTGCGCCGTACAACGAAAAGACCGTGGGCGGGGGAGGGCATCGCCGTATGTCGCGTGAAACGGCCTACGCACCGCCGATCCGTACAGAACTGGAAAAGAAGTACGGACGGGAGTTCAGCGGGGAAGGTTCGCTTTTCATTGGTGACAAAGGTGTCTTCACAATGGGCCGTCACGGCGATGGATTCCGCATGGTGCCTGAATCGGCGCACCGTGCCTTCCCGAAACCACCGCCGGTGTTGCCGCGAGTCAAGGGTACGCATCAGGAGGACTTTTTCCGCGCCTGCCGTGGTGGTGCGCCGGCCAGTTCGAATTTCAACCACGCAGGGCCGCTGGCGGAACTGGTGCTGCTTGGCAATCTCGCTGAGCGGGCAGGTGTCGGCAAACGTATCGAATGGGATGCGGCCGGGTTGCGCTGCACCAACAGGCCGGAACTCAACCGCTACGTGACGAAAGCGTACCGGGAGGGATGGACGCTGCAGGGGGAAGTGAGGATTTAGGAGTTGGGAATTCGTGATTTGAACGCTCAACGCTGAACGTTCAACGCTCAACGCTTAAGTTTGTGCCATAAGGATAAGACCATGAAGAGACGAGAATTCATCAAAAACGCGGCGGCCGGGATCGGAGGACTGTCGGTCTTGGGCGCGCGCGGTCAGGATGCGGCTGCTGCGAAAAAACCGTTGCGCATCGCGGTGATCGGCTGCGGTGATCGAGGCGTCAGGACACTGCTGACTGAGTCCTGTAAGGAGCGGGTCGTGGCACTCGCCGATCCCGATCCCCAGCGTATCGCGGCAGCCTTGGAACAGGTCCGCAAGACGAATCCTTCGGCCGACATCGGTGCGATCAAGACGTTTTCCGATTACCGTCCGCTCTTTGACGTGATGGGGC
>DAOTKE010000168.1:0-5912 GCA_035449085.1 Kiritimatiellia bacterium | reverse complement strand
GGTGCAACGGCCTGTGCCGCTGGATGAGGTGGAGCCGTGGACCTCGATTGTGAAGCGTTTCAAGACGGGGGCCATGTCGTACGGTTCCATCAGCCGTCAGGCGCACGAAACGCTGGCCATCGCCATGAACCGTATCGGCGGCAGCAGCAACAGCGGCGAGGGCGGCGAGGCGCCGGAGCGCTTCCGTCCTGATCCCTCCGGCAATTGGCGCATCAGCCAGATCAAGCAGGTGGCGTCCGGGCGCTTCGGCGTGACCAGCCACTATTTGGTCAATGCCCGCGAGCTGCAGATCAAAATGGCCCAGGGTGCCAAGCCGGGCGAGGGCGGCCAGCTTCCCGCCGAGAAGGTCTACCCGTGGATCGCGGCCACGCGGTTTTCAACCCCCTACGTGCAGTTGATCTCGCCGCCGCCGCATCACGACATCTATTCGATCGAAGATCTTGCGCAATTGATCCACGATCTGAAGAATGCCAACCCGGACGCGCGCATCAGCGTCAAGCTCGTGTCGGAAGCCGGTGTCGGGACAATCGCCGCAGGTGTCGCCAAAGGCAAGGCCGATCTGATCCTGATCAGCGGCTGGGACGGCGGGACCGGCGCGTCGCCGATGACCTCGGTCAAGCATGCGGGACTGCCGTGGGAACTGGGGTTGGCCGAAACGCAGCAGACGCTGCTCGCGAACAGACTGCGTGACCGCGTGCGACTGGAGTGCGACGGCAAGCTGATGTGCGGCCGCGATGTGGCGGTCGCCTGTCTGCTGGGTGCCGAGGAGTTCGGCTTCGCCACCGCGCCGCTGGTCACGATGGGCTGCGTCATGATGCGCGTCTGCCATCTCAACACCTGCCCGCAGGGCATCGCCACGCAGGATCCGCGCCTGAGCCAGAAGTTCACCGGCAAGCCCGAGTACGTGGTCAACTTCATGCGCTTCATCGCTGAGGATTTCCGGCGCATCATGGCAGAGCTGGGCTTCCGCACCGTGGATGAGATGGTGGGGCGCAGCGATCTGCTCGACGCGGAGCAGGCCGCCGAGCATTGGAAGGCAAGCGGTCTGGATTTCTCGGCGATCCTGCGGCATGTGCCGTCGGCCCCGGAGGAGCGCCGCGGCACCCGCAAGCAGGATCACGGCATGGAACACGCCTTGGATCACGAATTGATCCGGCAGGCCGAACCTGCCCTGGAGGGCGGCATGCCTGTACGGCTGGAGGTCAAGATCCGCAACGTCAACCGCACGGTCGGCACGTTGCTGAGCAGTGTGATCTCCAAGAAATACGGCGCGCGTGGGCTGCCGGACGACACGGTGCATGTGCGCTGCGTGGGGACCTGCGGGCAGAGCTTCGGCGCTTTCGCCGCGCCGGGACTGACCCTTGAGGTCGAGGGTGATGCCAACGACTACTTTGGCAAGGGACTGTCGGGCGGCACACTGATCCTGTACCCGCCGCGCAATGCCGGTTATGTCGCGGAGGAGAATATCATCGTCGGCAACGTGGCGTTGTACGGCGCGACGCAGGGGCAGGTTTACATTCGCGGCCTTGCGGGCGAGCGCTTCTGTGTGCGTAACAGCGGCGCGCAGGCGGTGGTCGAAGGCGTGGGCGATCATGGCTGCGAATACATGACCGGCGGACGCGTTGTGGTACTAGGCCCGACCGGCCGTAACTTTGCGGCCGGCATGAGCGGCGGTATCGCGTATGTGCTCGATGAGGACGGGCTGTTCGCCGACCAGCACTGCAACCGCGAAATGGTCGATCTGGAAGAGCTTATTGATCACCGCGAAATCGCGGAGGTGCTGGGGATTATCCGTCGCCACCACGAGCTGACAGGGAGCCCGGTCGCCAAGCGGGTGATGGATGCGTGGCCGGCTTGTCGGGCCAAGTTTGTGAAGGTCATGCCGCGCGATTACAAGCGGGCTTTGGCGCGCCTGGAGCGCGAAGAGGCCGAAACGCGGATCGAATGAACGCCAACTTTCAAAACCCAACTGTCAATTTCGAGGAGAGCGCTCATGGGAAAGATCACAGGATTTCTGGAATACACCCGACAGACGCCGGAACAGCGTCCCGTCGAAGAACGGCTGCGCGACTTTAAAGAGGTGTACCAGCCGATGGATGAACAGGCGATCATCCGTCAGGCGGCGCGCTGCATGGATTGCGGCGTCCCGTTCTGCCATAGCGGCTGTCCGCTGGGCAACCTGTGCCCGGAGTGGAACGATCTCGTGTATCGCGGCCAGTGGAAGCTGGCCTGGGAGCGGCTGTCGGCGACGAACAACTTCCCCGAGTTCACGGGACGGTTGTGCCCGGCCCTGTGCGAAGAGGCCTGCGTGCTGGGCATTCACGAGGGGCCGACCACCAACCAGACGATCGAGAAGGCGATTGTCGAGCATGCGTTCGAGCATGGGTGGGTGCAGCCGCAGCCGCCGGCTGCGCGCACGGGCAAACGTGTGGCGGTGGTCGGCTCTGGGCCTGCCGGTCTGGCCGCCGCGCAACAGCTCAACCGCGCCGGCCATACGGTGACGGTGTTTGAAAAAAGTGAGAAGCCTGGCGGCCTGCTGCGCTACGGCATTCCGGATTTCAAGCTGGAGAAGTGGGTGATCGACCGGCGGCTCGCGATCATGCAGGCGGAGGGCATCCAGTTTAAGACCCAAACCGATCCCTCGGTGGACGAGCTGAAAGAGTTTGATGCCATCGTGCTTGCGACCGGTGCGGGGCGCCCGCGCGACCTGCCGATTCCGGGGCGCGAGTTGAACGGCATCCACTTTGCCTTGGAATTCCTGCAGCAGCAGAACAGGCTGCTGGGCGAGAATCCCGATGGCACGCCGGAGTGGGGCCGGATCAACGCCAAAGGCAAGAGCGTCATTGTGATCGGCGGCGGTGACACCGGCAGTGATTGTGTCGGCACCGCGTTGCGGCAGGGTGCGACCGAGGTGCACAGTTTCGAGGTGATGCCGCGCCCGCCTGAATCGCGGACCGAAGACCAGCCCTGGCCCTTCTGGCCCATGAAGCTGCGGACCAGCACGTCGCACAAGGAGGGTGGGGATCGCTACTGGAGCATCCTGACCAAATCGTTTAGCGGTTATAACGGGCGTGTGCGCTCGCTGGAGACTGTGAACGTGGAGTGGGTCAAGCCGACAAAGAGCGGCGAACGTCCGCGATTGCAGGAAATTCCGGGAACCGCGCAGACGTGGCATGCCGATCTCGTGTTGCTGGCCTTGGGCTTCCTGGGGCCGGAGACAGACAACGTCCTGGCGCGGTTGGAAATCCCCGTGGATGAGCGCGGCACGATCAAGACCGACGCGCGCTTCATGACAGAAAAACCCGGTGTTTTCGCCGCAGGCGATTCGCATCGTGGACAGTCTCTGATCGTGTGGGCGATTGCTGAGGGACGTGATTGCGCCGCCGCGGTGGATGAATGGTTGACGGGCGGTTCGAGCCGGTTGCCGCGCCGCACGGGCCTTGATTTGACCCAGATCAAGCGCTGATCGTGATGAAATCCTGAGAATCCTGTAATTTTGGCTAAAATGAAAACGTGTGCTTGTACGGGCGGAGATTCATTTCCCAAAGGAGTGAGCCATGAGTTGTAAGCATATTTTTGTGACGGGCGGCGTCGTGTCATCTCTCGGCAAGGGGCTGACGGCGGCCTCGATCGGCCTGCTGCTCAAGCAGCGCGGATACCGCATCCGCATGCAGAAGCTGGATCCTTACCTGAATGTCGACCCGGGGACGATGTCGCCGTACCAGCACGGTGAGGTGTATGTCACCGAAGACGGACGCGAGACCGATCTGGATCTCGGCCATTACGAGCGCTTTACGGGGATTCCGTGCGATCAGCACAGCAATTACACGACCGGACGCATTTACGGCAGCGTGATTGCGCGCGAACGTGCGGGCGGATACTTGGGCAAAACCGTTCAGGTCATTCCCCACGTCACGGACGAGATCAAACGCGCCATCCGCGAGATCGAGGACGATCAGACGGATATCGCGATCACGGAGATCGGCGGGACGGCCGGCGACATTGAATCGCAGCCCTACCTGGAGGCGATCCGCCAGTACCACCATGAACTCGGTCCCGGCAACAGCCTGTTCATCCATCTGACGCTGGTGCCGTACATCCGCGCGGCCGGCGAGATGAAGACCAAGCCCTCTCAGCAGTCGGTCGGCATTCTGCGTTCGATCGGCATTGTGCCCGAGTTGCTGATCTGCCGCTGCGAACGGCCGTTCACCGCCGAGCATCGGGCCAAACTCGCGCTCTTTTGCGGTGTGCGACCGGAACATGTGATTGAAGAGTGTGATGTGGCGCACACGATCTATGAGGTGCCGATCGATCTTCAAAGACAGGGTGTCGACGTCAAGATCCTCAAGCTGCTGGAGCTGTCGCCCCGCAGCCCGGACATGGACGAGTGGAACGGCATGCTGGAGCGCCTGCTCAATCCTCCCAACGGCGAGATCGAGATCGCGGTGGTGGGCAAATACATCACGCTGCGCGATGCGTACAAAAGCATTTACGAGGCTCTCACGCATGGCGCGGTCGCGGCCGGCGTGAAGCTGAACATCCGCATGCTGGAGTCGGAAGAGCTCGAAACTGCGGGTGCGGCGTCCAAGCTGGCGGGCGTGCAGGGCGTGCTCGTGCCGGGCGGTTTCGGTCACCGCGGGGTGGAAGGAAAAATCGCGGCGATCCGCTATGCCCGCGAGCAGAAGATCCCCTTCTTCGGCATCTGCCTGGGCATGCAGTGCGCCGTCATCGAGTTCGCGCGCAACGTGTGCGGACTGGAGGATGCCAACAGCACCGAGCTGGCCCCCGGCACGCCGCACCCCGTGATTTCGCTGCTGGATGAACAGCGGGCTGTGACCGACATGGGCGGCACGATGCGGCTCGGCGCGTATCCCTGCTGTCTGAAAGAGGGCACGCAGGCGCGCGCGGCATACGGCTGCGCGGAGATCCGTGAGCGCCACCGCCACCGATACGAATTCAACCCCCTCTATCGGGAACGGCTTGAGGCGGGAGGGCTGGTGGTGTCCGGGGTTTCGCCGGATGGCCATCTGGTTGAAGTGGTCGAGTTGCGCGACCATCCCTGGTTTGTCGCCTGCCAGTACCATCCGGAATTCAAGTCAGGCCCCGTCGCGCCGCATCCGCTCTTCGCGGCCTTCGTCACCGCCGCGCGCCAGTTCCGGAGATAATTACGCCGGCGACAGAAGCGGAATCACCTGCAGCCGGTTGCGGCGGTAGACGTGGAAATCGCTGCCAAGAGACATCACCCGGTGCTTCTGAAAACACCGTATTGACGCACCACCGCATCATAGCTGATCAGTGTGATCTGTTCTGCTTTCGCCTGGGCCACCAGCATCCTGTCGAAAGGATCGCGATGGATGTCGGGCAATGAGGAGAGCTGCCGCGTGTGTTTCCACGAAATGGGCAGCCAAAGAAACCCTTGCTGCTCGACATGCGTGGGCCAGTCGTCTGGCAAGTGAATCCTCCCAAGGCAGCGCTTGATTTCAATCTCCCAGGCACTTACAGCACTCACATAGACAATGGTGTCTAAAGACGCGATACGTTGCCGTTCGGCTTTTTTAAGCCTTTTGTCATCATTTAGCCACCAAAGTAGAATATGTGTATCCAGCAGAATAACCATGTTCAGGCTCCGAAAGAAGTTGCCAGATCGTCGGGCAAAGGAGCATCAAAAAAGAAAAACGTCAAACACCGAGCGCTGAACGCCCAACTTCGAAGTTCGGCGTTGGGCGTTCAGCGTTCAGCCTTTTTGTTGGGTCGCGGGCGTCGCAAACAAGATGTCTCCCAATGTCCATAACTTGAGGTAAAATGAGAGTCGGACGTTGAGCATTGAACGTATTGAGGAGTCTCAACTAAACTGAATCACACCCGTCAGCCAGCGGCCAGCGCAACGCTGGCCGCTGGCTGGCGGGAGCGCG
>DAOTKE010000167.1:0-6022 GCA_035449085.1 Kiritimatiellia bacterium | reverse complement strand
AGTGTTTCCCTGATAAACAACGCGCGAGCCCAGTTCAAATAAAAACGCCCTGCTGTTTGGGGTGGAAAAGAATCACCCGTTTCGTGTAGACTGACTCTAAAAAAAGGAACGCCCTGTATTATGCTCAAGACTGGCATTCTCAATCCGGCGCTGAACAGTCTGCTCAGCCGTGTGCGCCACACCAACACGCTGGTCATCGCTGACCGCGGGTTCCCCTTCTGGCCGATGATCGAAACCGTCGATATCTCGCTGATTGACGACATCCCGAGCGTGCTGGATGTACTGCTTGCTATCCGCCCAAACTTCGTGATCGGACGCGCGGCCATGGCGGAGGAGTTCCTCAAGAACAACACCGAGGAGACCCAAGCACGTTTCCGGCAGGCACTCGACGGTATCCACATCGACTACGAGCCGCACGTGACCTTCAAGAAACGCGTTCCGCACGCGATCGGACTGATCCGGACTGGCGATACGATTCAGTATGCCAACCTGATCCTTGAATCCGCTTGAGATTTCAAAACACGCGCTCCACTCGCGTATCCCGCCGATGCCGTCTTCAACCGTACGCGCCGAAGCCGAAGAACCAGTGCTTTTTAGCGAAGCGATAGACCCAGGCGCGTTCCGGCAGCGGCTCGCCGCCGTGGTCGTGGCAACGCATCACCGGACGTTCTGCCAATTCCTTGAAGAATGTCCCGCGTCCGCTGCTGTCCCGCGCGCCGCAGCGTGCGGCTAGCTCGGCCAGTTCACGCGGATGGCCCATCAGCACGCAGCCGCGCGTGAGACGCGGCACCTCCGCGCGGAAAGAGGCGAGCAGGGGAGAGCCCATGATGCGCGCCGCCACCTGCCCGGGCCCGACCCGGCAGTCGGCGCACTGGATCGGCGGACACGGTTCCACCTCGCCGCATGCGTTGATGTGATGGCTGATGCCGGTCGCTGCCGGACAGAGCGCGTTCCCGTCATGATCCCAGTAGGCGTCGATGATTGCCAGACTCTTGCAGCGCGTTCTCTGTTCCAGCAGGAAACGGCGCAAGGCGCGCACCTGATCGTCACCGAGCGCTTCCCCGAACCCCGGCATCGGGCCTGAAGGGCGGTAGATATAATACCAGAGATAGTGTGTGCCGCGTGCGGCCATGTCGTCGACGAAGCGTTCCGACACGACATCCGCATAGGTGGAGGCCGACACGCTGGTCGCGACACCCGTCACCAACCCCTGCTCCTTGCAGTGCGCCAACGCTGTCAAGGCGCGCCCGTAAGCAAGTCCGTCACCGCGTCGGTCGGCGTACGCATCCGCCCCGCCTTCCACGCTGATGAGCGGAGACACGTTGCCGGCGCACCGCAGCCGCGCGGCCATCTTACTGTCCAGCAATTGCCCGTTCGTGAAAAGCTGGAAGTAGGCGTCGCGGTGTTGGCCGAAAAAATCTGGCAGCCACGGTAACAGCAGCGGTTCGCCACCCAAGATGCCGAAGAAGCGGCATCCCTGCGCGCGGCTCTCGGTGATGATCGCGTGCAGCAACTCGGGGGACATGTCAACCGGCTCATGCACGCCAGTCGCCCAGCACCCTTTGCAGGTGAGGGTGCATCGCTGCGTGACGCTCACGAAGACAAACGGCGGAAAATAAACGCCCCGCTGACGCCGACGCTCGAACCGGTTGATTGCGCACAGGTTGCCGAGTCCTGCGCCGACCAGGAACCGCCACAACAGGCGTGGCGGGATCTCGCGTATCAGTCGCACCGGCAGCGCGTCCATCACTCACCTCGTGTCAAAGCGCGCGATGCGCGCGAACGGCGGTCACAGTCTCTTCAGCCTGCGACCAGCGACGCGATCCGGTCGCCGATCTGCGTGGTGGTGAAGCCCATCTGGTTGGCCATCTGGCTCTTCATCGTCGGCGTGGTCTGCGCGATGGCCTCTTCGATGGCGCGGCCTGCGGTCTCCTCACCCAGCGCGGTCAGCATCATTGCGCCGGCGCCGATCGCGGCAATCGGGTTGATCGCGTTCTTGCCTGTCCACATCGGTGCGGTACCGCCGATCGGCTCGAACATGCTGACGCCCTGCGGATTGATGTTGCCGCCGGCCGCCACGCCGAGACCGCCCTGCGTGATGGCGGCGAGGTCGGTGATGATGTCGCCGAACATGTTTTCGGTCACGATCACGTCGAACATCTCGGGACTGGCCACCATGTAGAGGCAGGTCGCGTCCACGTGATAGTACTCGCGTTTGACATCGGGATACTCGGCGCCGATCTCGGCGAAAACGCGGTTCCACAGCTCGTACATGTAGGTCAAAACGTTCGACTTGCCGACCAGCGCAAGCGTGTTGTGCTCGCCGATCCCGCGTGCCTTTTTGCCGTACTTGCGCGCGTACTCGAAGGCATAGCGCAGACAACGCGCAACCTGGTCATAGGTGTACACCATCTGCTGCACCGCCACTTCGTCGCGGGTGCCCTGACGCGAGAGGCCGCCGATGCCGGTGTACAGGCCTCCGGAGTTTTCACGGATGACGCAGTAATCGATCTCCTTCGGGCCTTTGCCTTTGAGCGGGCACTCCACGCCGGGATAAAGTTTGACCGGTCGCAGGTTGATGTATTGGTCCAGCCCGAAACGCAATTTCAGCAGCACCCCCTTTTCAAGGATACCCGGCTTGATGTCGGTGTGTCCGATCGCACCGAGATAGATGGCGTCGAAGCCGCGCAACTCGTCGAGCGTCGCATCGGTCAGCGTCTCGCCCGTCCGGAGATAGCGGGTTCCGCCCAGATCATAGGTGACTGTCTCCAGCTTGAACCCGAACCGCGCCGCAGCCGCGTCCAGCACCTTGCAACCCTCGCCGATCACCTCTGGCCCAGTCCCGTCGCCCGGGATCACCGCGATCTTGTACGTCTTCGACATGCCTGATTCTCCTTGTAGAAAAGGGCGACAGTTTACCCAACCGTCCCGGCTCGCGCAAGCGCGGGTTGGCACGGGTGGGCGCGATGCGGGCCACGCCTGTTACAAGGCCGCGTGTTTGTCGCGGATCGCGTCGGCCAGCTTATCCAGCGCGGCGAAATCTTCGGCCTTCGGCAGCCCCTTGCACATCACGGTGCCGAGCACCTCGACCTTGAGATTGGGGATCAGGCCCGCAAGCTGTTCAACGGCCTTAGTGCCCCAGCCGTAGGAGCCGATGATGCCGGCGTATTTGAGTTTGGGGCGCAGCGCGTTGGCGAGGTGCGTGGCGTTGAACACGCTGGGGTGCGGCCCGACATGCACGGTCGGCGTGCCGATCACGATCGTCGCCGCGTCCACCAGCGCCATCGCCAGCTTGCCGATGTCGGTGGTCGACAGCTCGAACTTCTCGACAACCACGCCGCGCGCCGCCAACGCGGAGGTCAGGTGTTCGACCATCAGTTCGGTGCTGCCGTGCATCGAGACATAGGGAATCACCACGACATTCGCGAGCCGGTCAGATACCCATTCTTCATAGGCCGCAAGGATACTCTCCACATGGTCATAGATCGGGCCGTGACTGGGCGCGATCAGGTCGAACGACAGCGGCCGGATTTTTTTGAGATTGTTCTGCACGCTGCTGCGGAACGGCATCATGATCTCGGCATAGTAGCGCTTGGCGGCCGTGATCACCATCGGATCGTCACCCGCGTACAGGCGGGACGTGGCGAGATGCGACCCCAGGAAGTCACACGAAAACAGGATCTTGTCCTCGGGCAGGTGCGTGACCATCGTCTCGGGCCAGTGGACCCATGGCGTGTGGAAAAACTGCAAGGTCTTGCCGCCCAGCGCGAGCGTTTCGCCGTCCGCGACCGTCTGGATGCGCGCCTCGTCAAGGCCGAGGTGGTCGATCAGCAGCGGCTTGGCTTTCGGCGTGCAGAGCACGATCGCCTCGGGATACATCGCCAGCACGGCAGGAATGGAGCCCGCATGATCCTGCTCGGCATGCTGCGCCACCAGGTAATCGATACGCGGCACATCGGCCAACTGCCGCTTCAAGGTGGTCTCGAAGAGGGCAGGTTCAACCGCGTCGATCAACACCGTCTTTTCGCTGCCTTTCACGAGGTATGCGTTGTAACTGGTGCCGTCGGGCAGCGGAATCAGGGAATCAAACAGCCGCCGGTTCCAATCGACCGCTCCCATCCAAAAAACATCACCTCGGATTTGCCTTGGTTTCATCGCACATCTCCTTAAGACATTGAACAGGTGCCGACTTTACACCAATTGGCCGTCTCCCGCAAGGAGAGGACTTCCGCAAGCAGCAGACCCCGTTTCCCGCGGAGACCGCAGGCATCAGCGTGCCGGTCAGGAACGGGGCCCGTCGGAAGGGGCAAGCCGGCGCTGACCGCCACGCAAGTGAGGCAGCACCCGTTATTGCACAATGACCAGCGTCCCCTTGGCCAATAGACACAGACGGCCATCGGCATCCACGCTCAGGGTCTTGCCGCTCTGAAGCACGCCGTCGACATACACCGTCCACGAGGCCAGATTCGTGCGGTCCACGATTTCACCGATCATTAGGGGCAGTGTAAGCCCGGCGATCTGACCGTTCGCGTTCACGATGTCGAGCGTGCCATTCGGCTCCACAATAAATTGCGTGAGCGTTCCGGCGTCCAGCATGTCCACGCGCAGGGCCCCGATACCCTCGGCCATCTGCACGTCCAGCGTCGCACCAGCTTTGACCTCGACCACTGAACCGGCGGGGATCGCGTCCGTCGCGCCGTCCGCCGCGCCGGGTGCGATCGCGCGGCTGGTGAGGTCGAACGCCACCCCGTCATTGTACCACAGGAGACGGCCCGTGTTCACATAACTGCCTGTGCCGCCGCCCCCGGTCGAGGGGGGGACGACGCCCGCGCGTTCGTCAATGACCGTCCATGTCTGCCCGTCGGCACTGCCTTCCAGCACCCAGGTCACGGGATCGCGATCCGGTGCGTCGTTTGCGGTGCACAGATTGTAGCCGGTGATTTCCGGCGTATCGTCCGCGAGCCGCATGACCACCGTGCGCCAGGTGGAGGGCGTGGCCGGATTGGGCGTGTTGTTGATCAGGCACCACTTGGTCGAAGGCTGGTTGTCGAAGAGCTTGTCCGGGGTCTCTGAAAGGGTATTTCCCACAGAATAAGCGGCCGGCGTGGCGAATTCGCCGGGTAAAAGCGAGGAGACGTCAGTCCCCAACGTCAGACCGAGGTTACACCGCACGCCGTCGGCGCTGTAGAGTCCGAACTCGGAGAGCTGCAGGACGTTGACGCCTCCTTTGTTCTGCTTGATCGAGAAGCGGAACCAGCGGTGCGCGGCGAGACCTTGCACACGCAGGATACCGTCCCTTACGACCGTCGCGCCGGTATAGGTGTTTGTGCCGCTCAGATATTGGACGCCCGCGCCCTCTTTGACGATACCGCCGGTTCCGGAAAGTTTGCCGTAGAAGACGGATTCTCTACCGTCGGGCGCAGCGATCGTAAGGTCACCGTTGTTGAGCGTTACGGTTCCTCCACCGACTAGTCCTGCGATGGTTTCCGGCACGTCGTCCAGAACCAGCGACGAGCCGGCTCTGAGAGTGACGATGGAGGAGTCGGCGATGGCGTCACCAGCGTTGCGCGAAGAGATGAGGAACCCATTTCCTGGTTCCACCCAGGCATTACGGGTGGCGGTCGCGACGTAGCCGGTCTTCACGTCGATGTCGACCCAGGCCGCGCCGTCATAGCTGCCCTGTAACCGCCATGCGGCGGGGTCACGTCCCGGCGCGTCGTTGCCGGTCGCCCAGTTGTAGGAGGTGATGGGCTGGGGCTGCGCGAAATCGATACGCAACCAGACGCGCTCGCGATCCTCGGCAGAGCGTGTGGTCTGAGCACGAAAGTCGAGCCATTTGCCGCTCTCGAAGATACCGTCCACGGCTTTCTCGGGAGGTTCGGCGGCGGGCCAGGCGCTGATCGCGGTGTTGTTGCCGACCCCGCCGGTCGGATCGTAGGCAATGCCGGTACGCAGAGGCACGACGTTCACATCGCCGTTGTAGAGCGCGAGTTCAGAGAACTGCATGGCGTTCGCCGTTGAT
>DAOTKE010000166.1:0-6060 GCA_035449085.1 Kiritimatiellia bacterium | reverse complement strand
AGAAGAACTCCCGTCAGACTGCCGTTATCCCATCATCTATCTTGAATCCCACCCTCGCTGGTTCGCATGCAGCGTGATGATTTGTCAGGACACCCCGATTTTGGTTAAATGGCGGTTCGTTTTTTTAGGACTCAGTATAAACAGAAGTCACGTCCCGCACGGGCGTGGAGAGTGTCACATGGATAAGCATTACGATCCGAAGTCTGTTGAGAGCAAATGGTATGCATGGTGGGAGCAGAGCGGCCAGTTCCACGCGGAGGCCGCGCAGGGCGGCGAATCTTACAGCGTCGTGATTCCCCCGCCGAACGTAACGGGCATCCTGCACATGGGCCACGCGCTCAACAACACGATTCAGGACGTGCTGGTGCGCTGGCGCCGCATGCAGGGGCGCAACACGGTCTGGATGCCGGGCACCGACCATGCGGGTATCGCCACGCAGAACGTGGTGGAGAAGGCCCTGCGCAAGGAGGGTCTCTCGCGGCGCGATCTCGGACGTGAGGCGTTCTTGGCGCGCGTGTGGGAGTGGCGCAAAGAGTACGGCGGCACGATCGTGCGCCAGCTCCGCAAGCTTGGGGCGAGCTGTGACTGGTCGCGTGAGCGCTTCACGATGGACGAGGGACTGAGCGAAGCGGTGGCCGAGGTCTTCTGCCGCCTCTATGACGAGGGACTCATCTATCGCGGCAACTACATCGTCAACTGGTGCCCGCGTTGTCAGACCGCATTGTCGGACGAAGAGAGCGAGCATCAGGACACCTGCGGTCATCTCTGGCACATCCGCTATCCGATTCCGGGCGGGGGTGAGATTGTGGTCGCGACCACGCGTCCCGAGACCATGCTGGGCGATACGGCTGTGGCCGTCAATCCGGCGGACGAACGCTATCAGGCGCTGGTCGGCAAGACCGTGACGTTGCCGCTCGTGAACCGCGAGATCCCAGTGGTGGCGGACGATTACGTGGACCGCGCCTTCGGCACGGGTGTCGTCAAGATCACGCCCGCGCATGACCCCAACGATTTCCAGGTGGCGCAGCGTCACAGTCTGCCGATCCTGAACGTCATGAACGGCGACGGCACGATGAACGAGGAGGCCGGCCCGTACGCGGGCATGGACCGCTTCGCCTGCCGCAAGCAGGTGATTGCCGATCTGGAGGCGCAGGGACTGCTGGTCAAGGTTGATCAACACCAGCATGCGGTCGGACACTGCTACCGCTGCGATACCGTGGTCGAGCCGCGTCTCTCCAAGCAGTGGTTCGTGCGCATGAGGCCGCTCGCCGCGCCGGCCATCGAGGCGGTGCGTTCCGGTAAAGTTGTCTTCCTGCCGCAACGCTGGGAGAAGACCTATTTCGAGTGGATGGAGAACATCCGCGACTGGTGCATCTCGCGCCAGATCTGGTGGGGCCACCGCATTCCGGTCTATACCTGCGCGCCGTGCGGACACGAATGGGCGGCCCGCTCCGCGCCGGCGGCCTGTCCGAAATGCGGTGCCGCGGCCGACCGGATCACGCAGGACGAGGATGTGCTCGACACCTGGTTCTCCTCGTGGCTCTGGCCCTTCAGCACCTTCGGCTGGCCCAAGGACCACCCCGACCTGAAGTTTTACTATCCGACCAATGATCTCGCCACCGCGCCGGAGATCCTTTTCTTCTGGGTGGCGCGCATGATCATGGCCGGCTGCAAGTTTATGGGCGAGGTGCCTTTCCGCACGGTCTATCTGCATGGTACGGTGCGTGACGACAAGGGCCGCAAGATGAGCAAGAGTCTGGGCAATTCGATTGACCCGCTCGACATCATCGAGACCTACAGTGCCGACTCGCTGCGTTTCAGCCTGATGCTGATCACCTCCACCGGCATGGACGTCTACGTCAACATGGAGAAATTCGAGATCGGGCGCAACTTCGCGACCAAGATCTGGAACGCCGCGCGCTTCATGAAGATGCACATGGAGAAGCTGCCCGGTACGGATTGGCGCACACTGGCCAACGGTGAATGGTCGCTCGATCCGGCGCTGCTGCGCGATGACGACCGCCACATGCTGGCTACCTGCGAGAACGCCGTGCGCACCGTGACCGGACACTTGGAGGCCTTCCGCCTGCAAGACGGCGCGCTCGCGATTTACGATCTGGTCTGGAGCCAGTTCTGCGACTGGTATCTCGAATACGCCAAGCAAGATCTGAACGGCCCGGACGAGGTGCGCCGCCGTCAGGTGTTGACCGTGATGACCGATGTCTTCGCCAAGATGCTGAAGCTGCTGCATCCGTACATGCCGTTCATCACCGAAGAGCTGTGGCACCAGATGGGCTACGGCACCGAGTCCGAGAGCATCATGCGCGCCCCGTGGCCCGTACCCTACACCGACGAGCAGCGTACGTCGTGGGGGCTGAGCGAGACGGTCACCGCTTATGTCAATGCCCGGCGTGAACTGGTCACCGCGGGCCGCGCGCTGCGCGCCGACTATAACCTCGCGCCTTCCAAATTCCTGCACTATATCGTACAAGCGATGGACGAGGCCACGGCGGCCCGCCTCACCGCCGACGCCGAGACGCTCAAACAGCAATTGCGTTCAGACCGTTTGGAGATCGTGGCGGGTGGCGGCGAGAAGGCCATGCCGGGGACGCTCTGCAAACTTGGCACGATCTATCTGCCGCTTGAGGGGCTGGTCGATATCAAGGCCGAGGCTGCGCGCGTGAAGGCTGAGCTGGACAAGGCGCTCGGATTTCTCAAGGGCGTCGAGGCCAAGCTCGGCAACGCGGGATTCGTGTCCAAGGCACCTGCGGCCGTCATTGAGCAGCAACGCGCCAAGCAAAAGGAGTTGACCGAGACGGTCGCGCGGCTTGAGAAGCTGCTCGCGACGTTTAACGCGGCAGGGTGAAGGTCACCGCATGGCTTCGATCTGGTCCTGCAACTCTTTGGGAATCGCGTAGTCGGTCTGCGAAAACCACTCCAGCCGTTGTCGCACACCTTCCTTGTCGCCCAGCCCGATCTGCGCACGCAGCAACGTGAGTTGATAGGTGGGGTGCTCCGGCTTGGCGGTGACTGCCTGCTTGGCGGCTTGCGCGGCTTCTTCGCACTGGCCGGCGTCGCAGAGGACGAGCGCCAGCGTGTCGAGCGCGGGTGGTAGGTCGGGCTGCAACTTTAATGCTTGGCGGACAAACGTCTCAGCCTCGGGCAGGCGTTTCTGCAGCCGCAGGTTCTCAGCCAGGTCGTTACAGGCGGTGGCGGTTGGCTTGGTCTCGATACTCCGCCGCAAAAAATCTTCCGAGTTTGCCAGCTCGTTTTTCGACAACAGCAGCGCGCCCAGCAGATAATTCGCGGCGGCATCGTCGGGGGCCAGACGCAGTCGGCTGCGCGCGTCCGTCTCTGTGAACTCAGGATTGGCGATCTTCATGTCGAGCTCGAACAACCGATTCCAGAGTTCCGGCTGATCCGCGTTGAGTGAGAGTGCGGCCAGCAGTTCCTTGCGCGCCTCAGGATAAAAGCGTGCCCCCTTTTTCCGTAGCAGCGCGACCGTATCACGTGGTTCACGGTGTGTTTTTCTCCTTTAAGCGCCTTTTGGAATGCGGGCAGAAGTGTGAACTCGACCAGTTGAACATCGCCCTCCTCAAGCAGCAGATCGGCCTGAAGCGCCCAGTAGCGCACGTCGGCTGGATGTTTTCGCACGGCGTCCGACAACAGCTTCAACGCCTTCTCGGTTTCTTTTTTCGCAATGGTCAGCACGATCTCATGGTACAGAAGCACATCTCGCGCGACACCAGCCTCGTGCGCCCGCGCTAGCCACGACTCGGCCTCCTGTGTGCGTCCGTCGCCGAGCGCCAAGGTACATAGGCCGACCAAGGCATCCCGGTTTGTCGGGTCGAGATCCAACGTTGCAAGAAAGGCCTCCCCCGCTTTCGCTGTGTCGCGCAATTGCATATACACTGCCGCATTTCCGAGCAGTGCGGCTGTACCTGACAGCCCGGAGAGCGCCTGTGCCTGGCGGAGTTTTTCCGCCGCTACGGTGTGCGCTCCGATGGCGGCCCACTTCTGGGTCTGCCGCCGGTAAAATTCCGGTTGCCGGATGCTGCCGCAGTTCTGCATCACCGCCGTCAGGCTGCGCCTGTTCGGAGAATAACCCTCCCAGACTGCCTTCATCCGGGCCTTGAGCCTGTCGTGCCGTTCGGGTAACAGATTTCGCCCGCACGCCAACGCATAGCTGTTCGCGGCGGCACTGAAATTCGAGGGGTCGGTCTCCAATGCACACTCGTAAGCCCGGAAGGCGGACTCGAATTGCCCGGCGTCTTCCAGCAGGACGCCCGTCTCATTGGCGGCGAACCCTGCCCGCGCTCGCAGGAAACCCCGTAGCGCCGCGAGATCTATGTCCTCGCCCGATCGCGGCGCGAGTAACGGCGCGATGTGCTTCTGGAAGGCCTCGTTCTTCTGCAAGAGCGAATCGGGTTCGAGCTCCTCCGTCGGTCGCGTTCCGCCGAAGGCCAGCCCTTCGGGAACAGCGCGGTAGCCGCATGTCGTCCAGATTTCTGGCGCGGCGAACACCATCGCGAGGTGCCCCGCGTCAGGCTCCGTTCTGAACCATTCCAGCACGAAATTGACTGTTCCCAGCGATAGCGCGTTCTTGAGCCGCTGGCGGTTTTTGTCAGCAAACAGCGGGCTTTCATCGATCAGCCGCTCGAGCGCCCTTGTCTCCACAGGCACGGGCTTGCTGCGCAGTGTGATCAGCGTCAGCGGTCGTTTCACTGCCGCCGCCTGAATCTGCAGGTGTTGGTCCAGCGTCCCGTTAGAAATCATGCAGACGCGATCCCCCATCATCTCCAACATCTCGCGGGCGATCCGGTCGGCGAAGACTCCGCCCTTACGATCCGTGCGGATCAAGGTGAGGCAAGGGATGGCAGCGGCGGTAACGCACAGTGCGGCAAAGACCGTTCCCGCAGCCGCGCGCGCCCATCCGGGGAATTCCGCAGGCGCATCATCCACCGCGTTATCCGTCTCGTCGTCCGTCTCGTTATCCGTGCCACTGTTCGCGTTATCCGTTTTTCGCGCCATGTTCAGCGCGGCGGCCAACGCGACGCCCGTCGCCGTTGCCAGAAGTGCGCAGAGCGCGGCGGGCTGCCGGCCTGCGGCTCGGAGAAACGCCGGAGCGGAGAAAGGGCCACAGAACAGGGCGGGCACGGAAGAGGCCGCCAGCAGCAAGAGCGCGGCCAGTGCGCTCGCCTTGCGTTCCTTGAACAGCAGCGGCAGGCCGAACATCAGCAGGAGCGCGGGCATGCCGGCTTGCAGAACGACCAGCAGCCAGCCGCGGCGCGGGAAGAAGCGGGCCATCTCGTAGTAATGGGTGTGTGCCAATTGGCGCGCATAGCCGAGCGCGAAAGCCAGTGGGGGTTGCGACGCGGAGCCGCCCCCGTTCAGCCGGAACAGGCTGAATGCCAGCGCGGCCGCCGCCGTCCCGGCCGCCACCAACCCGCAGAGGACGACGGCGCGGCGCGGCGCGAAAAGCAGCACCCGGAACAGGAAGATCAGATAGCACGGCAAGAGCAGCAGGAAAGCCGCCGATTCAAAACAGCCGAGCGTGAAAAGGAAAAATGAGAGCGCCAGACGCGCGGTGAACGCCGGCACGCCGTTGGCGACCGGGAATAACGCCAGAGAGGACAGGGCGAGTGCCAGCGTGAATATGCTGTTGTCCATCCGCGTGGCAGCCGCGAGCATGGGCGCGGAAAACATCAACATGAGCGCTGCCATCGCGCCGCCGGCGGTCGCCACACGCAAAATCCGGCGGTTATGGGCCTCTACCTCCGGCGGGAGATCATCATCGGCCACCGTCCGGTAGTCCTCCTCATCCTCCTGCCCCGGTTCGTCGGCACGCCCGCCGCCGCCCGCGTCGTCGCAGGCGCAGAACAGAATGAGGCGTCCGGCCAGCCAGCCCGTCAGCATCACGCACAACGTCCCGCACAGGGCGGCGAGGAGCTGGAGCCTGATCGGCAGATCCGCGATGTCCATTGCCGCCGCGCGACGCGCGAGCCAGGCGAAAAGCGGATGGGCGGCCTGCGAGGGCGGCACGAGGCCCGCTGCCGCTGC
>DAOTKE010000165.1:0-6072 GCA_035449085.1 Kiritimatiellia bacterium | reverse complement strand
CCCGCGTGTGCGGCATGACAACCGAAACAATGTCACAATCCTGACACACACCCTGCGGGCACGCAACCCTGATTCGCTGACTTGGGGTGCAGAGGCCACACTGGGGGATAGGCTTCCAGCCTGTCATTCAAATGTACAGACAGGATGCCACGCCTGTGCTTCGCGTCACAATCGGTCTCGGCATCGTCTTCATCTGCCGCGCGCGCACGTTCGCATCCTCACGGTGACGCCCGCCACTTAGAAAAAAAGCCGCGTCCCCTTCAAAGGCTCACGGCTTCTACGAAATTGAATGGCGGGGTGGACGGGATTCGAACCCGCGACCACCGGATCGACAGTCCGGTGCGCTAACCAATTGCGCCACCACCCCGCGAAAAAGTGAAGTGCAATTTAGCAAACGGACTGCAGACTTGCAAGCGGGAAAACTATTTTTTTTAAACGGGGTGGCTGATGAATCTGTTTGAATCCGCGTTTGTTTTCACGCATACTGTTTTAACCATCAAACCGAAGGCTTCAGCATTGCGGGCAGAATGTCCGGAAAAAAAAGATGCCGCCTGTTGGGCGTGAAAGGAGAGCACAGGATGAAAGCACAGTTTTTCGCATGGATGTTGGGGATTGTTATGGCGTGCGGTGCGGCACTGGCGCAGCAGACGGCGACGCTGTCCACGGCGGGCTCGGCTTCCGGCTCGCATCCGTACACCCCCTTCATGTTCAGCATCGTGACGCCGCTGCAGGTGCCGGCCAGCGACTTCGACGTCGGCGGGTTGCGGATCAACGCAATCTACGGCGAGTGCCATGACTTCGACGGGCTGGACATCAGCACCGTCGGCCGGGCGCGGGGACACGGCAACGGCCTGCAGGCGGCGCTGCTCGCCAACATTGTGGACGGGGAAGGGGTTGGCTTTCAGGTCGCGCCGGTGAATTACGTGTCGGGCTCCTATGCCGGCTTGCAGATCGGTGCGGTCAACTATGGTGCCGCAAAACCGCAGACTACGGCGCAAGTGCTGCAGATTGGCGTTTTCAACGGCTCTGACTTCATCAAGGGCTGCCAGATCGGCGTCATCAACATCGCGCGTGAAATGATCGGTTTCCAGATCGGCGTGGTGAACGTCATTCAGAATAAAGATGTCCCCTTCCTGCCGATCATTAACTGCTACTTCTGAACCGGAGGTGCCTCATGATGATGAAAAAAACTGTCCGCCGGGCCGCATATCTGGTACTGGCGCTCTGTGCTGCCACGGCGTTGCGGGCGCAGGTGGTGACCGAGGCTGAAAAATTGGATCCGGAGGCCTCGGCTGAACTGAAGGCGTTCAAGGCCAAGGTGCAGGCGTCCAATCCTGGTCTGGAGGTGGTAGCTGTTGAGGCGGATGTGGTGAAACGGGCGGTGCTCGCGCCGCGCCCGCAGCCGGTCAATCCCAAGATCGCGATCTTTGTCAAAAACCAGACGCGCGTGCCCGGCATGGATGACGAGGTGGACGGCGTGCGCGACCGCATTTCGGCCGAACTGGCCGGAGCCGGCCTGATCGTGCTGGACAAGACAGAAATCGCGGACGGATTCAACCGCTTCAAGATCACGACCGCCGAAGAGCGTTCCGGCCTGGTCGAGGGCATCTTTACCGGCGGCTCGACGGTTCGCGTCGCGCAGATGCTGGGATGCGACTACATTATGCTGGTGTCGATCATCGGTGCCAGCCACACCGCGCGGACGGCCGGCGACAAGCCCGTGACCGTCTTCACGTTGCGCATGAGCACGAAGGTCATCGAGGCGGCCCAGGGGTCTTCGGTCTACGGCTCGAACTGGACCAACAAGCTGCCGGTGCCCGGCCAGTATACCGACGGCGGCGACGCCCTCAATTACTATAACGATCTGTTCGACCAGTGGGCAGCCGCGACCGGCGAGGAGATCGCCCAGAAGGCGCCGACGTGGCGCCGCGGTCCGGCCGCCGACACGACGCTGGTCGAGTTCAGCGTCTCCACGACCGTCGATGAGCTGATCCAGGGTCTGGAGAGCGGCGTACGCGCACCGAACGAGCTGCTTGACGAGATGCGGCGGCTGGTCGGCGGCGTGACGGTGGAGCTCGATGGCGCGACGATCGGCTCTTCCCCCGGGACGTTCAAGGCGACGCCGGGCCTGCATCAGATGCGTGTGACGCGCCAGTGGATGCAGCCGTGGCAGCAGACCGTCAACATCCAGCAGGGCGCGACCTTCCGTGTGGCGCTGGAGTTGTCCGATGCCGGTCTGCAGCGTTACCGCTCGCTGGAGGGTTTTCGCGCGGCGGTTGCCATCGGTTATGCTGAGGCGGTGATGCGTAAGGGCGTGAAGATCAACTTCGACACGTCGGCCTGGCGCGATGTCGGGAACCGCAGCGGCGAGATCAATATCCAGCAGAATACCGTCCGGTAGCGGATGCGCGGTGGAGATGCCTGAAACACAGAGGGGGATTCTTGAACGCTCAACGCTCAACGCTCAACGTTCAACTTTCAAGGCTGTGCTGGGCCGCGTTGCTCGCGACGGTCGGCTGCGTCTCGACCAATCCCGGCGTGGACCGGGCGCTGTCCGGCCTGCGCGCGGGCCATGATCCGGTCGCGCTGACGTGGGCCGAAGATCTCAAACGCAGCACCTACAGCCGTGAGCTGGGCCTGGTCGAGACGGGGCGCGTGCGGATGCTCTCGGGCGACTTCCTGGGCAGTTCGACCAACTTCGCCGAGGCGATCGACACCATGATCGAGAAGAGCGAGACCGGGCCTGTGCTCAAGCTGGGCGATGCCGGCGCGGAGGTGATGGCCGGCACGGTCACCGACGACCGCACGCGGCCGTACCGCCTGCCGGCGTATGAGTTCATCCACACGCTCCAGTATCAGATGCTCAACCACCTGTTCCTCGGCCAGCGCGACGCGGCCACGGTCGAGGCACGGCGCACGGTATTTGCGCAGGATCAGATTGCCGAGAAATACGGCAAAGAGGTGGAGGATGCGCGCGTGCAGGCGGCGTCCGGACAGTCTTCGAACAGTATCGATGTGGTCGAGGGCCGCATGCAGGCGATGGCGCCGGTGATCGAGATGACGCGCAGCTCGTACGAGAACGGCTTGGCATGGTACCTGTCCGGCCTGCTGCTTGAAGAAGACAAGGATCAGGCCAACGCCGCGCTCGCCTACCGCAAGGCGTGGGAACTGATCCCCGGCAATCCGTATGTCCAGAGGGATTTCCTGCGGACGCTGCGCACGCAAGATCCCGTGGCTTTCAAGGCGCTGGCGGCGCAGGCCGGCACCGATGCCGCCGCGTTGACACGCGCCCCCACCGAGCTGATCCTGATTGTCGAGGAGGGTTTCGTGCCGCAGCGGCACTCGATGAAGGTGCCGCTGCCGGTCGGCACGGCGGTGGTCTCGGTGGATTTCCCGTTCTACCAGGATCCGGCCTACACGCCGATGGCGGTCGAGGTTATGGAGAACGGGCGGTCATACGGCTTAAGCGCGCTCGCGCTGTCGGTTCAGTCGCTGGCGTATCGCGACCTCAAGGAGAAGATGCCCGGCATCGTGGTGCGCAATGTCACGCGCGCGGCTGTGCGCGTGGCCGCGCAGGAGGTGGCCCGCCATGCCGGCAGCGACGGAGTGCAGGCCGCGGTCTTTCTGGTGACGGCGGTGGCGACGGCGATCAACAAGGCCGATACGCGCGCATGGTACACGCTGCCTGCGGTGTCGCACCTCTACCGCGGCGCGTTCCGGCCGGGCGAGCATATGATCGAACTGCGCAATCAGGCGAATGGTTTTGTCACGCGCTTTCCCGTCAAGGTGGCTGAGGGCGAAACCCGTCTGGTGTGGGTGGCGGATCTGGGCGGCAATGCCCGCGTCGCGACCGCCTCGCTGAACGGCAAGGGCGAGCCGGCCACCTATCACGTTTGCAACAGCTTGCAGGCCGGTTTTCCGCCCGTCACACTTCCGGGCGGGCCGAAAACGTTGTATCATACAAACCCCTGACAAGAAAGGAGATCCCAATGACACGCATGACCACTCTTTCCGGTGCCGTCCTGCTGTCGGCCGCGCTGGCCACGTTGACCGGCTGCGTCGAGACGGCGGGGACTACGGTGACGACCGACCATTTGACCGGCAGCTCGCTGGTGATGGAGGACAGCACCCGGCTGCGGGACCAGATTCAGATCCTCAAGGTGAACTACGATGAGGTGAACGGGCTCAAGCGCGTCCACATCACGCTCCAGTCGACCAAGCACCGCCGTCTGCGGCTCAATTACCGGATCGCGTGGTTCGATGCCAACGGCATGGAGGTCGACCCCTCGGCCAAGACCTATCGCAACCTGATTCTGGAAGGGCGCGACACGGTCACGGTGACGGGCTTGGCCAACTCCCCGGCGTGCGTGACGTCGAAGCTGCGCGTGCGGGATCTGGAAGCGGCGGATTGATTTTTCAAACGAAAGCGAGGAGAGCATGAAACAAACGATGTGGGCGATGACGGGTGTGGCCGCTGCGGCCCTGTGGTTGACCGGATGCGCGAGCACGCCAGCGGTACGTGAAGTGGCGCTCGACCGTGCGCCGATCAGTTCCAAACTGGAGCCGCAGGACGTGCGGCGCACGGTGGAAAAGATGGCGGAATCACTGCTCAGCGCACCGGGTGTGCGCGAGGCGGTCGGCGGCACCCGTCCGGTGTTGGATATCGAGCCGCTCAAGAACCGCACCACGCAGCATGTGGACATGGTGAGCATCACCGATTCGCTGCGTATGCAGTTGCTGCGCTCGGGGCTGTTCCGCTTTGTCGACAAGTCGACATCGGGCACGGACATTGAGTTCATGGACGCCCAGGCCAACCTCGGGCTGACCGATCAGAAGAAGGCCATCAAGCCGGGCCAGCAGAGCGCGGCGCAGATGTACCTGACTGGTGCGCTGAGCGAGATCAAGACACAGGTCGGCCGTACCGTGGATCAGTACTACAAGTTTTCCATGGTGCTTAAGGATCTGCGTTCAGGAGAGCTGGTCTGGGCGGACGAGCAGGAAATCCGCAAAGAGAGCGTCAAGCCGCGCGTCGGCTTCTGAGGCGCCGTCCCGCACCTATGACAATAAAAAGCCGCGCGGTTCGCGCGGCTTTTATTGTGCTTCATGATCGCCCGGCGTTGCATCATCCAGCGTTGGGCGCTATTCGACGTTATTCGACCACCGCTTGATTGTTCTCATACTGTTTGATGTGCGCGTGAATCTCGATAGCTTGTGTAGACAGTCCGAGGTTGACAGCCATTGCGTAAGCTTTTTTGGCCGCAAGCAAGGCCTGTGAAAAGTGTCCTTTGGCAGCATACGCCATGCCCAGCGTGTCTAGAATCGTAGGGGTTGGCGCGCCCTTCAAAGACATGGCGCGGCTAATCAGGTGCAGCGCCTCGTCGACATTCCTGACTGTCGGGTCACTTGAGGTTGCCAGAACTCTTGCGATATCATTCATGAGATCTGTATCGTTAGGCGCGTCCCGGAGCTCAGCATGCCATCTTGCAATCCGGCTACGCATGGAGGAGGCCGGGGGCTCGCCGGTGAGGTCTGGCCGCACATGTTTGTTTGCGGTGTTATGCGTCGTCAGCACCTCGCGGATGGTTTTCAGCAAGATGTCGTTGTCAACGGGCTTCTGGAAGAAGGCCTTGGCCCCCATACGGAGCACACGCTCACTGTTCCCCTCAGGGACTCGCCCAGAGAGGACGATCACAGGGATAACAGCCGTAGTGACCATGCCGCTCAGCCATTCGATCACTTTGAAACCGTCGCCCGCCGGCAAGCCAAGGTCAAGGAAAATGAGGTCTGGGCGTATTTTGCACGCCTGCGTAAAAGCGGTTGTCCCGTCTGATGCAAAAAGAACCTCATAGCCGTTTGCGCGCAAGCGGACCGAGAGTCCGACGGCTTGATCCAAATCATCTTCAACAATGAGAATTTTGGTTTCTTGCATGGTCTTATCATCCTTCCAGAATCTAGAGCAGATAACGCACCCAGTGCTGGACTTCAGACAATTTCAGCTTGCTGAGGGACGGCACTTCCGTGTCACCGGGCACTTCAAAACCAGCCACTTATGGGCAGATCAAAACCAGCCAG
>DAOTKE010000164.1:0-6307 GCA_035449085.1 Kiritimatiellia bacterium | reverse complement strand
AAAGGAAGAAGGAAAAAGGAGGAAGGAAATCAGAGGTCAAAATCAGAGGTCAGAGATCGGAGATCGGAGGTCGGAGGTCAGATCTGGCCAGGAGTGTCGGCAGGCTCGGGAGTGCCGGAAGGGACCGAGGACAGGCAAGAATGCCTGTCCTACCTTGCTGGCACACGTCAGACGCGCAGGCTCTCTGACCTCTGATCTCTGACCGCTACTCTCTACCCCCGCCGTTTGCCGTGGCGTGCGCCGCCTTGAGATGTTTTCCCACGACGCCCTTCCTGCGGCGTCTTACGGGACGAATGTTGTTCCTTTGCGCCGGCCTCGCGCCGATGCGGACCGCCTTTGCGCGCCCTCTTCTCTGCAGTGCCCGACGCAGCCTGCTCGCTGCCGGCCAGCACAAAGTCGGCGCGCCGCTGATTGAAGTCCACCGTGGCGACCTGCACCTGAACGACCGTGCCCACGCGGTAGACCGTCTCGCCCGCGCTCAAGGATTCGTTCGATGGATTGAACCGCACGAACTGCCGCGAGAGGTTGGAGATGTGGATCATGCCGCCCATCGCCAGATCCGGGATGTCGATGAAGACCCCGTAATTCGTGCATTTGGCCACCACCGCCCGGTAGACGATCAGGCGCTGCTCATCGAGCTGCTGCTGCAGGAAGCGGAACTTCTTGATCTCGATCAACTGGCGCGAGGCATCGTCCGCCACCTGCTCGCGCTCGGTGGCCAGAAACGCCGTCTGGATCAATTCATGCTGCGGCATCTTGCCGCCTTTCCCGTCTAGGAAGTCGGCGAGCTGCCGGTGCAACACCAAGTCAGGATAACGCCGGATGGGCGACGTGAAGTGCGCGTAATACGCCTTCGCCAAGCCGAAGTGGCCGATCTTCTCGGCCGAATAGACCGCGCGCTTCATACTGCGCAGCACCATCATGTGCGCATGGTAGCGCAGCGGGTGCTCCTGCGTGTCCTTGAGAAACTTGGCCAGCCGCTTGGGATCGGACAGGTCGCCGGGACGGAAGCCCAGCATCGCCAGGTTCGCCTGCAACTCCTCAAGCTTCTCCTCATCCGGCGGCTCGTGCAGGCGCGCGAGAATCTTGATGCCGCGCGTCCACAGCTCGGTCGCGACCGCCTCGTTCGCCGCCACCATGCACTCCTCGATCAACTGGTGCGACTCGTCGTAAGGCCGCACCGCCAGGCCGGTCATGCGCGCGTGGTCGTCCAGCATCACCTCCACCTCGGGCACCTCCAGGTCCAGCGCGGCCATGGAGAACCGCCGCTGGCGCAACTGGGACGCGAGCCGCCACGTCTCTTTCAACAGGCGTCGCGTCGCCTCAGACACCGTTGCCAACCCCTCCGGCGGCTGATCGGCGATGATGGCCATCGCCTGCTCGTAGTTCAGGCGCAGCGCGGAGCGGATGCGCGTCCGCGCGAAACGGCGCTCGATCATGCGGCCCGCCGCATCGAAAGTCATGAAGGCCGAAAACGTCAGGCGGTCCTCATCGGGCCGCAGGCTGCAGACCCCGTTGGAAAGCTGCTCGGGCAGCATCGGAATCACCTTGTCCACCAGATACACGCTGGTGCCGCGCTGGCGCGCCTCGCGGTCCAGCGGCGTGCCAGGCCGTACGAAATGGCTCACGTCGGCAATGTGCACCCCCAGCACACGGTTGCCGAGCGCGTCGGTCTCCAGCGAGACGGCGTCGTCAAAATCGCGCGCGGTCGCCGGATCGACCGTGATGATGAAACGGCTCCGCAGATCTTCGCGGCGCCCCGGCTTGGCCAACCGCTGCGCCACGCGCTCCGCCTCGTCGATCACCTCTGCGGGAAAGGCCTCGGGCAGGTCGAACTGCTTCATCACCACCGTCGTGTCGAGCGAAGGCTGATCGGCCGGCCCGATCACATCCACAATCTCGCCCTCCGGCGCGACGTAGCGGTTCTCCCAGCCCGTGAACCGCACGACCACGCGGTCGCCCGGCCGGGCGCCGTTGGCGGCCGGCACATAGAAATCTTTGCGGTACACCGGATTCAGCGGCACCACATAAAGGAACTTGCCGGTGGTGAAGAGCGTGCCGACGATATCGCGCGCGCAGCGCTCAACAATCTTGATCACTTTGCCCTTGGATTCGCCGCCGCTGCGGTAAAGGCGGATCGTGACGATATCACCGGGCAGGGAGGTCCCCAGATCCTCGTTCTCCACCCAGATGATCTTCCCCGTCTCGCGCTCGGTCACGTTGCCGGCACCGTTGCGCACCAGACGCAGCGGCCCGGTCACGAGATCGGCCTGCTTGCCGAGCGTGTACGCCCCGCCTTGACGAATCTGAACAATTTCCCCGTCACGCACCATTTGCTGCAGCAGGTCGTGGAGACGCTTGATTTGCTTGCCCCGGAACCCTAGCGTCCGGCTGATATCCTTCGCTGTCCAGGCATGATCCGGCTCAGACTCAAACAGATATTGAATCGCGATTTTTTCTTTGTTGGTTTCTTTCATTAGCTTTTGATCTTATCGCACCCGCGCCGCGATTGTCTCCAAGAATTTACGGTGTGCGCAGCTCTTCAGGCCGGAGCACCCGCAGGCGCGCGAGCTGCAGCCGGTAACGTCCGGGCTCATCGCTCGCCGGCGCGCCCAGACGCGTGGCGGCAATCCGGATGTAGCGCGCGGCGGGATAACCGATCACCGTGTAGAGGTCAACCGCCAGCCCGTCCGGACCCAGGGCCGCACCGTCTTCCACTTTTTTCACGGTCGTGTAGGCGCCGGGCTCTTTCGCGAGTTGAACCGTAAAGGCGCGCGGAAAACCCGCCGCCGAACCGTCCGTGCCGGCCACATCGCGCCGCGGCACCAAGACAAGCTTCCCCAGCGTGCGCTCTTCGCCCAAGTCGATCTCGATCCATTCCTCGGCGTCGGCCGCCGCATGAGGCTTCGAGCTGTATCCCTTGCGGGCCGTGTCCTGCTCCGGCGCAAAGAGATGGGCGATCCCCCACCCGCCCGCTTCATGCGAGCTGGAGGCCTTGGCGGAATAGGCCATCCGCCGGTCGGACGTTGAACGCTGAAGCGTCGGATCGCGCCAGGCTTCAGCCGACACCCCTTCCGCGACCACACGATAGGTGCCGGCCGGCAAATCGGTCAGCCCGCGCGGTTGTCCGTTGACCGTCACGCTCCGGCATCCCGGCAGCGCAATGTCGGCCCGCGTCCCCTTCGGCACGGTCAGCAGCAGCTCAAACGAATCCTCTTTGATCGCCCACTCACAGCGCACGGCACCGCGCGGCGTCGGCACGAGGCCTTTGGCCCAGCGCACCTCGCGCGTCGCCTGCGGCCGCACGCGGAAACGGCGAAACCCCGGCTCAAGCGGCACGACCCCCAGCAGGTAGGCGCTGAAATGATGCGCGATCGCGGTGTCGGGATGCGATTCATCCCCCCACCCCTTCGTGATCGTGCCCATGCATTCGGTCGTGGTCCACGCGCCTTTCCAGCCATCGTCCAGCAGCTTGAGCCAGTTGTGATCGAAGAGCGTCTGCAAGCCGGACTGCGCGAAGCCGTATTCGAAACGGCCGCGGCTGGCCAGACTCTGAAATTTGCCGTGACCGATTTTCTTGAAGTGCGGCGCGATGCGCCGCGCCCGTTCGGGCGAGACCAGCCCGAGCGACAGCGCGAGCGCGTTGGCCTCCGCCCCGAAGCGCGGCGTCTCGACCGCCTCCCTGTAAAAACCGTCGGCCTCATCCCACAGATGACGGTCAAGGGCATCCACGAGCGCCGCCTCGCGACGCCGTGCGGACGCAGCCTCGTCCTGCAGCGACAGTTCGTCGGCGATGCGCGCGGCGTCTCTGAAGACCGCGCACAGCAGGATATTCATGAAGGCGCGTTTGCGGACATCGCCCAGCTTCAGATTGCCGGCGTGCTTGGATGTTTCGGAACGTTGCTGGAACAAGCCGTCAGCCCCGAGATGCGCCTCCAAATAATCCATGAGCCGCCGCATCGCCGGCCAGAGTTCGCGGAGCGTTTCGCGGTCGCCAGTGTAGAGCAGGTGATCCCACGCCACCGGCACCAGCCACGCCGCGAATTCATCCGACGGGAAAGGACCGTAATCGCCACGCGCGGGCGGCACGCTGCGCTCGGGATAGGGCGAGGCATGCACATACCCGTCCGGCGTCTGATTGAAGGCGAGCATGCGCAGGGAATCGCGCAGATAAAAGGGGTGCGCCGAAGCGTAATACGCGCTGCGTTGCGCGAAGTAGAGATCGCCCGACCAGACCAGCCGGTCACGCTTCGCGCCGTCTGCCACAAACGGCAGCGTGCGCGCGAACTGCCAACGGCCGAGCCCGCCCGAAAAATCATCGGCGAGCAACACGCGCCCGCGGGCATCGTTGACCCGGATCGCGTCGAAGAGCGGCCACTTCTCCTTGGGTGTGTAGAAGCCGACGCGGCCGCCCGAAAAAGCGGCGTCCTCAGCGCGCGCCACGTCGGTGCCGTCGAGCCGCACCGAGAGCACCGTCCCGCGCGCCTCGACCTCCAGCCGGTAGCGCGCGCCGTCCACAAGCGGCGCGCCCAGGCGGCGTTCGCACAGCACGCGGTCGCGTCCGTCCTGCCGCGCCAGCAGCCGCACCGCGCCGTCGAGCCCGACCTCGGCCAAGTAGGCGTTGCGCGCATCCGCCGCGCGGAACGCCAGTCCGGCGGCGGACACGTGCTCGGGATTGGCGCGCAGCTCGAAGGTCGTCTCGACCCTCACATCGCCCCACGACGCGCCGTCGCGGCTCAGCCCGATCTCTTCGGCCTGCTCCAGCTTGCGCGGCAGCAGCCAGCCGTCCACGCACTTCCAGGCGTCGTGATTCGGGAACGAGGCGATCTGCACCGTCCACGCGCTGATCGCCCACAGCCGGTTCAAACGCTCGTCGCCGCACAGGAAGAGCCCGTCGTTCGGCGTGCGGTCATACACCTCGCTGTTCACCATCGCCACGGCGTCGACGGAGACCTCGGTGCCGGGCGTGTCGAGCTGAAGCCTGACGTACCGGGTCTGGCCTTGGATCAGCGGCGCGATGAAACGCCCGGTACGCGGCACGGTGTAGGTCTCATGCCGGTAGACATTCCCCGGCAGCACCGGCAGATCAAACGTTTCGCCGAGGTAACGGGCGCTGGTCGACCGCGTGAAGCAGCCGGTTTCCGAGAGACCGTCAGGATGACACGCATAGGCCAGCCGCACGACCGGCAGCCCCTGCTTCGCGGTCACGGTGAAGACCGCATAGCCGCCGACACTCTGCCGCCCGAAATCGAGGACCACCACCGGCTTGGGACCGCCGGCCACGTAAGCCAGCCGACAGCTCGCGCCGTCCTCGGCCAGCAGACGCTCCGCCCCCTCCACCGAACCCTCGCTGCGCACGGTGCCGACCGGATACACCCAGTCGGTCGCGGGCGTCAAGGCGTATGACCGCGCCTGATCCATCCATGCCTCCGCCTCCGGCGCATCCAGCAACCGGCACGCCGACACCCACACCACACAGCCCGCGACCACAGCCCGAACGATCTGTTTAGCCATCGATCCTTTTTGCATGCTGCCCTCCTGACTATGTGATCGGCAATGCGTTTACGTCATGATCGCTCAACCTTTTGCCCGACACGTTGTTGCGGGCGAGGGCGCCCGCGCTCCCGACTCGCCTGCCCCCTTTTCACCTGAAATGCATAAACTTCTCGCCCCCCTGACATTAACGTTTTCCCTGATTATCTTGAAAAACGCGGCATCCTCGCCACAATTTGCGGCATGAGTGTAATCGATCGCTCTTCACGCCGCAATCGCAAAGCCGTACAGGGCCCAGAGTTGGGCACTTCCGACCCAGAAACCCTCTGCGTCTCCGCGTCTCTGCGTAAAAAAAACCTGAAACCAGAAACCCGGAACCAGGAACCAGAAACCTGAAACCAGGAACCAGAAACCTGGAACCAGGAACCAGAAAACGCCTGGCGTTTCTCACCGGATCAGGATCGCCGTGCCGATGATCTTCTTGGTGTTGAGCCGCCGCGCCGCCGACCAGTCCGTCGTGTAGCTGCGCGTGTCCAGATCCTGTTCCTCCACATCCGTCACGATGCTGAGCGAGCGCGTGTCCAGCGGCGAGTCGCTCGACACCGCGCTCACCTCCGCGCCCGCCAGCCCGGCCAACAGCGCCCCCGCCGCCAGCGCGGCCATCATTCCGTTCGTCGTTATCATCGTTTGGTTCCTTTCGTTTCTCTGTTTGTTAACCGGTTGAAAAAGGCTCCGGCACGGCTTTTGCCCGACCTATGCGGCAGGGCTACCGGCCGCCCGGAGCCGGGCGTGTCCGTCCCCGCCTCCGCGGGGC
>DAOTKE010000163.1:0-6369 GCA_035449085.1 Kiritimatiellia bacterium | reverse complement strand
ATCACCTTCAGTGAAAACCGTGGTTAATGACAAAAATAACGGCTATACTTTGTCTTAAAAGTTTGTGAAAGCGATCAGGGAATCTTCACAAAAAGTATGGACATTCTGACAGTTGTCTCTGTTTCGTGTGCCGTCTTCGCGGCATACGGAGAACCGTCACTTCAGCCCGCACGTGCACCGGTTGCCGACGCGCAGCTCTGTATCGCCTGTGACCTAGGCTGGGCCAAAATGATGGGAACCTGGGATCCGGTGACCTCACTCGTTACTGGTGTGCGAGACAAATCGAAGTCGCCGCCCCCACCGGACGCCAAGAACAACCTCTACCCGATGTACGACCATCGTCCGGGCGGCTGGGGACCGCCCGGCGTGGGGGATGCGCCGCTTATATGCGGAACCGCGCTTTCCGGACTCGTCGACAAGTGGGAGGTCACGCACGATCCGACGGCCAAAGACGATGCCGCCAAACTCGCGCAGGGCGTGTTGAACCTTGCGATCCTCCATGGCTATAAGGGGTTCGTCTGCCGCGGCTTCTGCAACGACGGCAAAACGACGGTGTCGCTCTCAAGCCGTGACCAGTACACGCACTGGGTGCATGGCCTCTGGCGGTACTGTACCTCGTCGATGGCCGATCCGCAGATCGTCAAGGGGTACCGCGAGCAGATCGTCGAGGTGGCGAAGTTCATGGAAACGCGCGTGACTGCCGAGAACCAGTGGAACTTCGGATATGCGGACGACTCTTCCAAGCCCGACTACCGTGGCATCTGCACGATGTGGGGGCCGGAAGTGTGGCCGCACGAAGCGGCGCGTCTGCCCATGATTTACGTGGCGGCGTACATGGCGACCGGCGACCGGCATTGGAAAGCGCTGTACGAGAAATACATCGACGAAGCGCTCGACATTACGCTAAAAGCCAAGCACGGCGGTTTCCAGAACAAGACCCCGGCTCAGATGCAGGGGCGAATGCCGTGCTACTCGCTCTTCCAGTGTGTCATCTCCTTCGACCCCATCTGCGCATATGAAAAGAACCCGCAACGCCGAGCCCGCATTCAGGAGGCGATGGAGGTCTTTGCCGGCTTCGCCCGTGAGCGTCAGGCGCGGGCGCAGCGTGACCCCGCCTACAAGCCCTATGGCATGTGCTGGGACGGCGAACTGCTCCTGACCCAGTTGATGGTGCCGGGCTTCCGACCCGACGAGCCATTCTGTCGCTTCCTTGAGGATGCCGTGCTCCGCGAGCCGCTGGAAAAAGCAAGCCTCTGCCGCACCGCGCACATTCTCGCCGCCTACTGGCGCTCACGTCGCTTGTAATCAGGCACACCCACTGTCGTTCGCTTGTTTGATAAGGTGTGGCGCGGCACATGAAAAAGCGGTATAGTCCCTGTTATCTTTCTTTTCACCCGCGCGGCCATTCGCGCCACATGCGGCCTTTGCAGATTGTCAGGAGTGTCCATGGTCACGAAAAAACGCAGAATAGTCGTCACATCCGCCCTGCCGTACGCCAACGGCGATATCCACCTGGGGCATCTCGTCGAATATATCCAGACCGATTTCTGGGTACGTTTCCAAAAGATGCGCGGCCACGACTGTGTCTATGTCTGCGCGGACGACACCCACGGGACCCCCGTCATGGTGCGCGCGCGCGCCGAGGGCATCACGCCCGAAGAGCTGGTCGCCCGCAGCCACGCGCAGCACACGCAGGATTTCGCCGATTTCGAAATCCGTTTCGACAACTACTACTCGACCAACAGCCCTGAAAACCGGGCCTTTAGCAACGGCATCTACCAGGCCATGCAGCAGAGCGGGGCGATCTCTACCCGCAAGCTGCCGCAGCTCTACTGTGAGCATGACGCCATGTTTCTGCCCGACCGCTTTGTCAAAGGAACCTGCCCGAAATGCGGGGCCGCGGACCAATACGGCGACTCCTGCGACGCGTGTAGCCAGACCTACCCCGCCGAAGAACTGAAAGACGCACGCTGTACCCTCTGCGGCCAGACACCGGTGACCCGCGACAGTGAACATCTCTTTTTCGAGCTGGAACCGTTCCGCGATTTCCTCAAAGCCTGGATCCCCTCTCACACCGCACCCGACGTGGCCAATAAGCTGTTGGAGTGGTTCAATGAGCCGCTGCGCGGCTGGTGTATCTCGCGCGACGCCCCCTACTTCGGCTTCGAGATTCCCGGACGTCCCGGCAAGTTCTTCTATGTCTGGGTCGATGCGCCGATCGGATACATGGCCTCGCTGCAAAAGTGGTGCGCTGACCGTGGCGAGTCGTTTGATGCCTGGTGGCAGGCGCCCGAGGCTGAACTGTACCACTTTATCGGCAAAGACATCGTGCGCTTTCACTGCCTCTTCTGGCCGGCCATGCTGAACACCGCCGGTTATAAAACACCCAGCCAGGTTTTTGTGCATGGCTTCCTGACGGTCAACGGCGAGAAAATGAGTAAATCCAAGGGCACCTTCATCAAGGCGCGCACCTATCTCGACCATCTGCGGGCGCAAGATTTGCGGTTCTACTACGCCTGTAAGCTGAACGGCACGACCGATGACATGGATCTCAACCTCGGCGACTTTGTCAATCGCGTCAACTCCGACCTCGTCGGCAAGATCACCAACCTTGCATCGCGCGGCGCACAGATGCTGCACAAGAGTCTGGGTGGTCGCACCGGCACGATGGATGCCGAAGGCCGGGCACTCTATCTCAAGGCGCTGGACTGGGCGGACAGTATCGCCGATTATTACGAGGCGCGCGACTTCAGCAAGGTCATGGTCGCCGTGCGCGAACTGGCCGACCAGGCCAACCAGTATTTCGACGCCAAAGCCCCCTGGACGCTCGTCAAGAACGACCCCGAAGCGGCGCGGAGCGTCATGACTTCGGTGCTCAACATCTTCCGCGTGCTCGCCATCTACCTGCAGCCCGTGTTGCCCGCCTACGCCGCCAAGACCGCGAAGCTCTTCAACGAGGCGCCGTACGTCTGGCCCGATATCAAGAAAACCGTCGAAAACAGCCCTATCCAACCGTTTGAATACTTGGCGACGCGCATCGAGCAGGCAGCCGTGGACGCGCTGATCGCGGCCAGCAAGTCCGGCGAGCCGGCACCATCGCCTCGTCCCGCGAAAGCCGCCGCCGCCAAACCGACGCCTACGGACACCTCGTCCTCTCCGGCTACGGCGACCGTCCCCGTCAAAGACATCATCGACTACGACACCTTCGCCAAGGCGGATTTGCGTGTGGCCACGGTCATCTCGGCCGAATGCGTGGAGGGTGCGGACAAACTGCTGCGCCTGATGCTCGACATCGGCGAACCGAAGCCGCGCCAAGTCTTTGCCGGGATTCGTAAGGCCTACGATCCGGCCGCGCTGGTCGGCCGCCAATTGGTGATGGTCGCCAATCTCGCGCCCCGCAAGATGCGTTTCGGCGTCTCCGAGGGCATGATCCTTGCGGCGGGCAATCCGGATGGCGCACTCTTTGTGATCTCGCCCGACCGCGGTGCGCTGCCGGGTGCCACCGTCAAATAATGTGGGTGCGGAGGGCCCTGCCGTGAACGTAAGTCCGTGGATCAGCGTACTGCGTCTCTGGTCGCTCACGGCCGCTACCGTGCCGGTCACGGTGGGCGCGGCGCTGGCCGCCTACGAGGGGTTATTCTCCTGGCCGCTGTTGCTGCTCTGTCTGCTCAGCGGCTGGTTGCTGCAAATCGCTGCCAACCTACTGAACACCTACGGCGACCATCGTTCGGGCGTGGACACGGCGCACCGGCCTCCCACCGCGCCGCAGCTCGTGGACGGCACCTTGCGGCCACGCGCCGTGCTGCGCGCGGGTTTGGTGGTGCTGGCGCTCGGCGCCGCCACCGGTCTGGCCGCGGCCGCGATCAGCGATGTGCGCCTGCTGCTCTTCGCCGCCGCCGGTGTGGCCGCTGCGGGATTTTACACGACAGGACTGCGCCTGAAACACGCGGGGCTCGGCCTGCCGCTGGTGATGTTCGTCATGGGCGTCCTGATGGTCATGGCCAGCCACTTCGCGCAGGCCCGTACGCTCTCCCCCGCCGCCGTGTGGGTCTCGCTGCCGATCGCCTGCCTGGTCGGAGCCGTCCTGCACGGCAACGACCTGCGCGACATGGCCGGTGACCGCCATGCGGGGATTCTCACCTCATCGCTGTTGATCGGAACACGCGGCGCACAGTTACTGTTTGTCACGCTGCACACGCTGCCCTATCTGCTGCTCGCTTATTGCGCAACGACGCGGCTTCTGCCGCTCTGGACACTGCTGCCGCAATTGGCGTTCCCGCTCAGCGTTGCCGTGGCGCGCGACTGCCTGCGCGGCGAAACCCTCTCACTGGAGGGCCGCTCGGCCGGCATCCATTTCGTATTTGGCGTACTCCTGACCCTCGGCCTCATCCTCGCGCACGTCCTCTGAGAGGATATTGTGACAACTGGGAGGATCGCTGAACGGGTGCGATTTTTTGTGTTGAAGTTGAGCGGCAGGAAAGCGGTTGGGGAGCGGTTTGGAGTGCGGTGACAACCGAAAGGCGGCACCGCTTTCCGAACCACGTGCGGCACGAAAGCGGCGTCGCGCGGGACTGTCAGGCCGGCGGCGGGATGTCGCGGAGGCCCCGGCAATCGGGGTAACCGGAGCAGCCCCAGAAGTCGCCCTTCTGGGAATGGCGCCGGCGCATGGGCTTACCACACTCGGGGCAGGCGGGCACCTCGCCGTCGCGCGCCGCGACGCGGGCCTGCGTCATGCGCTCGCGGATGCCGCCCGACTCGACGAAAGCCGTCTCTTGCGATTGAAGCTGCTTGCCCAAGAGCGACAGCGCGCGCTGCACCAAGACGATGAGCGCGTTGGCGACGACCGTCGCGTCGGCGTGCTCGAGCCACGGGGCGAACTTCTTCTTCTCGCGGTGCAGATAGGTCCAGTAGTCGTGCAGGACATCGTCGGAGTAGACGAAGGGCTCAAGGGTGATGCCATGAACGGCCTTGTAATCCTCCGTGTGGATGCTCCATGGGATCGAGCCCCGGCAAGCCAGAAAGTCTTCGAGATCGCCGAGCAGCTCGGCGAGGCTGGCTTTGGCGACATCCGTCAGCTTGATCTCCGTCTCGGTAGAGGTTTTGGCCCGCTCGGAGCCTTCGACGATGTTCTGCTTGCCGGAGCGCGAGGCGCCGACCATCTGTCCGGCGAGCTTGCCGAGCGGATCATCCTTCCAATCGACGAAGCGCCGGACGAAGCTGATCGTGCCCAAGTGCACGATGGTTGCGAAGTTGAACGAGTAGAGTTTGCGGTAGCCGCCGCTCTTATTGAAGATCGTGCCCATGTGTGTCCTCCTTTGCTTGCAGGCATTTTAGCGTTCGCGGGGCGCGCGTCGCAAGTCGCGAGTCGAAAAGGCGAGGGCCCGCGACGCGCGGGACTGTCAGGCCGGCGGCGGGATGTCGCGGAGGCCCCGGCAACCGGAGCACACAAAGAGACACGTCATTGGCGCTTCGACCGTTCGCGGGTCGCGCGTCGCAAGCCGCGAGTCGAAAAGGCGAGGACCCGCGACCCGCGACCCGCGACGCGCGGGACTGTCAGGCCGGCGGCGGGATGTCGCGGAGGCCCCGGCAACCGGAGCACACAAAGAGACACGTCATTGGCGCTTCGACCGTTCGCGCGTCGCGCGTCGCAAGTCGCGGGTCGAGAAAGGCGAGGACCCGCGACCCGCGACCCGCGACCCGCGACCCGCGGGACTGTCAGGCCGGCGGCGGGATATCGCGGAGGCCCCGGCAACCGGGGCACACAAAGAGACACGTCATTGGCGCTTCGACCGTTCGCGCGTCGCGAGTCGCAAGTCGCGGGTCGAAAAAGGCGAGGGCCCGCGACGCGCGACCCGCGACCCGCGACCCGCGGGACTGTCAGGCCGGCGGCAATCGCTACGGCAGCCAGCCTGCCGTTTCAGACCCCCCGTTTTAAGGGGGATTTAGGCCACCCATTTGGTATGACAGCCAGAGCAGTCGCATTTCAGACCCCCCGTTTTTCAGGGGGATTTAGGCCCGATGTTTTGCAACATCCTTGTTCTAAGAAAGTTAACCGCTGTCTTCAGAAATCAACGCCTTTCTTTCCCCAGAACAGTGTCGGTATTGTCTTCGTCCATCGTTCGCGGGTGACGCAACACATCGTAACAGCCGATGACATCCTTGACGTTGACAGATTTGAGTTGAACTCCGCCGCTGAACAGGCCTGACAAGCCAGCCAGAACACTGTTCCCAATAACATTTGCAGCCGTGAACACTTCAATCGTGTTTAATCCAATGCACCGATCTAACAAACCGGTATTGACAGATATAAACTGTAGAGGCTCTTGCAAAACCCCCCGCAACGCGGCGCCTGACGGCTTGCGTCGCGGG
>DAOTKE010000162.1:0-6427 GCA_035449085.1 Kiritimatiellia bacterium | reverse complement strand
GCCTCGCGCTCAACTTCCCCGCCGGTTCCATTGTCGCTGTGCCGATGGACGCAGAGATGCGTGGCATGGATGAATACACCGTCGCCATGTGGGTCAAACGTGCGGATGTAAGCGGAGGCGGCACAGCGTCCACCTTCTTCACCACCCGCATGAGCAATAGCAACGATCCCTACCAGTTCATGTTGCGGACGTACAACGGCAAACTTCGCTTCATGAGTACCGCTGCTGTCAACAACAGTTGGGGAGACAACACCCACGATTCCACGCTCCCGGTCCCGGCGAACGAGTGGTTCCACGCTGCCTGCGCCGTTACGGCCACGAGCCTCAAGCTCTACGTCAATGGCCAGCCTGCCGGCGCGTGGGCCAAGAACAACCTCAAGTTCTGCCCACCTGACCGTCCCATCGGCGGCCTCGGCTTCGGTATGGGTCACCCCTACCTAAAGACAAATCCCTCCGCTGAATTTAGCGGTCAGGTGGATGACGTACAGATCTACAGCCGTGCGCTTTCCGATGATGAAATCGCCTCGATCTATACGCCGACCGAGATCTTGCCCGCATGGCGTGTCGCCAACGGCGCAACCTTCCAGAACACCGCCGCCGCGACCGTACGCGAGATCTCCGGTGAAGGCTACGTTTCTGGTGAGCCGATTACCGTCGCAGGTATCGTCTCTCCCGGTGATGGCGAGGTGACCAGCCCCTCTTACGGGGCACTCTTTGCTGACGACCTGACCCTTGCCGACGGCGCGACCTACCGCTGGGAGTGGTCGCCTGCCGCGAACGATGTGCTGCATACGACACGCCTGACCCTGGGTGCGGATGTCGCCGTGGATATGGGCCGCGCCGATGGCAACCTCGTCAACGGTTCCTTCCGTGCCGTGCTGGCCACGTACGATACGCTTGCCGGTGCGCCCCATCTCGCCACCTGGACGCTCGTCAACGCCGGCGGTCGAGGGTTCGTCGCCGAGTTCAGGGCTGAGCACGGCGAGATCGTCCTGGAATACCAATCCACCCGTGGTTCACTGATGTTCTTGAAATGAAAACAACACCTCTTCCGCTTACCCGCCGTCAATGGTTCGGAACCGCAGCCTTTGCGGCAGGAACCGTTGCTGCCCAGTCAGGGGCACCGTTGCCTTCGCCTGCAACAGGGCCTGTCGCCACGTCTATGGAGACGCCCGCCTACAACACGGATGTCCTCATTTGTGGCGGCGGGCCGGCCGGAATCGCCGCCGCGTTGAGCGCAGCCCGCCTCGGTGCGCAGACGATCATCCTCGAACGCTATGGCCGGCTCGGCGGCATGGGCATTCATGCCCGCGTGTGGCCGCTGATGGGGGGTGTCGCGAATAACCGTCTTGTGAGGGAGATTCATGCCAAGATCGGCGGCAACCGTATCGACCCTGAGATCGCCGACCTCCATTTTGCCGACCTGCTGCAAGAGGCCGGCGTCAAGATTCTGCTTCACTCATGGGCCACCGCTCCACTCATGGCGGGGGGAGCGGGCAACACCGGTCGTGGTCCGGTCGTCGGTGTACGCGCTTTCTCTAAGCAGGGGCCGTTCACTGTCGCCGCCAAACTCGTCATTGATGCCACAGGCGATGCCGACATCGCAGCCGCCGCTGGGGTTCCCTGTGACGTTGGGCGTGATGGCGATGGCCTCGTTCAGCCCATGACCATCCAGTTCTGCATTGAGGGTGTCGCCGATGACGCGCGTCATTGCGGCAGTGAAGAAGCCGCGCGTGCCGCGAGGATCGGCGACACTGGCGAGACCTGGGAGAGCGTGACCACCCGCGCTCAGCAGAACGGCGAATTGCCGCCGACCGTCGGCGTGGTGCGCACTTACAAAATGGGACGCCGGGGCAAGGCCTGCGTCAACGCCACGCAGGTCAACGGCCTCTACGGCACGAAAGTGGAAGACCTCACCCAGGCCGAACTCGATGGACGCCGCCAGGCGGTCCGCGTGGTCGAGTTCATGCGCAAGCACTTGCCTGGCTACGAGCGTTGTTACATCTCCCACATGCCTGCCGTGGTCGGCGTGCGCGAGACGCGCCGCATCCGCGGTCTGGCGCAACTGACGCGCGAGGATCTGGTGACCGGACGCAAATGGCCCGACGCCATTGTGCGCGGCGCGGTGTTCGTCATCGACATCCACAACCCCGCCGGCAGCGGCCAGGCCGAGAACCAGAACCACAGTGCCAAACAGGGCGGCGCGGCGCGCGTCAAGCCCTACGACATTCCGCTCGGCTGCGTCATCCCGCAGGGCGTGGAAGGCCTGCTCGTCGCGGGGCGCTGCATTAGCGGGACTCACGATGCGCACGCCAGTTACCGCGTCCAGAACATCTGTATGGCCATTGGTGCCGGTGTCGGTGCCGTTGCCGCAACCGCCTTGGCCGACAACGTGCCGCCTGCCAAGGTCGACATCGCAAAAGTTCAAAACACGCTTTTCGCGGAAAAGTAGTCTTCGGTTTGCCTGCCGCCCGCCGTGCCTGGAACGAATTCTGGGGACACTGAATCCACAGATGACTCAGATGACACAGAGGGGATCAAAATCTGTGGGAATCGGTGTTTGGATTCGAACCTACGACCTTCCGGTTATGAGCCTGACGAGCTATCAGGCTGCTCCACCCCGCAATCTAGTGATTTCGTTTCTGGCGCGCCTCGCAGGAGTTGAACCTGCAACCTTCTGATCCGTAGATTTCCGGTGTTGACAACTTCGTACGATCACGACATCATGTCTGCGACGGTTCCCATTCGTGCCGAGGCGTGCGGCGCACAGTTGAAGGCTCTGAGAAACGATCTGGCAGTCGTGGCCAGAAAGTCTCGTCTGATCACGATGATCTGCGAGTGCCCGTTTGCTGGTCTCTGGGGAAAGTGCGGGGGTACAGATGCGTGTGATGATAGGGAGTCTGAGTTGCCTGGTCGCAGCCGGTGTGGCGTTTGGGGCCGAAGACGGCGGGCTGGTCAAGCGGGTGGTGGAGGGGGGCCATGCGGAGAAGCTCTCGCTGCTGGCTCCTGAGCATGCCAGGGCGTATGGAGCAGGCTTCACGCGCGATGGCGCGGAGTATGTCTGCGACAATGGGGATCAGGCCGCGCAGCAGCGCGGTGTCGTGTGGAGCGTGGATCTGAATCAGACCAAGCCCGAGCCGGTGGTGGCGTCGGCTTGGGCGCGCGCGGAGCGGACGGAGGGATCGCCCAACAGCGACTTCTCGCTCTATCTCGATCTCGTGTACGCCGACGGCACGCCGCTTTGGGGACAGGCGGCACCGTTTGATCCCGACCCGGCGGCCGGGTGGCAGCGGCGCGAGGTGGTGGTCACCCCGGACCGCCCGATCCGCCGCATGAGCTGCTATCTGCTCTACCGCAATCGCGCCGGGCGCGTCCGTTTCAAGGATGCGCGTGTCGGGGCGCTCGCCGCCGACGGTGTCCTGCGGTTCGACGGCGCAGTGACCGAGCAGGCCGTGACGCCTCAGCGCGGCTTTCTAATCCGTGACGTGGCACGGGAATCAGGTTTCGTATCGATCACGCGCGAGGCGCTCGGTATCCGGCTGACGTCCCGCGAGCGCCGTGCCGCCGGTGTGACTTTTTATGACGTGTCGCTCGAGGAGCTCACCGGCAAAGATCGGGCCGTGACGCTCGTTTACACGCTGCCGCAGCCTTCCGGGACGTTGGTGTGGTTTCATGACCTGCGGCGGGCCATCGAATTGGACGGACGCGCGGCGGAGGTCATGAACACCACGCGACGCCCAGTCGGCGCGAACGGCCAGCTTTCACGCTATCCGTTCGGCGCGGTGGCGGCCGGCGGGAAGGGCTGCGCGATCGGCATCGATCCGGAAACGCCGCTCTATTTCCGCATCGGATGCCAGCCGCAGACGCGCGAGCTGTTCTTAGCATGTGACATCGGCTTCGCGCCAGAAAAGAGGGGAACCGATTTCCGTTTTTGTGTCTTCGCGTTCAAGGCGGCGGACCAATTCCGTGGTGCGCTGGCGCGTTACTATGAACTGTATCCCGATGCGTTCGCGACGCGCATCCGCAAACAGGGGGTCTGGATGCCGTTTGCGGCCATCAGCAAAGTGGAGGGCTGGCAGGATTTCGGATTCCGTTTCAAGGAGGGCGACAACGAAACGGCCTGGGATGACGCGCAGGACATCCTGACCTTCCGCTATACCGAGCCGATGACCTGGTGGATGGCGCTCAAAGGCGATGGCCCGCGCACCTTGGAGCGCGGTATGGAAGAGGCGCAACGGCTGGCGGCGGCCGGCAATCCTGCCGGACTGGCCTGGGTCAGCAGCGCGTTCGAAGATGAAAAAGGGCGGGTGCCTGGACGTGTGCTGGACACACCGTGGTGCAATGGGGTGGTCTGGAGTATGAACAGCGCACCGGGCGTGCCGGGCGCGGTGACGGATTTTTCGAACAAGTGGAGCGCCGCGTATCTTGAACGCCAATATGGTGCCTCGCGCAAGGCCATGTGCGACGGCGAGTACATCGACTCGGCCGAAGCGTACGTGACCGACGAGCTGAACTTCAGGCGCAGCCACTTCGCAGGCGCGGAACGTCCGCTCTGTTACGCGCTTGGCTCACGCCGGGTGGGCATCTATAAGGGTATGATCGGTTTCGAGTATGTGCGGGCACTGTCACGCGACATGCATGCGCGCGGACACTATATGATGGCCAACAGCACGCCGATCAGTTGGTGCTGGCTGGCACCGCTGTTGGACGTGATGGGTACCGAGACCGATTGGAAACACGGCGGGAAATGGCGGCCGATGGCCGATGAGGAGCTGCTCTACCGCCGTGCAATGTGCAGGGGCAAACCGTACTGTTTTTTGATGAATACGGATTTCAGCGTCTTTTCGTACGAAGACTCAGAGCGGTTCATGAAGCGGGCGCTGGCGTACGGCATGTTTCCCGGCTATTTCAGCGCTGACGCCTCGACCGGCCATTACTTCACGCGTCCTGAGCTGTACAATCGTGACCGTCCGCTCTTCAAAAAATATGTGCCGCTTTGCCGCTTGGTCGCCGAGGCGGGCTGGGAGCCGGTGACCGGTGCGCGCTCGGACAATGCGGCCGTGACGCTGGAACGGTTCGGCTGGCAGCCCGGCACCTGCTATCTGACGGTCTTTAATCAGTCGCCCACGCGTCAACGGGCAGTGGTGACATTGACCGCGCTGGCGCAGCCTTCGTCCTGCCGCGACCTCGTGCGGGACACGGAAGTCGTGTGGCATGACCGGCGCGCAACCATGGAGCTGGAGGCTGATGACGTGTGCGTGTGGGCATTCACGGGGCCTTATACTGGCGATGTGCTGGGCAAAGATGTCGTGGCCGTCCCCGTGCAATAGCGCGGGGGGAGGTGGAATGGTGTTTTTCATATCAAGGAGGGGAGAGGGGATATGAATCGTCGGAGTTTTTTGAAAACGGGCATTGGCGCGGCCACTTTTCTGCCCGCTGCCACGCGTCTCCGTGCACAGGGCGCGAATGACGCCATCCGGCTGGCCATTGTCGGCATGGGATCCAAGGTCAAGATCGGCGGCATGGGACGGAACGACATGAAGGGGTGTCGTTCCGTGCCGGGCGTGCGGATCGCGGCGATCTGCGATGTCGATGCCGCCAATCTCGGGTATGCCCTTGAGGATTGCGCCAAGCACAATGAGAAGCCCGACACGTTCACTGACTACCGGAAGCTGCTGGAGCGCAAGGACATCGACGCGGTCTGGGTCACCACGCCGAACCACTGGCACGCGCTGGTGTGTATCCACGCCGTTCAGGCCGGCAAGCATGTGTTCGTCCAGAAACCGGTCTGCCACAACCTGTTCGAAGGGCGGAAGATGGTCGAGGCCGCCCGCGCCCACAACCGTGTCGTCTACTCGTCCACGCTGACCCGGTCAATGGCCGGCTTCGGCGAGGCCGCGCGTTTCGCCATCGGCGGCAATCTCGGCAAACCGCTCTACATCCATGCGGTGCGTTACGGTGCGCGGACGAGCATCGGCAAGGTCACCGCGCCGACGCCGATTCCCCCGACGCTCGATTACAACCTCTGGTGCGGCCCGGCGCCGATGAAGCCGCTCATGCGGCAGAACCTGCACTACGACTGGCACTGGGACTGGGACACCGGCAACGGCGAGCTCGGTAACTGGGGCATCCATCTGTTGGATGGCGCACGCGAGGTCGCGGGGCAGGGCATGCCGAAAAGCGTGTTGAGCATCGGCGGGCGGTTCGGTTATGACGATGACGGGCAGACACCCAACACGCAGATCACGTTTTTCGATTACGAGCCGCTGCCGATCATCTACGAAATGCGGGCTTTGCCGCGTGATCGCAGTCTCTGGAAGAAAGGCGCGTGGGGTCAGCAGGACATGGATGCGCTGCACGGTCAGTCGTACACGACTTCCGTCCAGTGTGAAGCGGGGTACACGGTCGGGAACAAGGCCTTTGACAG
>DAOTKE010000161.1:0-6455 GCA_035449085.1 Kiritimatiellia bacterium | reverse complement strand
AAAACGTTTATCAAGTAAGTTAAGGAAAGGTATCATATTATGTCTACTCGACAGCCGCCTGCCATTCCGCGTGTGGTCATCATGACGTCCGCGATCCCCAAGGGATTGCAGGAGATGCTGCAGGGGGTGCTGGCCTATGCGCAGGAGCATGGCCCGTGGCGGATCTACCAGCAGGAGAACCGGCGCTGGATGTATGAACTGCACGACCTCAAGCGCTGGGGGTGCACCGGAGTCATCGCGGCCGATTATCACAGCGTCGAAGAGGCGCGCCAGATCGCCGCGCTGAAAGTGCCCGTGGCGGTGCTGTTGCAGCCGCACCCGATGCGTCAGCGCGGCTATCCGCTCTTCAAGTGGCCATGCGTGGTCTGGAACTCGGATGCGGTGGGACGCATGGCGGCCGACTATTTCGTGGAACGGCACTACACGCACTTCGCGTTTGTCGGGCATATCTATGCTGACTCCTACTGGTCGGTCGCGCGCGAGCGCGGCTTCCGTGCGGCGTTGCGCGCGCATGGGCATCGGCGGTGTCACGTGTACGCGCCGTGCAATGAGGCTGAACAGCGGGACTGGGCCGTGGAGCGGCCGCGTATGGAGGCGTGGCTACGTGCCCTGCCGAAACCGGTGGCGCTGTTCGCGCCGAATGACCGGCGCGGCAAACAGGTGTTGGACGCCTGCCTGGACGCCGGTGTCTCGGTGCCGGACGAGGTGGCCGTGCTGGGCGTGGATAACGACGAGTGGATCTGCGAGGCATCGGTGCCGACGCTCTCCAGCATCCAGTGCGACCCGCGGCCGGCCGGCTACCGCATCGCCGCCCACCTCGACCGTCTGATGCGCGGCGAACGACTCGTCAAGACCGAATATCTGGTGGAACCGATCCGTGTGATCACGCGTCAGTCGACGGAGTGGGTGGCGATCGCCGATCAGAAGATGGCCGGGGCGCTGCACTACATCCGCCTGCACGCGCATGAAAGCAGCTTGCGCGTGGCGGATATCGCGCGCAGCGTGGGTCTGTCTCGGCGTGCTACAGAGATCCGTTTCCGCGCGGTGACCGGGCGCACGCTGCGGGGTGAGATTGAACACGTGCGGCTGGAGCGGTTACGCGCGCTGCTGGCGGAGTCGGACGCGACGATCGGCGAGTGCGCGGAGGCCTGCGGGTTTGCCGGTCAGACGCATGTCGGCAGGATTTTCCGGCAGCGCTTCGGCATGACGATGGGACAGTGGCGGCAGTCGGTCAGGTGAAGCTCACGAGGTTCTGCTCGCGCAGGCTGACGAAGCCGGGCGAGGTCGGCGAGGGCTTGCCGACGATCAGGTGGTCGAGCACGCGGATGCCGAGGATGCGCGCGGCCTCGATCAGGCGGCGGGTGATGTCGATGTCCTCTTTGGACGGGGTGGGGTCGCCCGAAGGATGGTTGTGCGCGAGAATCACCGAAGCCGCGCTGTAGCGCACGGCCTTGGCAAAAACCTCGCGCGGATGCACGGGGCTGGTGTCGAGCAAGCCGCGCGTGGTCTCGATGGGCTGGCCGATTAAGCGGTTTTTGGTGTTGAGCAGCACGGTCCAGAACACTTCCTGCTGCAGGCCGCGGGCAAGCGGCGCGAGCAGACGGTAGACGCTTTCGGGCCCGCGCACGGGACAGGCGCCGTCGCGGCTGTCATGTTGCCGCTGGTGGTCGAGGGCACGTCGGCTGATCTCAAGCGCGGCGGCGAGCTCCATGCATTTGACGGTGCCGAGCCCTTTGATCTTGAGATTGCGCAACTCCTCGAATTCGGCGTGGCAGAGATTGGCGAGGCCTTTGTAGCGGCGCAGCAGCTCGCGGGCCAGTTCCGTGACGTTCTTGCCGGGCACGCCGGTGCGCAACAGGATGGCGAGCAGCACCTCATCCGCGACGTTCGCGGCACCGCGACGCATGAATTCTTCGCGCGGCTGCATCGCCTGCGGCAGCTCTTTGACGGTCAGCGGCGTATCGGAGCATTCAGGGAAGTACGACGGGCGAGGATCCATAGAGCCTCCAGATTTCGGCGACGCGCCGCGCGACGTTTTCGGGCGGCTCGTCGTCCGTGATGTCGATCCATATGACGCGCGCCTGATGGCGCAGCCAGGTTTCCTGACGTTTGGCCAGTTGTCGCGTGCGCGCGGCGATGCGGTCGGCGGCTTGCGCCTGGGTCAGTTCACCGGCCAGCAGGGCGCAAACCTCGGCGTAGCCGATGGCGTGGCGCGCGGTCTCGGACCAGATCGGGAAATCGCGCTGCAGGGTGCGTACCTCGTCGATAAGGCCGGCGGCGAACATGGCCTCGACGCGCCGCGCGATGCGGGCGTGCAGCTGTTCGCGCGGCAGGCGCAGGGCGGGGATGGGGGGGGACTCGCGCTGCGTGTGCCGCCAATGGGTCGGCAACGCGCCGTGCGCGTCGAGGTGTTCGAGGGCACGGATCAGGCGGCGCGGATTGGCGGGGTCGGCGAGGGTGTTGAGTGCGCCGGGGGAACGGGCCTCAAGGGCGCGGCGCAACCCATCGATGCCTTCCGCAGCATAGCGAGCCTGCCAGCGTGCGCGGGCGTCCGGATCGCAGGCGGAGCCTTCGAGCCCGTCGGTCAGCGCCTTGAGATAAAGGCCGGTGCCGCCGGCGACGATGAGGCCTGCGGGGGGCGCGGCGTGCAGGGCGCGGCGCGCGTCGGCGAGCCAGAGGCCGGTGCTGAAGGTCTCGGCGGGCGAGGCCAGATCGACGCCGAAATAGGGGACGTCGCCGCGTTCGGCGGGCGAGGGCTTCGCCGTCCCGATGTCCATGCGGCGGTAGACGAGCATGGCGTCGGCCGACAGGATGGCGCGTCCGGTCTGCTCGGCGAGACACTGGGCGACGGCGCTTTTGCCGGTCGCGGTCGCGCCCGCGAGAAACCAGACGGTGAGAGGAGCGTGATCAGCGGTGGCCATGCTTTCGGTCATGGTGCCATTGGGTGAGGATAAAGAGAAAGACGCCGCAGCAGATCGCGGAGTCGGCGACATTGAAAGCCGGGAAATGGTGGCGGCCCCAGAAGAAGTCGAGGAAATCGACCACATAATTCAGCCGGATGCGGTCGATCAGGTTGCCGAGGATGCCCCCCGTGAGCAGGGTGAAGGTGAGGCGCCCGCCCCAGAGCGGGGCGAAGAGCTGGCGACGGCGCCAGAAAAGGAAGGCAAGCGTGAATAGCGAGAAGCCGATGAGAAAAAGCTGCCGCCCGGCAAGCATGCCCCAGGCGGCGCCTTGGTTCTCGACATAAGTGAGGCTGAAGAAACCGGGCACGACCGGCACCGAGCCGACCGGCTTGAGGCGGGTGACGGCCCAGTGCTTGGTCAGCTGGTCGGCCGCCGTCAGCAGGACCACGAAGAACGGCACGCGCATGACCGCTTACCTGCGGCCGCCGCGACGGGACATGCGTTCCATCTCGGACTGGCACTTGATGCAGTTGGTGGCGAAAGGCAACACCGCAAGGCGCGGCTTGCTGATCAGCTCGCCGCACATTTCGCAGATGCCGTAGGTGCCCTTTTCGATCGAGCGCAACGCGTCATCGATGTTGGCGATGTCGCGGTGCTGGCTGCCGACCTGCTCCAGCGTCTGAAGGCGCATGAAGGCGTCGGTGCCGTCCTCTTCGGGATTGACCTCATCATTGCGCTGCAGGGCGGCGTTTCGCATGGAGCCGGACTGTCCGGTGATGCGTTCGCGCATCGCCAGCAGTTCGGCTTTGAACTGCGCGAGGTCACTTTTGCTAAAATGGTGTTTCGGGGACGCGCCGGCAGTTGTGGGACGGGACGGCGTCTTGGGGGTACCGGTTGACGGGACGGGGGCGGGAGTGGAAGTCACGATTTTTTTGTCAGATTTCTTGGCGGGAAGAGCCGCTTTGGGCACGGGCCTGGCGGTCTTCTTGGTTTTGTTCACGGGGTGTTTGGCTTGCGATTTCACGACAGATTTTACTGTCGAGGTCGAAGACTTCTTTGCCTTGGCTTTGGTCTTGGCCGGAGCGGACTTCTTGGCTGTCGACGGCTTCTGCGTCCGAGAACCGGACTTCTTCGATTTCTTGGCAACCGGCTTCCGGGTCGGGGTGGCTTTAGGCTTGCTCTTTTTGGCTACCGTCATGTTTCACCTCTTTTCTTCCTCTTCCTTGAAAAAGGTCTGGTGTGCTACGAGACCGCCGCAGTCTCCGTGAGTGATGGCTTAGTATACGGGAAACGTAAAAGATAGCAAGATGCAATGATTGGGTGAACGGCGGCGTTAAGCGGGCACCTCGGGCGTGCTGTTGATCCATGCGCGGATCGTTTCGTCAAGGGGCCGGATGGCATCGATGCAGGCGGTTTCGTCGCCGGCGGGGCTGGGTACGGCGACGGTGTCGCCGACGGCCTTGCCCTCTAGGTTCTGGGCCAAGCGCGTCCTGTTCGAGATGATGTTCAGGCGTTCGTCGCGGTCCCACTCGCCCAGGACGGTGTAGGTGCGCCGCGAACCGTCCGCCATGCGCAGCACGACGGTGGTGCCAGGGCCGACCTTGTCGCACGGGGCATCGGCGAAATCCGTGCCCTTCACCAGTTTGAGTTCCTGCTGCATCTCGTCCTGGCGCTGCAAGAGCTGACGCTGATAATCCTTTGCCGCTTGGTATTCGAAGTTCTCACGCAGATCGCCGTAGCTGCGGGCCGTCGCGATGTCATGGCTGTTTTTAGGCAACTCCACTTCGACGAGGCGCTTGTAGAGAAGTTGCCGCTCGTTAAGAGAGCGCCACGAAGTCACGCGCGCAGCGGTCTGGGGCTGCGGTGCGGCGGCGCGTTTCCGGTCGGCCAGCGAGGGATCGAGTTTCAGCATGCGCCCCAGCAGGGAACGGTGCGTGGAAGGGTCCCAAGCCTGCGAGGCCTGCACGCGCTCGAAGAAAAGCTGGCGCTGCGGCGTGTCCAGTTCAGTGAAAATCGTCTCCAGCCATTTGCTCTGCTCGAAAAGCGCCTTGAGGCTGTTCTGCATGCGCAGGGCTTCCCCGGAGAGTCGGCCCTCAACCAGCGCGATCGCGTGGTTCAGCAGCTCACCTAATGGCGGCAGATCCCATGCGGCGGTCTGATCGCGGTAGCGGAAGACCCAGTTGATCAGCGCGGGCGGGGCCTTGGGCTGGCTCAGCAGCTTGCGGCAGGCCGCGGCGGTCTGGGGGTTGTCCCTGAGGGCCGCCAGCACATCGCTGAGCAGGGTGAACGGCATGCGGTCGAGGCTGCCGAGCAGACGCTCTGCGGCATCTCCGCCCCCGGCCAGCAGGAAGATGACCAATGCGGAGACATCGCGCACGCCAAGATGTTCGGCGGCTTCGATGTAGCGGTCGTTCTCCCACAGATGGGCGCGCATCTGTTCGGCCGACGGGGTAAGGAAGCCGAACCGGCTGATGGCTGTGGCTAGACGCGCGTAGAGGGCCGCATCAGTATTGTGCGCACCCTTCACGGCGAAGGCGAGCCGTTCCTCCAGCACGCCGCGTTTCGCCTCTTCCAGGCCGGCAAACGGGTTCGCCGCTTCCAACTCAAGCACGTCGTTCAGGATTTGGGAAGGGCTGGTCAGCGCGGCGAAACGCGTGAACCAGGCGTCGCCGTACGACTCCGGCTCGGCGAGCAGGCGCACGGGCTCCGAACGTTTGGTCGGGATCACGACCAACGGGTCGTTCTTAAGCGCTTTACGCGCCGCCTCCCAGAAGCTTTTCCATTTCGCGGCGGCGACAAAGCCCTGCCGCGTGAGCGTCTCTTCGATCCGTGCGACGGGCATGTCGCCGAAGCTGCGCAGCGCACACCTGACAAGCTCGCCGGGCTGCTCGGCGGCCATGCGGGCGACGGCCTGGGGATCGTTGTGCCGCTGGGTCAGCAGGTGGTTGTGCGGGGCGCGGTCGAGCGTCTCGCTCGCGGCGGCGAAGGTCATCGCGTGGTTGGGCTTGCCGTCAAAGTCGACGGTGACGCGCCTGTAGAAATCGTCGAGACGTTTGACGGTGCCGACTCCCCAGGCGGGGTCGAGCACCAGCGTGCCGGGCTTGAGTGCCAGCAGGCGATCCAAACGGCGGAACGACTCCGCGAGCGGCATCTCGCCGAATCCCACGCTCTCGATCAGGGCCGTCACGAGGCGATCCTTGCAGGCCTTTTTGAGCAGGTCGCGCAGATCGGCGGGAGAAAGCGCCGTGACGAGCTGCGCGGCGCGATCCTTGATCGCAAGATATAGACCGGGGAAGTCCGCTTGGTCGGTGAGCTCATCAACCAAAATCAATGTCCACTCTTCGGCCTTGGGTTTGTTGACGGGTTCACAGGCATGGATCTGCGACAAAAGATCGGTCACAGGCAAAGGACGCTGCTCCAGCAAGGCAAGAAAATCGTTCTCGGCTACGGTGTTCGTCACAGGAGTTTCCATTCATCGATCCTCGGTTCCGCATGAAAAAGGCCTGACATTTAACCAAAGACCGCAGCGGATGGGAAGCCTTGCTCTGTGTG
>DAOTKE010000160.1:0-6459 GCA_035449085.1 Kiritimatiellia bacterium | reverse complement strand
AGTGTTTCCCTGATAAACAACGCGCGAGCCCAGTTCAAATAAAAACGCCCTGCCCTCGGCCTGGAGCGCATTAAGCAAGGCTTGACGTGTCAATCCGCCGCCGAACGCCTCCTGCCGATACCGGAACGGGAAAAGGTGGAACGCCGCGCGGGTGACCCCCGGCGAAAACTCGTAGGGCACGATGCCGGGAATATCCTTGATGCGCTGTTTCAGATACTCCGCGTTCGCATGCCGTTTTTCAGTCTCCGCCGGCAGCCGCGCGAGCTGCGCCAGCCCGATGGCGGCCTGGTACTCCGTGATCCGCTGCTTCGTCCCCAGCCTGACCGCGCCGCCGCCGACCTCGCCCACGGCCGTCCCGTACGGGTTGCCGTAGTTGTGGTAGGAGTAGCAGCGGTCCATGAATGCCCCGTCGTCGCTGACGATCGCGCCGCCCTCGCCGATGGCCATGTTCTTGGAGTTCTGGAAGCTGTAACATCCGGCATGCCCGAAGGTGCCGCACTTCTTGCCGTTGATCTCCGCCATCCACGCCTGGCAGGCATCCTCCACCACAACCAGATCGTGTTTCTTCGCGATCGCCATGATGGCGGTCATGTCCGCGGGCAGCCCGAGGATATGCACCGGCAGAATGGCGCGCGTCCGCGGCGTGATCTTCGCCTCGATCTGCTTGGGGTCGAGCTGGTAGGTCGCGGGGTCGATGTCGCAGAAGACCGGCATCGCGCCGTTCATCAGGATCGACTGCGGCGTGGCGATGAAGGTGTAGGGCGGCAGAATCACTTCGTCACCGGCCCCGATGTCGAGTTGCGCCAGCGCGGTGATCAGCGCGTTGGTGCCGTTGACCACGGCAAGGCAGCGCTTCGCGCCCATGGCCTCGGCCCAGCGCCGCTCGAACTCGTTCACGAGATTCGCCCGGGACCAGACGCCGCTGCGGATCACCTTGAGCAGCTCCGCCTCGTCGGTTTCCGGGATCCAGTGCGGCCACTTCGGCCACCCCTTGGTACGGGCCGGTTTTCCGCCAAGTAACGCGGGGGCCCCCGCGCTGTCCGTACCACCCAGCACATGGAACGGCGCCTGCGTCAACGCCGCTCCCGCGGTTGCCGCACCCGCGGCTTTGATGAACGACCTGCGTCCCCATCTGATTGCGCGCCTGTCGGCGCCATCGATTGCGGCCTTTCTCATTTTTCCGCCTCCCTTCCCTGCTGATTCATAATGTTCATTTCCCTGCGAACAGGAGCTCGACCGACGATCCGGTCTTCTCCTTTGATCACACCCCTACCGCGGCATTTTGATCTGGATCAAATCCGTGCGCGTGTGGCCGTTCTCCGTGACGCGCGCCAGCGTGTAGACCGTGCCGTCCTGCCCCACCGCGATGGAGTTGACGTAGGCCGGGCGCTGGCCGTCGGGGTAAAAGACCGGGCCGTGGTCTTTGTAACCCCGCGTCGGGATGTCGTATGTGATCAGGTGCAGGTTTTCGATGCCCTTCGCCATGCCCATCGCCACCTTGTCCATGCCCGCGACGCGTTTGCCGTTCTCGTAGACCGGTCCGCCCGTGAGGCAGTAGAGCGTGCGCCCGTCCGGACCCCATGTGAAGCCGAGGTAACCGTAGCTGAACAGGTCCCCCATGCCGGCCCGCTGCGAGGGTTCGGAGGTGATGCGATCCAGCACGTCGATGCGCACCGCACCGGGATCAAACCGGAAGAGGTAGCCCGAGTTGCCGTGCACGCCGTAAAACACTTTCTCTTTAGGGTGCCACACGGTCTGCCGCCAGTTATACCCCATGCTGCCGGAGTCCGCCGGATCGTACTTCCCGAAGTAATCCTTGCGCATGTCCTCGTCCGCGATCTTCTCCACACGGCCCGCACCGGGCCGGTAACAGAAGATGTCGCCCTCGGGGTTGGTGAAGTAGGCGCAACCGGTCTCCTGATCCACCGCAACCGAACGGCACAAGACACGGTAGGTCGGCCCCGTGCCGCTCTCGCCCTCTCCCGCGACGGGCCCCAGATTCCGCAGCGTCCGTTTTCCAACGTCGTAACGGAAGAAGGAGCCGATGGGCCAGGTGATGCCGTACAGCACGCCGCGCCGCGCGTCCATGCTCATCGAGAGAATCGCCTCGCGCCCTTGCGCCAGACCGAGGTCCTCGAACGCCCCGCTCTTCAGGTCATAAGTCAGGATGTGACCGCCGGGATAAGGCTTATAGCCCGGCGGCACAACGGTCGCCAGACGCTCCATGCCGTCCACCATGTTGTAATAGCCCGCGTGCGTCGCAAAATAGAGCTTGCCCTTGTACTCGTGGATCAGAAGCGTTTGTTTCATGGCACCCCTTTTCTTTTCTCAGGCAGGATTATTGTGTGACAACAGGCCCCCTCACGGCAATTGTCTATGCAGGCGATCTGACACCCACGGCCTCCGCACGCACCGGCTTTCGCAGCACGTTCCCAATCGCCCAGCGCCTCAATATTCAGGAAGCCGGCCAATGCTGAACGTCGAACTCAGAACTTCGAAGTTGGGCGTTCCGACTGTAAAAAAACTCGCGCCGCCCGCCACGACTTAAAAACCCGGTCGGCGGCCACGGCAATCTTGGGGTCTTTCGCGTGCATGCAAATGAACAGCACGTTGGGCTTCCCCAGCACTTCCACCGCCGCGTCCCGCATGGCGATGTCATCCTCGGTGTCTCCGATGACAATGGCTTTCTTATACGTCCCGCCCGCCAGCAGGTCGCGTATCCTGGCCGACTTGTCCTCTTTCGTGGTCACGGAATCCGGACGCGGAGCCGTTGCCCTGTAACCGGCCGCGTTGCCGCAATAACGCATCTCGATCCCGTATCTTGCCGCCCTATGGCACACCTTCTCCAGCACGAACTCGAATGACTTGCTGACAATGACAAAATCACACCGGTTCTTCAACGCACTGAAACAGCGCCAGGCCGCACGGTAACAGAAGCCGGAAATCAGGCGGACGCCCCAGTCGATATCCGTCAGTCCACATTCCGCAAGGATATGGCTCTCGCAAAACTTCACCAACTGTACGTCGGCATCGGAGAGCGTTAGCTCCCCCCGCTTATACGCATAGCGCACCCGGCGCTCAAGGCACCGGAGCCGTATCATCCCGTCCAACAGGCGCAGGAGCCGCCTCACCTTGAAGATGTTGCGCAGGCAGAGCGCCCCCATCAGATCAGCGTTCGCGATCCCCCTGAACAGGAACGGGCAGGAGCCGCGGTACAGGGTGCCGTCAAAGTCCGTGATCAGCAGAGTGTCTTTCGACGCGGATGTGGCAGGGGAACCCTCATTCATCTTCCACCTCGTTCAAGCACACCACCGAAGTCCAGACCTTCCCGTCCACGATTTTATGTGTCCAGGGCGTGTCCGTGACCTGGCCGCGGGTGGGAAGATGCAGGTCGCTCAGATGGACAACGGTCAGTTCCGCATTTGGGAGATCGCGCTTTGAGCAGCCGCCCTCATGCAGGAAAAAACTGGCCAGACACGTGATGGCAGCAAAAAATAACAGTTGTTTCCGCATTTCCGCATCTGTGAATGATCAAGAAACAAGCCTATTATGCACAGCTTCTTCAACATCCGCAATGGTATGATGGAATAATCCCGCGCGAAAAAGCAAAGGTTGCGCTTTGTCTGCCACCTTTGCAAGCCGTATACTGTCTGCATGAAGAGTGTTTCTGTGCTCGTGCTGATGGAGCTTTAAGACCACCGCATCCGGCAGGGAATCGGGCGGTACGCTAAGGAGCGGGGCTGGTTCCTGACCTTCTGCGACGGCTGCACGCACGGCGGCGCGAGACGGGATTCTGCAGGCGGTTTGAAGCCGGCGGAGGGCATCGTGCCGTGAGTCTGGTCTGGGCGCGGCAATCGCGGAACGGCGCGGACAACTGGCGCGCCCAGGAGGCATGGCTGACACGCGCGCTGCGGAAGCAACCCAAGCCGCTCGGGATCTTCTGCTACAGCGCCTATGACGCGGTGAAGATCGAGACGATCTGCATTGAACGCGGCTATGCGATCCCGGACGAGGTCGCCATCCTCGGAGTGGACAATGACCCGCTGTGATTCCGCTCCCGCCAGATCGGCTGTATCGCCGCCAACAAACACAAAAACCAAGGCCTGGCGCGCGGCAGGGGCACTGCGCTGCGCATGCAATGCCTTGCCAACGGAGAAGCCGCATTGGATGATGGCGACACGCCAATGCCGTCAAAATGGCGGCAATCCACGCGCACCACCGTTCGCACCGAGAGACCGCTTTAACTTCAACAAGATAAAATCGCACCCTGAATCTCTTTGTCCGCCAGAACCGGATCTGGGGGACGCTCTCGTTCACGTCGCGGACGGCATGGAGGTCGCCCATCATAGAAACAAAGGATTCTCGAAGAAACTGGCCGGGCTCCGTCCGGGCCGGTGAAGGATGCCAAAGAATCACTGGGCGACTATCGCCCTCCGTTGACTTGGGCATTTGACAACGAAAGAGGAACGTTGAACCCCGAACTCCGAACGGGGCAGGCTTGGGAACCGGTCTTTTGTTCACTTGTCATGAGAAGTGAGATGGGCCCGGCGACCATCTGGAAACAGCGCCTCCGCGTGAACTCCTGCCGACTGCCCCGCCCGCGCGTCAAGCCGCGCGTGTCAAAGCGTCGCCGGGACGCCGCACTCCAAACCTTCCTGCCTCGCCGGGAAAAGGGCCGGGAGCAGGTGGCCGGTGAGCGCATCGTCGACGGCGAAGCAGGCGAAGCCGGCGAGACGGCGGCGGCGGACTTCGGCGATCTGGGCGGCGGCCGCGGCGGCGTCAAGCTGGCACTCGTCCGCGCCGGTGCCGAGCCCGGGCACCAGTTTGTCCGCGGGCACGGCGGCCAGGCACTGTCCCAGCCAGCTCTTAAAGTCAGATGGGCTTTCGGTGTAGATCATCGGGCAGGCGAAGTCGATCAGCCCCTCGCGCACCCACTCGGGCCAGGCCTGGCCGCGTCCGGCCGCGGCGGCGGGCGTGGGGAAGACGGCGGCGGAAAGCCGGACGCCTGGGGCGGCGGCGCGCAGGGCGCTGCGGGCCTCGCGGATAAAGGCGGTCATGGTGGCGCGGCGGAAGTCGGCGAAGGCTGCCGCATGCGGGCCGCCGGGCAGGACATCGGCGGGCCAGGCGGCGACAGGCTGGCCGCGCGCGGCCTCAAAGGCTTTGCGGGTGGCCGGCGCGTAACAGCCGGTGGTTTCGGGATAGCGGACGTAGTCGAGGTGGATGCCGGCCACGCCGCGGCGGGCGAGTTTGCACAGGCCCTCGATCAGCAGGGCGCGGTTTTCAGGGATGGAGGGACAGAGCCAAGGCAGCGTGTTGCCGGCGGCGTCGCGCATCAGGCGGCCTTCGCGGGTGAGTTGTGAAACCAGATCGGGGTCGGCGCCTTCAAGCGTCCAGCAGGTGGCCCAGGCGTGAAGGGCGATCTTGTGGCGGGCTGCTGCGGCGAGGGCCTCGTCGAGGGTGTCAGAGGAGGCGCGGCTGCCCGGGCGCGTGTGGAGCGGCGTGGCCGCGCTCTGCCAGTGGACGAAGAGCGTGTTGACGCGGTGCGCGGCCAATTGGGCGAGCAACCCGTTCCACCCGTGCGGGTGGCGGGCGGTCGGCACCGGATTCCAGGCCGCGCGGATTTCGTCGGCGGAGGGCGCCTCAGGCAGGGGAGGGGGGGGCGGAGGGGGCGGCAGAGGCGGCAGGCCGAGTGACGGACAGAGTTCACGGGCTAGGGTGTTCATCAAAGCGGCGGCGGAGGGATAGGCCATGGGCGGAACGTGGGCGAACCAGGCCCCGCGCGGCGTGAGCAGGCAGGCGGGAAGGTCGGTGACGCGACCGGTCTCGTCGGCCCAGGTGGCGATGACGCGGGCGTCGGAACCGGGACGGGCGAAGGGGGGGATGATGCTGGTGGTGACGTGTGGGATGCGGGACGGTGCGTGAACTAGGGCTGAAGGGGAACAGACCAGGGCAGACCAGGCCTGCAAGGGCTCGGTGCCCTGCCAAGTGCCGGGCTGCAGGCCGACGGCGGCGGCGAGCTGGGGCGAGGCGTTGTAGAAGACGATGAGGCGGCCGCCGCGTTTGAGGAAACGCGAGAGGCGGTCGGTTTGGCGTGGGGGAAGGGTGGGGGAGCAGGGGAGAAGCAAAAGCGAATAGGCGTCGAGGCTGTCGAGCGTGTCATCAATGACAGTGGCGGGGATGGCGGCTTTAGTGAGCAGGCGGACGCAGCGGTCGGCGAGTGTGGCGGCGAGAGCGGTCGCGCCCGGGGCGGTGGTTTCCGTGGCACGGACGATGGCGACGGCGTCGGTACGGGCGGAGAGGGCATGGAGCGTGAGGAAAGTGGTGCCAGCGGTCTGTTTCCACGCGGAGAGACGGAGCGTTCGGGATTTTTCCCAAGATCCGGGGGCGCCTTCGGGCTGGAAGAGGCCGCGCGGCAGATCAAGGCGCTGGCGCGTACCGGGGATGAAGGCGGGGGTGACG
>DAOTKE010000159.1:0-6518 GCA_035449085.1 Kiritimatiellia bacterium | reverse complement strand
CCGGAAAATCTGGTCATCGGTTCTGGCACGTTGCGTTACATCGGGCCTAACGCCACAGCCAAACGCGGTTTCACCGTCACCGGCGCGTCGGCTGTATTTGACACTGCCACGGATCTGACGTTGGGCGGGCAGGTGCATGTCGAGAACGGCTGCTTCTTCAAGACGGGGCCCGGCACCCTTTTCCTCGCCGGCCCCGGCACCAACTACATTCCCGCCGCGTCCTCCGCCGTCCGCCAGGACAACATCGTCAACATCAAGGCGAACGGCGACGCGCCCACTGACGGCCTGGCCTCCATTTCCGTTCTCGAGGGCACTCTGGCCTGGGGCGTTCCCGGCCAGACTGTCATCGTTAACGGCACCGACACCCACGTCGGGGGTTACACGTCGAACGCGGCAGGCGGCGAGAAGCCAGGGTTCATCGACATCTACGGCGGTGACACCTTTTTCAACTGCTGGCTGGCCATCGGGCGACACAACGGCAACCTCACCACGGCGCCCGTGCCGCTCGAATCGCGTGTACGCGTTTTTGGCGGCAATGTAGAGATCACGCACCTGACCATGGGCCGTAACAAAAAGACTTACAACACCTACAAGTTACATGCGCGCCCCACGTTCGAGGTACACGGCGGTTCGGTCCTCGCGGTTTCCACCTGCCGTATCGGTGACGATCAGGGCGGCGATTCGGTCGTTCGTGTTCTCGGCGGCACCTTCACTTCCAATCCTGCCTGCCGGTTCGGTGCGATGGGCGGTCGCTCCACCAACCTGCTCGAGATCGCCAACGGCGGCCGCTTCACCGCGTGGGAAATGAACCTCGCCAATGTCGGTGATGATACCGACACCACCGTCGATGTCCACGACGGCGGCATTCTCAACCCCTACCGGATTTTAGCATCCACCGGCACCACCCGTATCCGGTTCGACGGCGGTATCTTTCGTCCGCGTTTCAGCAATGCCCGTTCCGCTGTCGAGCAGAGCGTTGACGCGGTTTTTCTTTCCACGAATGGGGTGGCCGTCGAAATCACCGCCGCGAACAGCGTACTTGAAGTCAACGCGCCCATTCTGACGGCACCCGACCTCAACGGTGCACCGGATGGTGGCATCACACTTTCCGGTAACGCCAACGGTCGGCTCGACCTCGGTGGCGCGAACACCTACACGGGGCCGACCACCGTTTCCAATGGTATCTTGATCTTGCGCGGCTCGCTGCCCACGACCGCCGCGCTCACACTCCTGCCCGGCAGCGGCCTGGGGATCACCAACGCGATGAAGACCGTCATGGTCGACAGCCTCACACTGGGCGCACCGGACAAACCTGGCACCGTCGATTTCCACATCGGCGCAGCGGCCGATTCCTCCGCCAAGCTCGTTGTTTCCGGCGCGGTCACGTTACGCGCCCCCACCTCGTTCAAACTGTATCTGCTTACGCCCGGCACCCTTGACGCTGCCGCCGACAACGGCACCTTCACATTCTTGCAGCTTCCCTCCGTCCACGCCGCGTCCATCGATCCCGTGCGCTTTGTGGTCGCCAATCCCGCCGTCGGCAAAACATACGTCATCCGCACCGAGATTTCTGGTGCCGATACGCTCTACCGCGTAACCATCGCCGGCGATGCGCTGGCCGGCGACGCATGGATGAACGCCGCCGGCGGTGACTGGCACACGTCCGACAACTGGTCGGGTGGCGTTCCCCCGAACGCGCCGTTTGCCGCAGCCGCGTTCACGACGGAGGCGCAACCCGGCGGTGCCACCGTCAGTCTAGACGCTCCCGTCACGGTCGGCGCGATTTCTTTCGCCTCCACTGAACCTTACACGCTCTCCGGAGGGACGCTCACGCTTGATGGCGGAGCCGCCGGGGCCACACTGGCCTCCGACCTTGGCAATCACACGGTGGCCGTAGCGCTTGTCTCCGCCGGCCCACTGACCGTGAATCCCGCCGCCTCGGGTGCGGGTACGGTACGCCTCACCGGCGCAAACTCTATCACCGGCCCTCTGATCACCGGCAGCGGCACGGTCGCGTTCGAGGGCGCAGACGCGCTCGGCGGCCTCGCCAAAACCCGACCCTCGGCCCCGGCACCTTCCTCTATGCGGGCACCCCGACCACACTCAGCGGTCTGACGCTCGCCCCCGGTGCCAACCGCGCCGCGATCTTCAAGAATGAGGGCGATCTCGCGTTGTCCGCCCCGCTCACCGCCTTGAACGGCGCGTTCATCAAGTCCGGGGCGGGGACACTCACGCTCGACGGGCCCGGAACTTTCGCGTTCGGCTCCTACCATAACGGGATGGCACATGATTTTGAGGGATTCCCGGCCAACGGTGACTCGCCCACCCGTTGTTTCACCGCCTTCACTGTCAGCCAAGGGAAGATCGTCTGGGGTGAGCCCGGACAGGTCGTCACCATCGGCAACAACGTCTGGATCGGCACACGCAACGCGAACGGCCCGGGTGAGGCCGTCACCGGCGAAGTGGAGATCAACGGTGGCACCACCACCATCAACGGCTCCATCTTTATCGGCGTCGCCAACGGTGACCCCATCTCAGCCCCCGTTCCCCTGCACCCGCGTCTGACGATCAACGGCGGCGATACCACGGTCTCCGGATCTCTCAACATGGGCTGGGACAACCGTACCACCACTGCCACCTATTACGGCACGCAACAGGCTCACAACGCCCAGCCGGAACTGGTTGTCAACGGCGGTGTCCTGCGTATTCATGGCGAATTCTATCCCAGTTACCACGGTGGCGTTTCGCCCACCAACCGTGTCACGATCAACGGGGGCGAACTCCACGCACGGCGGGCGTATTTCGGGCATGACCGGTTCGGCGAAGGACCCGCCGCCGCGACGATTTTTGAAATCAACGGCGGACTCGTCAGCCTGACCGAGGATTTCCGCATGGCGCGTTACGTTGCCGACTCGTTTTTCCGTTTCAACGGCGGCATCCTCCGGGCCTGGGACATCCAGAAGGCAGACGGAGCCGGAGACTCGCAGATCTGGTTCAACGGTGGCGTCTTCCAGCCGATCTGGGGCGGCCAGGACTCTGTCTACCGCACGTTTGATCGCCATACCAACGTCTGGGTCGGAGCGGGCGGTTTCATCATCGACACGTCGTACTGGCCGGCCCCCGACGATGCGCATCCCGCCTACGACATCAATCAGAACATATCGCATGACCCCGCCCTCGGCGATACGCCCGACGGCGGAATCATCAAGCGCGGCGTTTCCGGCATCGTCATCATCCGCTCCGGCCAACGTTACTCCTTCACCGGCCCCATCATGGTGGAGGAAGGCGTCCTCGGCATCGAGGCCAGCGCACTCTGGGAGAACACCCTGATCATGCACGACGGCACAACGCTGCGCTTCAGTAACAAAGATCTCCCACAGGTCGTGGATTCATTCTATGCCGAGACCGGCACGATCACCATTGACCTTTCCTTCGATGCGAGCACGGCCCAGTCCCAGCCCCTCGTCGTCTCCAACACGCTGTCGCTCGCGGCGGATGTCATCGTGGTCGGTCACGCCAATGGCCTGTACGTGCCCACGTTGCCCAGCGGCCAGACCACCACGGTGCTGGTTTGCAACGCCTCACAGACGCTGGATGCGGGCCTCTTCCGCGCCTCGCCGCTTTTCCCCAACCGCTTGGCCGATTTCAATAATATCACCCTCGATGGAGGCCCCTACGCCGGTTGGCAGGCCATCGTCATGAGTGTCGCGGATGCCCCAGAACACGTCTGGAACGCCACGGCATCAGGTGGTGCATGGGACACGGCCGGCAACTGGCTCGTAAACGCCGTGCCGCCCGCCGTACCCGGCGCATCCGTACGCTTCCCGCCCGCCGCAGGCGCGGCTGTACCAGTGACACCCGCCGACGGAACCCTTTTCGGCCGGCTCACGCTTGAATCCGGCCCCGGCCAGGGTTACGCCTTGAGCGGCGGCACCCTCGTTCCGGCCGGGCCCGGCAACGATCAGCCGACCGTCATGACGCTCTCCGGCACACACACCATCGCTTCGCCGCTGAGCGTGGCGGAACAAGGTCTCTGGCTCGACACCCGTATCAGTGCGACGCTCGCCGTGAACGGGCCGCTCTCAGGCCCCGGACGACTCTACGCAAACGCCACCCCGTCTGGCGGTGGACTCACAGTCCTGTCTGGAACGAGCACCCATACCGGCGGCACCGAGGTGCGCTCCGGAACGCTCCGCGTGGAAAACCTTGCCGCACTCGGCAGCCCGGCGCGCGCCGCCAACAACCTTCTGGTTGGCCCCGGCACCTTCCACTACACCGGCCCTTCCACGTTCACCGACCTCGGCATCCGCTTCGCCTCCGGCGCGGCTGGCAGGCCGGCGATCATCCGCGTCGACAACGACCTGACGCTGGCGGGGCCGGCCAGCCAGGCGAACGGCATCTTCGCCAAGTTTGGTCCCGGCACCCTGCGCCTCGCCTATCCGGGCACGAACCAGTTCTCGACCTCGGGTGCAGGTGATTCCAACAGCACGACACCCTGGCCCGCCAACGGCGATGCCCCTGCGGCTGACGCAGGCGGCAGTGGCCGCAGTTTTATCGCCGAGGGGCGCTTTGTGGTCGGCGCCCCTGGGCAGCTCTTCAGGTTCAACAACGAGCTGGACATCGGTTGCCAGCCGCGCGGTTTGGGCGACGAGAACACCTACGCGGTCACGATGGACGTCATCGGTGGCACCATCGATCTCTCCGGCCAATATTTCGGCATCGGCGTCAACTTCAAACGCGAGAACGGCGTGAGTACCTATCCGACCGTCAACATGTACGACGGCACGATGACGATCAGAAATCTCACAATGGCGTACGACACAATCTGGAAAAACCACAGCACCAAGGCGACGCTCAACATCTATGGCGGCACCTTTAACGTCCTCGAACAGTTCCGCCTCGGCCATCACAAGGGCAACACTAGCAATCCGCCACACGCCACAGTCAACGTCTACAACGGTGCGGTCAACCACACGCACGCCAGCCAGGGCACCACCTTCGGCTGGATGAACAGCGGTGATCCCAAGCCCGCCTGCACCGGCACGCTCAACCTCTTCGGCGGTGAGTTCAACGAGTTGTGGATCATGAAGATGGCCAACCACGATGCCATCTCCTACCTGAATCTCCACGGCGGCGTGCTGCGGGCGGAAAACATCACGCATGTGCCGGGCAGTGTCGGACAGTCGCACGTCTTCTTCAACGGCGGCGTCTACATGCCCCTCGGCACCAACACCGCTCAACGCACGCTCCAAGGACTGACCTCCGCCACCGTCTCCACCAACGGCGCGGTGATCGACACCTCGCTGGCGGCGGCAACCATCACCTTCGCGCAGCCGTTGCTGCACGACCCCGCGCTGGAAGATACGCCGGACGGTGGTCTCATTAAGACCGGCGCGGTCGATCTCGTGCTTGCCGCGGCCAGCACCTTCACCGGCCCGGCCGTCGTCCAATCCGGCACCTTACGCGCGACCGTCGACGGTGCAGTGCCCTGCGCGTTACATGTGGATGCAGATGCCGTTTTTGACGCGGCTGGCATCACCCACTCAATCGCACGGGTGACTGGCGCCGGTCTCTGCGCCAACGGCACCGTGCGCGTGACAGAACGCGTCACGCCCGAGAAGGTGCTGACGTTTGAGAACCTGACCCTGGCGTCCGGCGTGACGCACCACTTTGGCACGAACGTCGTGATTGCGGTTTCCGGCCATTTGAGTGCGGAAGGCGGCGGATTCATCGATTTCGGCCGTACCCCCGAGGCGCCATTGACGATCCCCCACTCTGCCGTCGTCATGACCTACGGCACGAGCGACGCTGTTTTCTCGGGCTGGCGCGCGCGCGGTACGGGCCAGCCGGATGGCAAGGTGGCGCTGCGTCTGGTGCGTGACGAGAGCGGCCCGGTCAAGGTGGTGCGCGCAGAACTGATCCACAGCGGGACGCTGATGATTGTGCAATAAGAGCGGTTTGCGGCACACATCCTCAGAGTTCCAGATAGCCGCCGTTCCATGCGCCAATCGACGGGATCAACACACGGCCGTCTTTGATCGGCACATCGACCGTTCCGGGCTTGATCACTTTTTTTCGCCGCTCAGCGCGTAGAGGCGCCGTTGGGTCGGCACATAAAGCGTGCCGTTGGCGGCGACAGGCGATCCGCTGATCGGCCCGTCCAGCATAACAACGGATATGTCCAGAGGCGGGCAGAATCGGTGACATCGCCGGCACCTGCGGCAGGGTTGAGACCGTGCAGCCACGCCTCGCGCTTGCCCCACCAGATATCACCGCCACCAGCGACATAGAGCCGTCTATCCGCCACGACCGGCATCGCGTGAAGCGATGTGTCGGTGTGTATCATCCACACCGTTCGAGGTATTGGCGTACAGAAACCGCCCATGCACCAACGGCGAGCAGTGGGCGGCATCGTGTTGACGCACATTGAGTTCCGCAATCATGTCATACCGCCACAGAATATCGGCGTCAGTCGCGGCGGGCGGGATCGGGGCCTTGCCGGCTGGCACGCAGCAGCG
>DAOTKE010000158.1:0-6609 GCA_035449085.1 Kiritimatiellia bacterium | reverse complement strand
ACCTGTGATACTCTTTTGCTGCTCTCGTGTGAGGGTCTTGCAAAACCCCTTGCCTGCAGGTGTGGCACGGGCATTTTGCCCGTGTTTCATGGACGGGACGCCCATGCCACGAGGGGTTTTGCAAGAGCCTCGTGTGTAACAGCCAAACCAAAACCTTTAATTTTCCGCGATGCTCGTTCAGCTTTCAGTCAAAAATCTGGCCATTGTCGAAGCGGCCGAAGTGGTGTTCGGTCCCGGCCTCAACATCATCACCGGCGAAACCGGCGCGGGCAAATCGGTGCTCATGGGCGCTTTGGATTTGGTGCTCGGCGGACGTGCCGACAGATCCGCCGTCCGCGAGGGCGCCTCGGAGGCCTGGGTGGAGGCCGCGTTCAGCCTCGCCGACAGCCGTGCCGTCGACCGTCTGCTTGATGACGCCTGCCTGCCGCCGTGCGAAGAGGGCGCGCTATTGGTGCGACGCTCGGTCGCCGCCGCAGGCGCGGGCCGCTGCTTGGTGAATGACACGCCAACCACGGTCCAGACACTGCGCCGCCTGGGCAGCCTGCTGGTTGATATCCACGGACCGTACGACCACCAGTCGCTGCTTGATCCAGATTTCCAGCGCGATGTGCTCGATGCCTATGGCCATTGCGCCGCCGTGCGCGAGACTTACAGCGAGGCGTGGCGCGAACTTCAAACGTTGCGCGCGCGCCTGAATGAGTTGCAAGGCGACACCGCCGATATCGAGGCCGAGATCGACCGCCTGCAGTTTATGGTCGACGAGATTTCAAGCGCGGGGCTGAGCGAGGACGACGAGGAGCCTTTGGTCGCCCAACACGCCGAAGCCGCCAACGCCGAGCAGATCCTTGCATGGGGCACGGCGATCTGCAACGGGCTGACAGACGGCGAACAGTCAGCCTTCGACCTGTTGGCCGGGTTGCAGACGCAACTTGCCGAACTGGCGCACATCCTGCCCGAGGCCACTGCTTGGCGCACCGACGCGCAGGCCGCCGCCGTCCAAGTTCAGGAGTTGGGACGCGCTGTCGCCGACCGGCTCAGCCGGATCGAGGCCGACCCTGACCGCCTCCAGCAGCTTGAGGCGCGCATGGCTTTGGTTCAAAGGCTAAAGCGCAAATACGGGCGCACCGTCGGCGACATACTGGCCACGCTCGCCGAGCATCAGGCGCGTCTGCACGACTTGGCGACGCGCACCGAGCAAGTCGAACGCTTGCAGGCCGACATCGTAAAGGCTGAGGATGCCCTTACCCGTAAGGCTGACGCGCTCACCAAGAGCCGCACGCAGGCCGCCGGCAAGTTGGCCCGCGCAATCACCAAAGAGTTGCACGACCTCGGCTTCCTCAAATCCGGCTTCGCGGTGGACCTTGCGGCCTGTGCGCCGGGGCCGCACGGCGCGGACCTCATCTCATTCGGTTTCGCCCCCAACCCCGGCGAGCCGATGCGACCGCTGAAAGCCATCGCCTCCAGCGGCGAGATCTCGCGCGTCATGCTCGCCGTCAAAGCGGTACTCGCCACGCATGACAGCATCCCCGTGCTGGTGTTTGATGAGATCGACGCCAACATCGGCGGCGAGATCGGGCGCGTCGTGGGCCAGAAGATGCGTCATGTGGCCGAAACCCACCAGGTCATCTCCATCACGCACCTGCCGCAGTCCGCCGTCTACGGCCACCAGCACTACGTGGTTTCAAAAGAGGTGGTCAAAGGACGCACGCGCATGCGCGTCGAGGCACTTGACGATGCGCACCGCGTCGACGAAATCGCGCGCATGCTCGGCGGCAAGGGGCTGACCAGCGTGATCGAAAGCCACGCCCGCGAACTACTCGCCTCTGCGAGAGGGAAGTAATAAGTAATAGGTAATAGGTAGGATGTAATAAGTGGTGGTGTCCGATGTTGTCACGTCGTTTCATGCGCCTTTTTCCGCCGAACGGCGAGCCACGCCGCTACAGCGCACACCGCGAGCGCGACAAACCCTACAGCGACAGCGATAGCGACCTTCACGGGGCTTCTAGCGGGCGTGTCATCCGGCAACGGCGGCAGGTCGGGGAAACGCTTGCGCAAGTCGATGCGTTTTCGGGGGGGGATGGCTTCGACGCTCTCTTTGATGGGAAGCCAGACCTCTCTTTTCTTTTCGTTCTCTTTGTCCGCCTCTAAGAGCGCTGTCGCCAGCACCAGCCGTTGTTTGCTTGTTTGGTAACCTTCGCAGTGTTTGGACAAATAATCGTCGATCCATGTGGCCTCCAGCGAATAGTATGCGGATTGCGTGTACGTGACAAAGGCCTCTGTCAAGTGCTCTAACGTCTTTTCCTGCAATTCGCCCTTAGCGGCGGCTTCTTCGATCTTTCCCAAGTATATCGGCGTAACCCTGTCCCGCCAACTGATGATCCGCTTGTTCTTGTCGTCGATCTTCAAAATCTCCGGCAGGAGCGCGGCGCACTCCTCCCCCGTCGCGAGGGAAGCGTATGTCCTTGCGGCACATGCGCGGAGAGGGCCGGGCGCGTTCGTCATGAGGCTTTTCTCCTCCAAAAACGGGAGCGCCGCCCGGTCGCCCAGCTTTTCAATCATGCCGATCAGCCTGCCGAAATATGGCACCGCCCCCCCCCAGTTTTCAGACGGAGGGAATTCCTGATCGAGGGCAAGCACCGCCTTTTCATCCTGATTGTACCGTTCGATCAAAAGGTCAAGGGTCCAGCCGTTCGCGAGCACCTCTTCACGTCCCCCGCAAAGCCCGCCCGACGGGAGCATGAGGGGTAGCAAGAAAATCCAGATAAAACCGTAGACCTTGTGTGTTCGTAGCGTCATACCTAATCTCCTTGTTAATAGCTGCCGGGGTTCCGCCGGACGGCGCTCTGGCCGACCCCGGCATTGCCCAGCGTTCTGCCGGTGCCGCCCCCGGCGTTCCGCCACCCGTAGACGGTGCCGCGCGGCAGGCATACGCTTCCCGAAAACGAGGGTTCGGGGCCAAAGCGTTCCCCACGCATGAGGAGCCGCGTGATCAACTCCCGCTGCGTCAGCCCCGGCGGATAGTAGCCCCCGCCCCAGTCGGCGGGGATGCGCTCCTCGGAGACCGGCCCGGAGACCGGGTTGGGGTCCGGCCCGTAGGGATCCTCGACCGTGTAGATGTCCACCAGCCCGCAGTCGTGCATCACCTCGTGCGCCAGTGTTTGACCATCGCCGATAGCCGCGATGACGATGCCCTCCGGCCAGCACAACCCCCCAACCGCCGTTCCTTCCAGCGTTTTCACGAAGTACAGCTCCACCGCGTTGCCCATGCTGTTCGTGCTGTCCAGCATCGCGGCGAGATTGGTGTTGGCCGGGTTGAGCACGTCCGTATGATTCCGCCATGCGTCATTGTTCAGATAGCGCACCGCCCCGTTCTGGACCAGCGTCAGCCCGTTCTGCCACAGGATCTTGTTGGCGTCGGCCAAGAGACCGGGGATCTCGGCGGCGTCGCGGGCGGGGTTTTCGCCGTTTCCGTCTCTCACGATCCAGACGGTGACGGGCACGTTGACGGCGGGGCACGACATTGTCCATGTTGTCACGCCGTTTCATGCGCCTTTCTCCGACGCAAGGCAAGCCACGCCGCTACCACTGCGACAATCCCCGTGCCGACAGCGATAGCGACCTTCACGGGGCTTCTAGCGGGCGCGTCACCCGGCAACGGCGGCAGGTCGGGAAAACTGTCTCGGAGGTCGGTGAGGTCGGACGGCGGCAACGTTTCAAGCTCCGCTTTGATCGGGGCGAAGCGACCGTTCATCTGGCCGGTCGGGTCATGCATGTTTTGCTTCCCCGCCAAATAAAGCCGCTGGCGGCTGTTCGTATATGCGGGCAGACTTCGTTGCAGGAATTCGTCGGCCTGCACCATTGCAGAAGCGTTTGTCGTGGATAAAGCTCTAGCGAGAAAATAATCATTTAACTCTTTTTTCTGCTCTTCCGAAAGCTCTTGCTCCGACATGCGCCTTAAAAACCAGTCCAACATTAGGCTCTGCATAGGCAACCCTTCCTCTCCTCCCATATCATCAGGTTGCAACGCTATCATCCGCTTCAAGAACGGGAAGGAATCGAACCCGCAACTAACGATGTGAACGCGAACGGCATCCAGACGGTTGTACTCATTATGGGCGGTCAGAGCCATGCGCTCGAAGAGCGGCAGCCAGCGCTTGTCCTGCGTGCGGCCAAGCAGAACAAGCATTTGGTTGCACACACCTTCCCAGTCCCCCTGCGGCGCATCCTGTTTGGCAGGATCTTGATTATCGTTTGCCGTTATGGCCATCCACTCCACTTCCGGCAAAATGTCTTCAAGCGTCAGGTTCTCGCGCTTCAGGAAGCCTGTCAACTCCGCCTGCCGAAGATTTTCTGGCATACACGTCGCCCCGCTCCATTGCCGCAGCTTTTTTCGAACACGCATGACCTGGTTGCTGTCCATTCCTGCGAAACACGCGCCCGCAAGGGGCAGAACCACCAATGGAATAATCCAACGTTTCATCAGCACTCTCCTTTCACCATCAATGTACGGGTTCCCCCGCCTCCATGCTGTCCCGGCCCACGGACACGGGGCCGAGCATAAGATTCGTTTGCGCGGGCGATCCAAGCCCCACGCCGTACACGCTGCCGCGGGGAATGTTGATCCCCGTTAGCATTCCTGATTCATCCCTTCCGTACATCAACAATCGTTCCCGATTGAAATCGTCTTGCTGGAGTCCCGGCGGATAGTATCCCCCGCCCCAGTCCGCGCTACTCAGACGCCCCGGCCCGACCTCTCCTGAAACGCTGAGATCACCGTCATAGTTGTAAATGTCCACAAGACCGCACTCGTGCATCACCTCGTGCGCCAGAGTATGACCCACAGCTCGGTGACTAAAAACTGCTCCTAAACCCCTAACGTTTATTCCGCGTGTGGTATGTCCTCCGCCGGCATCAATTATATTGTTCACGAAGTAGAGTTCGACCCCGCCGGTACCGTTCGTGCAGTTCAACAGTTGCCAGACCGTTGAACCATAGGTCACGACATTGTCCGGCGGCAGATTCAGCGCGTACCAGTCGTCGCGATTCGTGTAGCTGATTGTTCCGTTCCACGCGAGCGTTATCGCGGCTTGCCACAGAATCTTGTTGGCATCCGCAATCATTCCGGCGATGCGAGAGGGAGTAGCGGGAGTGTACCCGGCGGAGTGCCTCGCGACCCACACGGCTACAGGCACGGTCTTGGGCTGCAAGACCTCCCCCACGAAGAAGGGCCGGACGTGCGGCGGGGTGATGACGAGGCCCTTGATGTCGGCCTCCAGCCGGAAGGCGCCGGTTGATGTCGCGGTCACGGCGACCTCGGGGCCGGTGTTGCCGCCGGCGAAGGCGACGCGCCCCGCGCCCTCCTTGATCGTCCAGGTGATGTCGGCGCCGGGCACGGCGCCGCCGGGCACCTCGACCCTGAAGCGGGCGGTGCCGCCCAGCGGCATGCCGCTGGTGTTGTACACGTGCCCGTCGGCGTCGGTCGCGGCGTTGACCGCTTCGGCGCGGGCGCCGACCGCCTCGAACGCGAGGTTGGTCGAGACGCTGCCGGGGAGGGCGCCGGGCAGTCCGTAGGCGACCGTGAAGAGGCGCTGCCCCGTCAGGGCGGCGGCGTAGCGCACCTCGGCGGTGCGGTCGGTCCCGGCGGTGTATTTGGCCAGCCACTCGGACGCCGCGTAAGAGTCCTGCAGCGGCTCGTACTGCCCGGTCTGGCGGTTTCTGACTCTGGCCGAGGCGGCCTCCGTGTGGCCGCTGAACGTGAGCGTGCCGCCGCCGTCGGCGGGGACGCGGGTCGTGACGGACAGGATGTTGGTGTGGCCGGCCTGCACGCGGGGCGGGGCGTCCGCCGGGGCGTTGGAGAGGCACACGCCCAGCCCGGCGACCGTGTAGCGGCCGCGGCTGAAGAAGCGCCCCGCCTGCCAGGTGAAGACGTCCGCCCCGGCCGAGGCGCTGGGGGCCGTGCCGGTGACGGTGAAGGCGCCCGAGGTCGCGGCGAAGCCTTCAAGCGGCGCGGCGGAGAGGTTCGGGGTGCAGCGGAAGATCACGGCGGGCACGGGGGGGGAGCTGCCGCCGGCGACGGTCTGCGTGCAGCCGCAGAGCATGCAGGCGCCGTCCAGCGGCGAGAGGCCCCTTCCCGGCGCGGGCGCGGCCGCGACCGTGTCGGGCGCGCCGCCCGCCAGCAGGAGCCGGCGGGGGCGGTCGACCGTGCCGGCGGCCTGTCCCGCGCTGTTGGTCGGGGCGCCCGTGTGGTAGGGGTCGAGGCACGCCGGGCACGCGCAGGCGCCCGGCGACGCGCAGCGGCACAGGCAGTTGTTCGGCTCCGGGCAGCACGGGCACCTGCCGGGAGGGGGGTCGTTGAAGGGATCGCCCTCCCCGCCGCCCCCGCCCGCGAACACGCAGAGGTGGGCGGGCACCGTGTCGGTGTCCCCGCCGAGCATCTTTGCGGTGTTGTTTGTCAGGACGACCCCCAGCTTGACGGGGAAGTCCACCGTGTGCATGCCGGGCGTCCCCGCCGGGCCGGGGAATTCCTGCGCGAGGTCCCTTTCGCTCACGCTGAGCGCCGGGGAGAGGCCGGGGGCGGTGCCGAAGCCGAAGGCCGCGACGCTCTTCGGC
>DAOTKE010000157.1:0-6737 GCA_035449085.1 Kiritimatiellia bacterium | reverse complement strand
GATCATGAAATACACCGTTGCCTGGTTCACCGCTTTCCCTATGGCGTACTCTACAGCATAGAATCCGACGGTATATTTGTCCTTGCCGTGATGAATCTGCACCGCGACCCCGATTATTGGAAGCGCAGGCAATAGAACCCGATACCAGCCGAACTGAGACAGAGCCCCGACAAGGCGGTTGAGGCGGTGTCCTTTGTTTTCATGTCTTTACTCCGTTAACAGTCGGGTCTGGGACAAACGCATATTCCGAATCCGCCGTTGTTTCCTCTGCCGGTTTCCGGCCGACAGAAACCGTGCCGTGCCTGCCAGCATGTGCTGCTGGAGGATCCCGATGTGGTGGCGCGGGTGCGGGCCGACCCCCGCTCGTTCCTGGACAACCTGACGCTTCCGGTCATCCTCGACAAGATGCAGAACGCGCCCGCGCTGTTTGCCTACGTGCGCGCCCGCGTCAACCGGCATCCGCAGCGCAAGGGGCAGTGGCTGCTCACCGGTTCGCAGGAGGCCCGCTGATGAAGGGCGTCGCCGAGTCCATGGCGGGGCGTGCGGCGGTCTTTTCGCTGCTGCCGTTCTCCGCCGAGGAGGCGCCGCACATGACGCTGCGTCTCGGCGGCTTCCCCGAGGTGCTGGCGGCGCCCGGCGCCGCCGACATCTGGTTCCGCTCGTACGTGCAGACCTACCTCGAGCGCGACGTGCGGGCCGTCACCTCCATCCGCGATCTCGCGACCTTCCGCCGCTTCATGGGGCTCCTCGCCAGCCGCTGCGGCCGGATGCTCAACAAGACCGACCTGGCCGCGCCGCTGGGCATCCGGAACGAGGCGGATCTGGCCGTCTCGCCTTTCCGCGGACCGCTGTTCGAAGGACTCGTCGCCTCGGAGATCGTCAAGCACCGCCTGAACCGGGGGCTGGAGCGGGGGCTGTACACCTTCCGCGACCGCCAGGGGCTGGAGGTCGATTTCGTGGTGGACGAAGGCAACCGCCGTCTGCTGCTGATCGAGGCCAAGGCCACCCGTACGCCGATGCCGGACGATGGGCGCTCGCTGACGCGTCTTGCCAAGGCCATGGGCCGCGATGACACGACGCGCGCGGTGGTCGTGCATGCCGATACGGCTGAACACGCCGCGCCCATGCCGTTGTGTCCCGGCGTTCGGGCGGTCGGCTGGCGCGCGCTGCACGCGCTGCTCGGGGAGCAAAGCTGACATCACCTGGCAACTTGCGGCTCTGGGGATGATTATCATATTTTGACATTAGACAATGCCGGATTGCGCAGTGATTTCGCGTTTGGCAGAGTGTTGCCATGGCAAGGCAACTGAGACACCACTGCGCCGGGGGATGGCACCACATCACCAGCCGCGGCATGGGGCGGCAGGCGATCTTCCCGGATGGACTTGCAGTAGAAAGGGCCTGGAGAACAGGCGGCCGGGCCGTGTTTGCGGTCGCCAAGTCGGCCGAGAGGACGGCGGCGCGGCTGAAGACCGACAGGGCCCTGCAGCGGTCGGCCGCGCGAGTGTTGATGCTGCTGGAAACACTGAATGTCCAACGCGGGCGAAGCCCGCAACCCAATTCAATCTCACACAAAGGCACAAAGGCCACAAAGGCTTCTTTTAAAACGGCATCCACCTTCGTGCCCTTCGTGGCTTCGTGTGAGAAACAACTTGTTTTTTATTGCTGGTGTTGGTTCGGAATGGTCTGGGGGTCGTAGTTTGACATTAGACATTGTGAGGTTACAAGGTGTTTGCGTGGTGTGCCAAGGTGTCGGCATGGCGAGGCCGCTGCGACACCATGACGCGGACCGATGGCACCACATCACCAGCCGCGGCATGGGGCGGCAGGCACTCTTCCTGGATGGCCTTGCAGTAGAAAGGGCCTGGAGAACAGGCGGCCGGGCCGTGTTTGCTGCCGCCAAGTCGGCCGAGAGGACGGCGGCGCGGCTGAAGACCGACCAGGCCCTGCAGTGGTCGGCCGCGCGGGTGTTAAGGCTGCGGGAAACGCCGAATGTCTAATGTCAAACTACGACCCCAAACCTCCTTACCTCAGGCCCTGAAGCAGCAATGCCGACCGTTCCTGAATAATGCCAGCGACACGTTCCGACATGGCGGGGTCGTTGCTCGCGGCCATGACCTCTTTGCTCTTCAGGCCCTCGATGGTCTTGCCGCATAGTTCCACGATCCGTTCACGCAGCATCGGCCAGCCCACGCGGCAATCCTGGGCCATCTTCTGCCAGTGTGCCGGCGTGATCGTCTCGATGGATGCGCTATTCCCAATCTTCATGGCAGGGGTCTTGGACAGTTCCGGCCAAGCCAGCGTGCAGACCAGATCGTAGAACGGCGCAAGTCTTCGTTCCGACTTGCGGTAGAGGATCGAGTAGTTCTTGCCGTGCGCGTCGGCATTCCCGATCAGCACGTTGAAGATCAGGCCGTCCAGGAAGTCCCGGATGTCCAGCGCCGCCACGGTGGACCACTCGCGGAGCAAACCAATACAGTCGCGGAGCAGAGGTCCTCCTTCCTGTTGGTATTTCCGCTCCGGCGGGAAGCCCAGTGCCTGGCAGAAATCCTCCTGGTGAACACGCGTGACCGTGCCGTCCGCGCCGGTAACGCGGTCATACCGCTGGACGACGATGCACGGCCTATTGCCGATCGAGCGAACGGTTACGGGAGGCGCATTCAGTCCGACCGATCTCGCCAGCATCATGCAGAGGGCCTCGTTGGCCACCAGTCCGGGGAAGCGCTCGGGCTCCGGTTTGATGATGTGCGTGCTCGGCGTGTTGCCGAGAGGCAAGGCGATGGTCGCATCCCGAATCAGGACCGGTATCTTCGCCTGCGATCCGGCGAGCGAAAGGCGTAGCCCTTCGCGCCCCGCCATCAGCGGGCGGCGGGGCAGTTCCGTGACCATGTCCTCCAACTCCCGCTCGCTCAGTTCACGAACACGCGTCTCGCCCACGGTCGGAGCGGGGGCGTCTTCCGGCAGGAGGCTGACCGCTCCCGCGCATTCACCGCCGATCCGCTCCAGCATGGCGAAGTCGTTGCGCTCGCTGATGCCGAGAATGGCGGCGATCTGTTGCCTGGGTCCCTCGTCGGGGAGGATACCGGCGAAGAAAGGACGAGCATGCTTTCCCCGGAACGGTTCAATTTGCAGCGGCAGCGAACGGGAAAGAGGCATGGCATCCGACCTGCCCGTCCATTCCGGGGCATAGCGGAACTCGAGAAGTCCGCTGCCATCCTCGTCCAAGACACCGATCCGTTCGCCATTCAGATAGACAATCAGCCGCTTCATGGCCGCCCGCCTCCGGCATCATCGCCGCTGAGGGGTGTTGTCTCGATGGCAAGTCCAAGCGCCTGCAACACCTGGAGCGTCTTGCCGATCTGGCAGGTGGGCTTTCCCTTCTCCAGATCGACAATGAACCGCAGCCCTGTGCCACAGGCCATGGCCAGTTCCTTCTGGGTGATTTTCAGCCGCTTGCGCCGCGTTCGGATCGCCGTCCCGATCTGTTCTGAGGTTTTCATCTTCATCGTTCCCGAGCGGTAATATCGCACGCCAGAGACCATCCGTCAACCGGTATTTTACCGAGCGGGAAACTTGCGCTCAAATGCGCAGATGTGTTCCGGATGGTTCCCGCTCGGTGCATGGCGGCCGCAGCTCAAGACAGGTTGACGGCGCATGTGGAAGAGGCCTACGCGATTGCCCCCTTCATGCCGCACAAATCAATATTCAGCGTGGCGCGAGGATACCCATGAACCGCTCAAGCATACGCGCCAACGAGGAGGCTGTCAGATAAACAGCGTGTTGTTGCTCTTTCTGGCGAGATCGGCAAAGGCGGCGACTCCGGCGACCTCATCGACCTCGTCGATCAGCTCGTCGCGCGTCAGGCCCATCACGCCCATCGCCATGTCGCAGGCGATGAACCTGACACCCGCCGCCTTGGCGGACTTGATGAGGTCGGGAAGGGACATGATGTTCTGTCTGCGCATGATGTTTTTCATCATGCCCGTGCCCACTCCGAGCATGTGCATCTTTGAAAGCGCCAGCTTCTCCGCCCCCGACGGCAGCATCCAGCCGAACAGCCGCGCGATGAGGTTCTTGCGGACTGCCGGAGCGGGATTCTTCCGCAAAACCGCGAGTCCCCAGAAGGTGAAGAAGATGCCGACCTTGGCACCGGACGCGGCCAGCCCGTTGGCCAGGATCATGGCGGCCAGCGCTTTGTCGAGGTCGTTGCTGAAAAGAACGATGGCCACGGAGTGGGTAAAGGGCGCGTCCGTCGCCGACACGGCCTGAGCCGGCGTCGGTACGGCGGCACGTTTCACGAGCGTCGCTTCAAGCTCGCCGCCGCGCTTGGACAGACCCAACGCCTGGCACGCGTTCGCCGCGCACCACCGTTTGAGGTCATCCTCGAAAGTCGCGTCTGCCAGAACCTTGAAGGTGGTGCCGTCCGCGGCATCTTGGAACGCCTGTCTGAGCGTCACCACCGGCCCCGGGCAGGGCAACTGGCGAAGATCGAGGGTTGATGCCTGTGAGGGCTGCACGGGTTGAGTGTTTTGGGAAGGAGTTCCGTCACGCGCGGGTTGCGGATCGGGATGGAAGAGCTTCCATGTGGCCCAGCCGCCGGAAAGGTTATGCGCCTTGAAGCCGTTCTGCTTCAGGATGCGCTCGGCCAGATAGCCGCGCAGCCCGACCGCGCAACACGTGACATAGGTTTTCGACCTGTCGAGTTCGCCGAGCCGCGCGCGCAGGTCTGCGAGCCGGAGGTTCACCGCCCCCGGGATGGCTCCCGTCTCGTGTTCGGCAGGCTCGCGCACATCGAGGATCTGCGCGTCGGCGGGCAGCGTGTCCGGCGCGACCGCGTCACTCTTGCCGGTGAGCACGTTCTCCGCCACGAAGCCCAGGAAGTTCACCGGGTCTTTGGCCGAACTGTAAGGCGGCGCATAGGCCAGCTCGAGTTCGCCGAGCTGCGGGGCCTTGAGTCCCGTGCGCATCGCCATGGCAAGGGTGTCAATGCGCTTGTCCACGCCCTTGGCGCCGACGATCTGCGCGCCGTAGATTGTCCCGTCGTTCCCGAAGAGCAGCTTCATGTTGAGACGCACGGCTCCGGGATAGTAGCCTGCGCCCGACGACGGGTGGATGTAAATCTTGCGGTAGTCGCGCTTCGCGGCCTTGAGCCGTGCCTCGGTCCAGCCGACTGCCGCCGCCGTGAGCTCCCCGACCTTGACGACACTCGCGCCGAACGTGCCGCGATAGACGCTCGCGCCGCCGGCCATGTTGTCCGCCGCGATGCGCCCCTGCTTGTTGGCCGGGCCCGCCAGCGCGATCGCCGTGCTGCCGCCGAAGACGGGATCGACCACCTCGATGACGTCGCCCGCGGCAAAGATGTCCGGATCGCTCGTCCGCAGGTGCTCGTCCACGACAATGTGACCGCGCGGGCCGTGCTCAAGCCCCGCGGCCTTGGCCAGCTCCGAGCCCGGCCTGACGCCCGTCGAGACGATGGCGAAGTCAGCCGCCAGGCGCTCGCCGTTGTCCAGGATCGCCTCCACACTGTCCGCACGCTCCGAGAATTCGGCGACGCGTCTGCCGAAACGGATCTCAACGCCCATGCCGCGCAATTCCGCCGCGAGCGGCTGCGCCATCTCGGCGTCGAGCGTCGGCAGGACATGAGCGCCGCGTTGGATCATCGTCACCGCGATGCCGCGATGGCGGAGATTTTCCGCGACCTCCAGACCGATGAAGCCGGCGCCGACAACCATGACATGTTTGGCCGTGCCGAGCTTGCCCATCACGCGGTCCATGTCCGCCAGCGTCCAGAGGTGGGCGACATGCGGATGCGTGGCGTCCGTGTAAACGTCGCCGTCCGGTGTCGCGCCCGTGGCGATCAGCAGCTTGTCGTACTTGAGACGCGCAACACCGCCGGCCGTCGTGACTTCCACTTCCTTCGACTGGCGGTCGATGGCCGTGGCTTCGCAGTTCGTGCGCACGTCGACATTGAACCAGGCGGCGAATTTCGCGGGCGGCATGACCAGAAGCCGCGACCGGTCCCTGATCACGCCGCCGACATGATAGGGGAGGCCGCAATTCGCGTACGAGATGGACGCGCCCTTCTCCAGAAGAATGATTTCAGCCTTCTCGTCCAGCCGCCGCAGACGTGCCGCCGCGCTGGCCCCTGCCGCCACGCCGCCGATGATGACTACCTTCATTGTCGACCTCCCTGTTCTGATGGACTGTCTGCCGGCCGACGTCCGGCCGGCGACTGCAGGCACGCAAGAAAACGCCTGACGCAATCGCACTTCAGGCTGTAGTAGATCTCCTTGCCGCGTTTCTCGGCCGTCAGGACATCCGCGGCCTTGAGTGCCGTCAAATGCTGGGAAACGGTTGAGAAATCCAGCTCAGTCTGTTCGACGAGCTCGTGCACGCAACGCTCGCCTTCAAGAAGCTGCTGTGCGATCCAAAGGCGCAACGGATGTCCGAGCGCTTTGAACTTGCGCGCGGGCATCTCCCACTCTTTTCTGACAAACTTGTCGATCCTTGGTTTTTTCATTTTGATATTCTCTAATATAACCAAATGACGGCTGATTGTCAACGGGCCGCATGTCGGGTTTGATGTTGCTTAAGAACGAAAATGGATTGCGTGGGGGAGCGGGATGTGTCACTTTAACCACCTCATTTCCGTGACACGGCGAACGACCGGTTTACTGGGATGCGAGCAGGGCGTTTTTATTTGAACTGGGCTCGCGCGTTGTTTATCAGGGAAACAC
>DAOTKE010000156.1:0-6758 GCA_035449085.1 Kiritimatiellia bacterium | reverse complement strand
GCGGAAAGAGGGGGGCTCAAAATGACGAAACGGACGGGAATTGCCGCGGTGGGCCTGCTGTTGGCGCAGGCCTTATTGGCCGGTGCCGACCGTTTGGCGCGGGTTGATGCCGAGGGGGTGTTGCGTTGGGCCGATACCGGTGATGAGGTGGCACTGCTGGGAGTCAACTATTACACGCCGTTTACCATAGACTACGCGGCGCTCAAACGGCAGGGGCGCGACCACCGGCAGGTCATGCGCGACGACGTGGCCCATTTCCGTCGCCTTGGCCTGGGCTGTATCCGCGTCCACTGTTTCGAACGCCAGTTCAGCGACCGCGAGGGCAATCTGCTCGACAACGAGCACCTGGCGCTGCTGGATGAATTGATCGACATCTGTCGCGAACAGGGGATCTACACGGTGCTCACGCCGATCGCCTGGTGGGGCGGTGGCATCTGGACGGAACGTACGCAAGGCTTTTCGGACATCTATTCGATGCGCCAACTGACCGCCGACCGCTCCACGTGGCCGGCTCAGGCCCGTTTCCTGAAACAGTTCGCGGAGCATGTCAACCGGATCACGGGGCGCCGCTATGCCGATGAGCCTTGCGTGCTGGCCTTTGAGTGCATCAATGAGCCGCTCTATCCGCCGGACACGCCGGACAGTCTGGTGACCGACTACATCAACACGCTGACGGACGCCCTGCGCGCCAGCGGGACCGCCAAACCGATCTATTACAACTCTTGGCACGGACGTAACGCCGCCGCCGGGGCCTCGCGCGTCGATGGCGTCACTTGCGTCTCCTATCCCACCGGATTGGTTGCGGGGCGCGAGCTGGAGGGTCCACAGCTCAGCCGCGTCCGTGCGACCTCCCTTCAGCCCGACGCCTCGATCGCCCGTAAGTCGCGCATGGTCTACGAGTTCGATGCCGCCGACATGAATGGCTCGTACATGTATCCGGCCATGGCGTTGTTGTTCCGCTCGGAAGGTATCCAGGTCGCCTCCCAGTTCCAGTACGATCCCATGCCGCTGGCGGACGTGAACCGCAACTGGCAGACCCATCACCTGAATCTGGTTTACACGCCGAACAAAGCGCTCTCACTGGCCATCGCCGCCGAGGTCCTTGCGCGTATGCCGCGTGGTACGACCTTCACGCCGGCCGATGACGAGATGCGGTTCCCGCCGTTCCGCGTCTCGGCCACAGAGAATCTCTCGGAGCTGGTGACTGAGACACATTACTTTCACAGTAACGCGACGCGCACGCCGCCGCCTGCTCCGGATCGCTTGGAGCGGGTGTGGGGCTGCGGCGTCTCGCCGCTGGTTGCGTCGTGCGGCAGCGGGGCCTATTTCCTGGATCGCGTAGCACCGGGTGTCTGGCGCCTGCAGCTCTATCCCGATGTCTTTACCGTGGCCGATCCCTTCACCGGCACCACCGCGACCAAGGTGCGCGTGCTGCCGATATGCCCGACACTGACGCTGCGTCTGCCCGATCTGGGAGTACGCTTTGCCGTTCGGACTTTCGCGGATGGACGCCTCGGCGAATCTGCTGCATCCGCCCGGGATGGCGCGTTCACGGTTGCGCCCGGCGATTACCTGTTGACTCGTGACGACGTTACGCCTTCTGCCGAGACCGTGAAGCGTGCGGCGGAACTGGCCCCGCGTTGGGCGGCGCCGCCATTGCCGGATGAGAAAAGTGTCGGCCCGTTGCTGCGTGCCTCCGTACAGCCGCAGTGGCGTGCCGGACATCCCATGGAGCTGTATGCCGAGGCGGCGCTGGCCACGCAGGTTGTCGCGCGGCTGATATCTGGCAACGACAAGAGTGTGGTGGTGACGTTGACGCGCACGAATCAGACGATGCATTCGTCCGGGCACTACAAGGGTGTCGTTCCCGGCGATCAGCTTGCGCCGGGCGTGTGGAATGTCGCATTCAGCGCCCACGGCGCGCATGGCGTCGCCGAATATCCGGGACACTCCGCCTATGATGTAAGTTGGGCACCGCTTGTGCCGGAACGCAGGATCCCGCTGCTGCATGTTCCGGAGACGCCTCCTCCACCTGTCAACAACGGTTTGACGGAGGCGTCGGTGACATTGGTTCAGGCGGGTGACCGGCGTGCGTTGCGATTGAGTGTGGCCGATGTCGGGGTCGGCCGCTCTGCCGCCGGCTATACGCGGCCGTTTGCGGTGGATGTCGGCGCACTCCGTCCGGCCGAACGCGCCGGCGTGCCCGATCCGATGGGATGGGGGTTGCGGATCGTGGCGCGTGGCGATGTGGACGATGCCCGCGTGGAGATTGGGTTCAAGATGAAGAACGGCCAGGGGCTGGGGTATAACCTGCGGCTCGGTGCGGGGTGGAGCGAGATGATCATTCCTGCCGTCGAGTTGATTCCGTTGTGGGGGTTGCCGAAGCGCGAAGCCTTTTGCTGGAAAGAGGTTACACGACTCAGTGTGCTGACCGGCGCGTGGCTTTATTCGGAGGGGGCGCCTCAATCGGGCGTGAGTGTCGATCTGGCCGCGTTGGAGTGGGTCGCCTTGCAGCCGGCGCTGCGGCTGAATGTGGTCGCCAAGGATGGCGCCTGGAGCCTCTTTGATGTCGACGATTGGATGCGTGTGCAGCTTTGGCATGCACCGTTGCGCCGCTGGAAAGTGCGTGACGATCGGTTGCGTCCCGCCATCCATTTGGGTGCGGAACGGTTCGACGGCGAACACGGCAGTCTGTCGCTGCGCGTGCCGACCGATGGCCGTTCCTGCGCGCGGCTGTGGCAGACCGACGGAGCAGACGCGGTGCTGGTCGTCCGCGCGCGGGCGGCGCACCCCCGGACGACCGCCTTCGAACTGGCTTTGATTCAGGATGACAATGTCGCATGGGGCACGAATGTCCCGCTGACCATTGACTGGCAGACACACCGCATTCCGTTGCGTACGCTGAAGCTATTCTCGCATTGGGACAAAAAAATGACCGAACAGGCCGGGCCTCACCTGCGGCTTTCGCGCCTGGCGGCGGTCAGCGTCTGTTTCGGCAAGTGGCTCTACCCGAAAGCCGCCGCCGAACCGCACGGCTTCGAGATCTCGGCGGTCGCGGTCGAGCCTTAGTGCATACCTTTCTTTGCCTCTGCCCAGTCCACCTCGTGCGGCAGACAGCCGCGCCGGGCGGCGAGCGCGGCCACGCGGCCCGCGCCCTCGCCGGTCGCGACGGCGTTCCCGGTGACGCGGTAGCTGGCGTGCGCCACGAAATCGCCGCTGATGCAGCGGCCGGCCATCATCAGGCCGTCCACGTCTTTGGCGATCAGCGCGCGCAGCGGAATGTCATACGGCAGCGTCCGTTCCACCCCGCCGCGCTCGATGGTCTGCTTCTCGTTCTTGGCGCGCGTCGCGGCGTGGATGTCCACCCCGAAGGTGACGCGCGCGACAGCGTCATCGTGACGCGCGCCAGTGACGAGATCATTTTTGGCGACGGTGTAGCGTCCGTGGATGCGGCGGCCCTCGCGCACGCCGATCTGCTCGGGGGTAGCGACAATCTGGAGTCCGTCCCACCGTCCGCCGAGCTTGCGCAGCCCGCGCATGATCGCGAAGATCTCCTTGCGCGCGCGCAGCGTGGCGGCGGTCATGGCGTCGGCGTCGTAGGGTTTCACGCCGTACTCGTGATTGAACATCAGCAGCACCACATGGTCGCGCACCGGGAAGATCGTCGGCATGCCGTAGGAAGGATCGATGCCCGCGCGGCGGATTTCCGCCTTGACGCGCTGCACGGCGGCGACATGGCCTTTGAGGTCGTTCTGCGAGAACAGGTCGTGCAGCAACGTGGCGTCGCGCACCACGGCCAGCACGTTGAGGGTCAGGGGTTGGGCCTCGCCGGTTTCGGGGTTGCCGAAATCCCAGCCGCAGCCGGCCAGAGCACCGAGGTCGCCATCACCGGTGGCATCGATGAAGACCGGGGCGCGCCACGCCTCGCGGCCGGACTTGGACTCCGTGACCATCGCGCCGAGCCGCCCGCCGTCGCGGCAGGCGGCCACCACACTGGTTTGCAGGCGCACGCGAACGCCCGCTTCCTCGCACATCTCTTCGAGCAGGATCTTCATCTCCTCCGGCTCATAGACGAACATGGAGGACAGCGTGCCGTGGCGGGCGCCGCGCGCGTCGAGACGGTCTGCGATCTCGCGCGTGAGGCCCTCTTTCTTGAAGTCGAAGATCCAGGTGAGCAGCCCGGCGGTCCAGACGCCGCCGAGGCAGCCGTGGCGGTCAAAGAGGCGCGTGCGCGCGCCGGCCCGCGCCGCGCTGATGGCGGCGGCCACGCCGGCCGGACCCGCGCCGCAGACGATCACGTCGGCGTCGTCGCGCAGGGGCAGCTCGCGGACGGGCTCGCGCAGCACGCCGCCGCGCAGCCCGCAGGCCGGGGGCGGCGTGGCGCAACCGGTCAAATGCGGCAGGGCCGCCGCCGCAGAGCCGGTCAGCGCGGCCTGCAAAAACGCGCGTCGGCCCACAGACGCGGAAACACGGGAACCTTCGGCATCACAATCGGTCATCTTCATGGTGCCGTCCATTATGGCGCACCCCGTATTGAAGTCAACCGGTTTCGCGTGATGTTCGCGCCCCGGGGTGTGATTCAGTTTCAACTAACGCGGGCTCGCCCGCAACCCCATTCAATCTCACACAAAGGACACAAAGGTATTTCATGACAAACCATTCCCCTTCGTGTCTTCGTGTGAGAAACATCCTGTTTTTATTCTATTTCTAGCCGTTTTGCACTCGCACTTCCCCCACTGTGATGGTACAGTTTTAAAAAAAACAGAGTTGAACGTGTATCGACTGGCATAGACAGACACACGTTCGGTGGAGTTTTTACACGGCGGGACCAGGGAAGAGTTGTGCCGAAGCACGAAATCGAGGACGCTATGTCCGACGCCTGTATGTCTTTTTCAAAATCCGCAATTACAGCCGGATTCAAGTACGGAACAAACGGCCCTCAAAGCAGCCGGACACTGATGCTGGACGAGATGTCGTTGTGTCTTAATCAGGTTCCGATGGTCGCCGCCCGCATCGACTATGCCGATGCGATCATTACAAGAAATGTCTTAGTGTGTTTAGGCTAGGATCGCTACCGAGTTATGAAGTTGCCAATTCCCATAGATTCGCTCCTGAACGGCAAGGCCGTAGAATGGGAACGGCTGGAGTTCAAGGAGGGTTGGAACCCCTTGGATCTCCTGCACACCCTGTGCGAGTTTGCGAACGACTTCCATAATCTGGGCGGCGGGTACATTGTTGTGGGCGTACCCGGCAAGCCTACAAGCCGCCGCCAGAAATACCGCCTCATATCCAAAGGCCAATCCGTACTGTCCGATTGCCGGCAGAAAGGCTCAAACGGATGAGAGCGACCGCCCTTCGGTATCTTCGCGGCGCACTGAACCAGCCGACGGCCGACTTCCGGCCTGGGCAATGGGAGAGTATCCAAGCCATTCTGGAAAGCAAGCGCCTGCTGGTTATTGAGCGGACGGGCTGGGGCAAAAGCATGGTCTATTTCCTGGCCACCCGTCTGTTGCGGAATGCCGGGGCAGGCCCCAGCCTGTTGATTTCCCCATTGCTTGCCTTGATGCGCAACCAGCTGGAGGCGGCCGCGCGCATTGGCGTCAAAGCTGAAACCATCAACAGTTCGAACCCTCAGGACCGTGCCCGAATAGAACAAGCGCTCCGTGACAATCAGGTCGACATCTTGCTCGTCTCACCGGAACGTCTGGCCGACGACGCCTTTGTACAGAATGTCTTGTCAACCATTGCCGACCGCGTAGGTCTGTTCGTCGTGGACGAAGCCCACTGTATATCCGATTGGGGCCATGACTTCCGTCCCGACTATCGGCGCATTGTCCGGGTGCTCCATGCCTGGCCGTCGAACATTCCCGTTCTTGCGACAACGGCCACCGCCAATGATCGCGTCGTACGCGATGTCATGGCTCAGCTCGGCCAAAACATCACCTTGGTGCGCGGCCCTTTGCTCCGTGAGAGCCTGAAACTCCAGAACATCACGATGCCAAGCCCTGCGGCTCGTATGGCCTGGCTGGCCGAAACGATTCCGTCGCTCCCCAACAATGGAATTGTCTATGTGCTGACCAAACGGGATGCCGAACGGGTTGCCGAGTGGCTCCGCATTGTCGGTATCAGCGCTCGTGCCTACTATAGTGGCGTTTTGCCGGAACCGAATGACGGCACCTTGGTTGACAATGTGTTAAAACAAAGAGGCATAACCGTAGAGCAGTATGCCCAGTACAACGAAAAGGCAAAGAGCGCTTTGTTTCGCGAAGTGCTGGAAGCGGAGTTGCTTGCCAACCGTGTAAAGGCTCTTGTCTCCACAGTGGCCCTGGGCATGGGCTTTGACAAACCCGACCTTGGTTTTGTGATCCATTTCCAACGGCCGTCCTCTGTAGTCCACTATTACCAGCAGGTCGGCCGCGCAGGGCGTGCGCTAGACGAAGCTTATGGCGTTCTGTTTCACGGCGAGGAAGATGACGCGATCGCCGCTTACTTCATTCAGAATGCCTTCCCTCCCCAAAAGAATGTGTCTCAATTACTGGAGGCCCTTGACAGATCGGAAGGCGGCCTGTCGACTCCGCAAATGGAAAAATGTCTGAACCTTTCAAAGGGGCAAATCGCGCAGACACTCAAATTCCTTTCTGCGGAATCGCCTTCGCCAATAACGGAAATCGACGGCAGGTGGTTCGCCACACCTGCGGCAGAAGTGTTTTGCTTCGAACGGAACTGGACAAACGCCTGATATCGGCTAGTATGAGCCG